>JAVBRG010000059.1:0-8370 GCA_031548195.1 Planctomycetota bacterium | reverse complement strand
AGTTGAGATGCGCCCGTCTGTCACGAAATATACCGCTTTACCCTCAAACCTCCTACCGCGCCCGTGCCCCTTGCCACCGGGCGGCATCCTGCCCTTGCTTAACCTCCTCAACCTTCGGGGCGGGACGGCCCCGGTTCTGCCGGGACTGGGACTGACGACCCGCCTGGAGCTGGCCATTGGCCTGACCCTGGCGCTGAACTGGCGCCTGACGACCAGCCTGAACCGGCTGAGCAACAGGGCCTTGACGCTGCACCTGAACCTGACGCTGCACCTGAACCTGAGGTTGCGCCTGAACCTGACGTTGCACCTGTCCCTGAGGACGATTGAAGCGGTTTTCCTGACGCGTCACCGCCTGCGGCTGACGTTGGACCGGGGAGGCGCCCAAAGCCACCTGGCGCGGCTGGACCGTTACCGTTTGCTTTACCACCGGCTGCTGAGGCACGACCACGGGAGTTCCGCTTTGCCGCTGTACCGTAGTACCGGGCTGTACCCGGTTCTGCCACGGGGATACGCTTCCCTGGGGATTGACCTGCTTGTCCCGGGCGCCGGAGGGACGGGCGATCCGACGTTCGGTCGGGATTGCCGCCGTAATGTTTCCCGACCGCCCTTGAATCAGCGAAGGGCTGATTCTTTGCCGCCCGGACGGCTTCGGGGCAACCGCGGCCGGCGTTTGCCCGGCGCTTTCCGAAAGGCCCGGACTGCGCACGACCGTGGGAGTGGGGGACGGCTGCGCGAGGGTCGGCGAAGCGGCGGCGCCAAGCCGTGGCCGGGCGGATTGAACCGCATCGGTGAAGCGCGGCCGGTCACGGTCCCGGTCCCGGGTAAAGCCTCCGGCCGAACGCTTGGTGCCGCCCGGCTTCACCACCCCGGCGGTAAGGCCGCCGTCACGCGTCATTACCTTGCCGCTGGTAAGCGAGACGCCGTCGAAACCGCCCTGCACCGGCGCCGCCGCTTCGCGGGACAAACTTCCGTCACGGGTGAAAGTGCCGCTCCGCTGCGCGGTACCGCCGAGTCTCGACCCACGGTTGGCGCCGTCCCTCGACCAGTCGCTGCGGTTCCGGCTCTCCTGCCGGGTGGCGAGGCTACCCGGGCGCAAGCCGCCCTTCGCCTGCCGGTCGCCGACGGTCCCGCCGGGGCGGACCAGGCCGCTGGTCAGGAAATTCCGTTCCGCCGCGGTGCGTAAACGGGACTGGGTAAAGTTCCGGTCGAGGCTGCCGACGCGGCTCTGCCGGCCGTCACGGTCGCCGAAGCGGTTGCGGTCGCTGTAGCTATTGCGGTCGCTGTAGCGGGTGCGGTCGCCGTACCGGTTCCGGTTGGTGTCGAGTATATGGCTGAGGTCTTGAATGCGCGGGTAATCCCGCCGCCGGTCGTTGCCGTAATAGCGTCTGTCGTTCCAGTAGCGGTTGTCGCTCCAGCGGCGATTGTGGTTCCACCAGCCGCCGTCCCACCACGGGGACTTGTTCCGCCAGCGGTCGTAGCCCCAAGCATTACGGTTGTACCGGTAGCCGTATATCCAATCGTAGGCGAAATAGGGGGTGAAGCCGTCGTAGTAATTGTACCCGCCATAGTAGGGCAAAGTTTCGTAATAGCCGGGATAATAGAGCGTTTCATAAATCGAATAGTTCGGGGCGGCGTAGGCCACCGGCGAAGCGGTGACGATATACTCCGGCGCCGTTTCGTAGTATTCGGGCAACTGCATGTAAACCGGCGACTCGCAGGACGCGACCGACCCGACCCCCAGCGTATCCGACGGATAGCCGATTTGGTAGCCGTTGTCGTACAGGTTCTCCGCCACGCAGTCGCTCTCGCAGAGCGTTTCGCTCACCACCGGGCCGTTCCCCACTGTGAGGGGGGGATACCCCACCTCCGGCGCCGCCGCTGCCGGGGCGCCGAGGTAAGTCTCGGCGCCGGGCTGGATCTGGGCCGTCCCGTAAACCGGAACCGACGCCTCCGGCCGGGTCAAATATTCCAACAAATCGGCGCCGGCGCCGGCGGCCTGCAGCGCCAGCACGTCATTCATGCTTAGCGGCCGGGGCAGCGGGTTCTGCTGAACCATATTGGCGACAACCTGTTCTTGAATGCCGTTTCTCAAGAGCTGGATGATGTCGGTGACTTCCAGGGCCGGCGCAGCCAGGGGAATAACGGCGACGGCGGCGGCGAGGAGGAAGGATCGTAGAATTCGCATGGCGGTTCTCCCGGTCGGGGCGGTGAAGTTTTGGGGTTTTTTCCGTTTCCCCTCGCCTCCTTAGTGTCGGCCGAGAGAGGTTGTTACCGATAAAAAAGCGAAAACTGTACCTAACGGTATATATTCGAGATTTTTTCTGCAGAAATCCCCGGGAATTGCCGAGAGGATGTCCCCGGACAAGTTTCTCTTGCCGATTGGGAAATACGGGGTACAATGCCATGTTTCGGCGCTTAACGCTTTCGCAAACTCCTTATTTTATATGAAGGGATGAAAAAATGGGCATTATCGACGAACTCCGCGCCAAGGCGGTCAAATTCCAGAAACGCATCTGCCTCCCCGAGGCCATGGATGAACGTACCCTCCACGCCGCCGCCGAATGCGGCAGGCTCGGTTTCGGACCAATCATCCTCATCGGAGATACCGATAAAGTCAATGCCAAAGCGAAGGAGGTCGGCGCCGACATCAGTAAAGCCGTCCTCCGCGACCCCGCCCGCGACCCGCAATACCAGAAAATCGTCGACACCCTGGTCGAACTCCGCAAAGCCAAAGGCATGACTCCGGAAGAAGCCAAAAAAGCCCTCGAAGACAATATCATGTACGCGGCCATGCTGGTTAAACTCGACGAAGTCGACGGTTATGTCTCTGGCGCCGTCCACTCCACCGCCGATACCCTCCGCCCCGCCCTCCAGGTCATCAAGGCGAAAAAAGGCATCAACACCATTTCCGCCTTTTTCATGATGGTCCTGCCCGAATCCAGCCCCTACTTCCAAACCCAGCCGGTCATGTTCTTCGCCGACACCGCCTTGGTGCAAACCCCTACGGTCGAACAGCTTGCCGATATCGCCATCAATACCGCCCATTCCTGGAAAGCCATGATGGGGTCCGAACCGGTCATCGCCTTTCTTTCCCACTCCACCAAAGGTTCGGCCAAACACCCGGAAATCGACCGGGTCGTCGCCGGTCTCAAGCTGGCCCGGGAAAAAGCGCCGGAATTGGAAATGGACGGCGAATTTCAGGCCGACGCGGCCCTAATCCAAAAAGTCGGGGCGCAAAAGGCGCCTGGCTCCAAAATCCCCGGCCGGGCCAATTGCCTCGTTTTCCCCGATCTCGACGCCGCCAATATCGGCTACAAACTGGTCGAACGCCTCGCCGGCGCCTCCGCCATCGGTCCCGTCATGGCCGGCATGGCCAAACCGGTCAACGACCTCTCCCGCGGCTGCAAGTGGGAAGACATCGTCGACACCGTGGCGGTAACAGCCTGCCAAGCGGCGGCGGGAAAATAAACGGTTGCGCGTAATTATACCTGATGTTTTTCACTACCAAGGGGACGTGGCCGCTTGCCGCGTCCCCTTGGTCGATCTCTACTAGTGGTATACTTGAAACACCCACTTTTTTTGGCATTATTATTAAAATTGTGGTGCAAGAAATGTATTTTTTTATTTGACAATGGTGAATTTGGGGACTATAGTAAAGACATGAAATATTGCATTTTTAATATATTGTGATATTAAAATATATTTAGCAAAGCCATAAGCGAGAATACTCATGGCCAACGACGACAATCAGCTGCCTAGCGATTATCTTGCCGATGTTTCGGACAAATTGAAGGCAATTAGCCATCCTTTGCGTTTACGCATTGCCGAGACTTTGGAAAAACAGGATGAGGTCAAGGTCGGGGACATCGCCGGGGTGTGTGGCGAGAACCAGCCTTTGGTCTCCCAACACCTCACCCAGATGCGTCGGGCCGGCATTGTGTCGACCCGGCGGAAGGGTACCCAGGTGTTTTACCGCCTCTCCAACGACAATTTCAAGAAGATCCTCGGGTGTCTCCGCGACGACTACAACGACACGCAGCAAAAAATGCCAAATATGCCAGAAACGTATAAAGACGACATCAACGCCGATTTAGACGACAACCCCGAGTCGCCCACTATTCCTTAACTCCAAAACGCCTTTTTACCGTCCCATATGCCCGACGCCGGAGACCGCTCCGGCCCAGGGATATTTTATGGATACATAACGTAGACTATTCAAGCTTCAGTCCCAGCAGCAAACGGTCCGGAAAATCGCGATATGCAGGCCATATGCCCGACCCCACTCGCCGCCATTCTTCCCTTCCTGGTCTTCAGCTTTGTGCTGCATTCCGTGCGGTCCTGCGTGCTTATGCCAAATCCGGGCGTATCCAGCTGCTCCCTTCCCACCATGTCCTGCATGCTGGTCACCGGCATGTTTTCCGGACTGCTCCTGCCGGGGATGCTGCGCCTTTTCCATGAAGGGCGCCGGCTGCTGCCCGGTTTGCCGGGGGTGGTCCGTATTCTTCCCATGGTGGTGGTATACCTTCTGCCGGCGTCCCTGCTTCTCTTCGACAATGACGGCTGGATGCACAACCGGACGCTGTGCCTGATGCTATGCATGTCCTACGGCTTCATGATTGCGGGGGCGCTTTTGGTGATGTACGGGAGCGTTCCGGCCCGGCAGCGGGCCTGGTGGCTGGGAATCAGCTGCGGCACGGGGGTATTGGGCGCGAGACTGTTAAGCTACATCTTCAATCAATATGCCGCCGATTTGGGAATGGCCCGGCAAATCACCTTCGCCGCCCAAACCGGCTTGAACTTTCTCCTGGCCGGCCTCCTCTTCATCGCCCTGACGCTCCGGCCCGCGCACAGCCACCAGCCCTATTTCCTGAAACCTTTCGACGATCAGCGGCGCCGTCCCGCCTGCAAGGTTTACCTGATCCTGGCCTTCATAACCCTGGTCATCATGAACGGTTTTCTCGGGTCGCTCCTGATGCCGATATTCACGCCGCGAACCCCCTTCTCCTGGTGGCCCCTGACCTTCGCGGTGGTTTGCCCACTGGTGGGCAGGCTGGTCGACCGGAATCCGGACCTCCTGGCTCCGCGCATTTTCGTCTGGTGCGGGGCGTTTTTCCTGATGGCCCCCTCCTTGAACGTGATTGGGGCTGATACCTGGCTGTTCGCCGCCCTCCACACCTTCTGTTCCCTCTGCCAGACGCTAATCTTCATCGTGATGGCCGTAACCCTGGCGGGCCTGGTCGGCAGCGCCGGCGCCGCCGCCGCCTACACCGCCTTCCTGTTCGGAGTGAGAATCCTGTCGCCCTATTTTGAACGCCTGCTCGACCTTTTTCCCATGCTTACCGACGGGACCAAGGTTCTGACCACCACGGTGCTGGCCGGCCTCTATTTTTTCCTCATCCACCGGGCCTGGTTTGTCGACAATCGTGCGGCAGGGGATACGGCGGCCCTGTCCGGCCCGACGCCAATTTACCAGACGCGCCGCCTCCTCTTTACCGAAGCGCTCGCCAAGCCGACGCCGGGAGCCATGTCGTTGATGCCTGCTCCGACTGGTCCCGCGCCGCTGCTTGCACCGCACCCGGGTGGTGAAGGCGAAAGCGAGGGCGAAGGCGAAGGCGAAGTGGGAAGTGATCGTGAAGGGGAAAGCGAAAGTGAAAGGGAGCTGGTACACGCAAGTGAAATTGACCCGGACCTTGCCGATCCGGCCCTGGCGTCCGACCCGGCCTGGCCACTCACTTCCGTGAATATGCCGCTGGCTTTCACCCATTACCTCGACTCGGCCGCCCTGACCCCGCGCGAGAGGGAAATCGCCAATGAACTTCTGGTGGGCCGGACCACCCGCGGCATATCGCAAAATCTGGGCATATCCGAAAACACGGTGAATTACCACGTGAAAAACATTCTCGACAAATTCAACGTCGGCAGCCGTTACGCGTTTCTGGCCCGCTTCATCAATTCCCGCGAGGAAGCGTGAACCGAATGGCTCTTCCCCCCCGGCGCCGTGGGCGTTTAAACCGGGGGGAACGGCGGCTCGCCGGAATCCAGGCCGAGAAACCGCCGCTACGAGGCTATTAGGGGATACTTTTCAATCCCGGAACATTTATTTTGTAACCAGCCGCCATAGCAATTGTTTATCGGCCTGGATTCCGGCGAGTTACGTTTCCCCCCGGTTCGACGTTCCCGGCGCCGGAATGACGAGCGGGGTGGGTTCTGGCGTGACAGGGTGGTTTAGCAGCGTATGCGGCCGGCGCGACTTTGTTACCGGGCTGTTAAGTGGCTGGCGTTTTGGCAATTTATACCGGTATCGGCTTGACGTTCTGCCAGAGAGCCCCCTCTAACGCGCATACTCGGTAATCCGGTACTCGCGCACCAGCGTCACCTTCACTTCACCGGGATAGGTCAATTCCGTCTCAATCTGCTTCGCGATGTCCCGGCACATCCGTGCCGCTTCGGAATCGGTTATCTTGTCCGCCTTCACAATCACCCGGAGTTCACGCCCCGCCTGAATCGCGAACGAACGCTCCACCCCATTGTAACTGTTTGAAATCGCCTCCAAACGTTCCAGCCGCTTCACATACTTTTCCAGGGTCTCCCGCCGCGCCCCCGGCCGGCCCGCCGACATCGCGTCGGCCGCCTGGACAATCGTCGCGTACAAACTCTCCGCCGACGTGTCCGAATGGTGCGCCGTAATCGCGTTGACCACCTCCGGCGCTTCGCCGCAACGCTTCGCCACCTCGCCGCCAAGTTCGGGGTGGGTCCCCTCCTCCTCGTGGTCGACCGCCTTCCCTATGTCATGCAGCAAGCCGCAGCGCCGCGCCAACGCTTCGTCCATGCCGATTTCCGCCGCGATAATCCCCGCCAAAAAACCGACCTCGCGCGAGTGATCCAGGACATTCTGCCCGTAACTGGTGCGGAACTTCAAGCGGCCCAGCAACATGATTTCGCGCGGCTTCAAATTCCGCACGTCCAGTTCCAGCGCCACCGCCTTCCCCGTTTCCTCGACCACCTTCTCCATTTCGTCGCGGGTCTTCTGCACCACCTCCTCGATGCGGCTGGGGTGAATGCGGCCGTCGGCCACCAGTTTCTTCATCGAACGCACCGCAATCTCCCGGCGAATCGGCTCGAAACCGGACAACACCACCACCCCCGGCGTGTCGTCCACAATCACGTCCACCCCGGTCGCGTTCTCGAAAGCGCGGATGTTGCGGCCTTCGCGGCCGATAATCCGGCCCTTCATCTCGTCTGACGGCAGCTCGACCGTCGACACCACGTGCTCGGTGGTGTAATCCACCGCCAAACGGTTTATCGCCGTGGAAATGTACTTCCGGGCATTTTCGTCGGCCATCTCCTTCGCCCTGGCGTTGGCCCGCTCCACCAGGATGCTGATTTCGTGGTCCAATTCCTGGGTGGTTTGGGTAAGAACCTCCTTGCGGGCGTCCTCCACCGAAAGTAGGGAAATTTCATGAAGTTTGTTCCGCTGCTGGCCGATGAGGTCGGTTATTTCCAGTTCGCGCACCCCCAAATCCTGGTGCTTTTTATCCAGTTTGTCCTCAAGGCTGCGTAGTTGCGCCTCCTTTTCCTCGAGCGCCTCCGATTTGCGGTCGAGATTGTCCTCGCGCTTCACCAGGCGTTTTTCCTGCTGTTTCACCTCGTTTCGTTCGTTCTTGATGTCGTTTTCCAGCTGCTCCCGTGCCGCCAGCAGTTCCGTCTTGGACTTGACCTCCGCCTCCTGACGCAACTTCGCCGCCTGCTCGTGCCCAAGACGGATAATCTCCTGCGCCTCGTTCACCGCCCGGGTCTTTCGGCTGAGGGCGTATAGGTGTTTGGCCACCAAACCCAAACCCCCGCCCACCAGAAACAGCATAATTCCCAACAACGTCGACATATCCCTAACCTTCCCAAATGCAAGCCGGCCCCGGTTCCGGTCCCGGCGTTAACTCGCTCCCGTGCGAACAGGCTGGACCAGGCGGAAACGTCGCGCCTCGCCCGGCCCCGGTGGCCTGGGGAACGATTGAAAGACCGCGCCACTGCGGTCGTTATATTTTCAGGTTGACGGAATGTGACGGCGGGATGTCGGAAGGAACGATAGCACCCCCGGGCGAGCCCGGAGGGACGATGCTAGCATGCCCTTTGCTTACCAGCCCGGTAACAAAGTCCATTGCCGCCGCTTTCGGCTTGTAGGTCCGAAATACTTCGGCCAAAAAAAACGCCAATATGCCCATATTTGCTTATTTTTTTGGCCTCGTCTTTCGAACATACATGCCTAAATCGACGACAAGCGACTTTGTTACCGGGCTGGTACGGTTGGTCAGGTTAGGGATAAGTCCAATGCGCGCTTCCTGCCGGCGGTGAATGCGCCGGCTGCCGGTGACT
>JAVBRG010000109.1:0-17359 GCA_031548195.1 Planctomycetota bacterium | reverse complement strand
AAGGGGGCGGCGGGCGGTGGGGGACGTAGTGTGTGGGATATTGGGTGTGATTGTTGGATTGGTTTTTTGTTGCATTTACTACGAGGCGGGCGTCCCCCTGTGCCTGACCCTATCCGCAAGGTTGTTGGGATATGGTGGGTCGGTCAAAGTAATGGCATTTTCCCGGATGTTTACTCGATTGCCGGGGCGGCGAAATCGAAGGGAAAGCGCCGGGTCGGGTCGGGTCGGGATTTGTGGCGATATGTCCACGGAAAACCCCCGACGACAAATTCGGAACATAGAGTGAAGACGCCCGGCCGGGTGGACCTGAGGTGCCCGCCGCTGGCGAGGCGTCTTCGGAGGAAGAGAACCGCGTTTGGGGCATTTTGGGTTTGACCACGGTGACCGATCCGGGTCGGACGCGAAAGGGGTGGTAAGCAGATCGCGTTTTTCCCGGTATATTTAATCGGCAAGCCGATGCCTGGGTTTAATGCCTCGCCTGGACGGGTTACGGGTTTTCCGGCCAGGTTCCCCCGGAACGCTTCCGTTTTTCCGGTGGAGTGGGCTTGGGAGAGGGGAAAGGCGACTGACTCGGACGCTGCCTCGGGGATTTCCCCAATCCCGCTTTTCGACTTGCTTGCCGTGAGAGGGCAATTGCCTCGTGAATTCGCCGCACGCTCAGTGTGGAAGGGCGAGACCTATTTCCTTCCCCGCCAACGGGTCGCCCAAGGTCGCCACGGCCGGGCTGATTAGGGCTCTGGTTTTCGCCGGCACCGGGACGCTGGGGCCGAATGTTTTCGTCGGAACCTGGGCGGTGGGTTCGGTCGGGCCTTCGGAAGCCGGGGCCGGGGAAGGCGCCGAGTCTTTCCCATAGACGTCGACCGGAAAATAGGTTTCAAACCTTTCTATCTTGAAAACTCCGGATAGGGGCCGGGCGTTTTGGCGATACAGTTTTTCCCGCTGTTGCCATTCGGAATCGAGTTTTTGCAGCTTGCCGAAGGCGCTCGCCGCTCCGGAACCGATGAAGTCGGACAGGGCCAGGTCTTTCAGGAGTTCGTTCCGCTGGTCGATGTATTGGCCCCGGGCCATGATTTTCTTTTCCTCGGCGGCCTGGTTCGCCTCGGCGCTGTTCATGGCCTGGTTGTAATCGTTGTTGCGGTACAGTATTTGTTTGTTGAGATCGGCCAACCGTTGTTCAAGTTTTTGTCTCAGGCTGCCCGAAAGGTCGGCGCCACCCAGACGCAGGTTGATGTCCATGGCTTGTTTGTCAAGATTCCCGATATCCCGGTCCAGGCTCTGTTTCAACTGGTCGCGTACATCGCCCATGCGTTCACGCAAGCGGTTCAGGCGGATGTCCATGTCGCCCCTTTGCCAGGGGGAGAAGGCGAAGGTGGGGGGGACCACTTGCGCGAGCTGGGCCAGCTGCTCCCGGTTCGCCGCCTCCTGGGCGATGTGGCGGTTTTGCAGTTCGACGATGCGGTCGCGGAATTTCTGGTGCGAGGTGCTGGTCACGGGTTCGGCGTACATATCGTTCCGGAGCTGGTTCCGTTCGCGGATATAAGCCAGACGCTCGTCGAGGCCCTTCTTCACGATCTCCCGCCGTCGGGTGAGGTTCTTGACCGCGTCCCGGTAGTCCTTTTCGTGCTCTGACAGCGCGGTCTTCACGACCTCCATGCGGGCGTTCAAATTGTCGCGGTCGGCCTGGGTCAGCCCCGGTCCCTCGAGCTTCCTGTTCAGCTCCGCCATTTCCAGCCAGGCCTGGGTCTTGAAATCGGACAGGGTGGTGTCGAGATCGCGGCGTTGGGTGGCGAGGCTGGCAAGTTCGTGGGTACGGTCGCGTTCGTAGGCGAATTTTTCCTCGATAAAACGGACTTCGTTTTGGTGAATCTTCTCCTCGACATCCTTTTTGAAGGCGATTTCCGCGATTTCCTTGAGGTACTTGTCGCGTTCGCCGCGATCGAGACCGGGCTGGGCGAGTTTGGCCATCACCTTGGCCTGGTCGGCGAGGTTCTCCTTCAGGAAATTGAGGCGCTTGATGACCAGGTCCCGGTATTCGTCGAGGGCGGCGTTGCTGTCGCGGTAGCGGGTCTGGGCGTCCTCCTTGGCGCTGGCGAGGGCGTTTAGGAAGTAGGTGTTCATATCCTTCTGGGCCGGGGTAAGGTTCGGCTTGGCGGCGTCGTATTGCAGGGCGAGTTCGAGGGCGGCGAGGTTCTTCTCCTCCAGTATGCGCCGGTCCTCCAAATTGTCCCGCTGGTCGTGGACTTTCATGAGTTCGTCGTAGCGGCGGCTGTTGAGTTGATAGAGCTGCTGCAAGTTGGCCAGATTGAAATCATAGGCCAGATTGGCCGCGGCGGTGTCCTGGTCGAGGTTTTTCTGGTTTTCCAGTTTTTGGGGGTCGCTGGCGGGGGCGCCGGTTTTTTCCCCCTGTTTTTCCAAATCGGCCTTTTGCCGGTCGATTTCGGCCAGAGCTTTGTCATGCGCGTCTTTGGCGGCTTCGATTTGCTTGGCGATGTTCGCGGCGTTAGTGTCCCTCTCGCCAATGATGTAGGCGTAATCCTCGTCGAGTTCGCGCCAAATGTCCTGGTTCTGCTGCTCCAGCTGCCGAATAGCGCTGTCGAGCTGTTGGACAAAATCGCCGCCGTTGTTGGCTTCACCGGCGCCGGGGACGGCGGGAGGCGAACGCATGGGTGCGGTAGGGGCTGCGGCGGGGTCGGCCGCGGCAACGGCGGCGAAGAGTAATACCGGGGCGAGTAGCGCCAAAGCGAGGAAGCGGACAAAGGGGCGACTCATGGGGGATCTCCTATATATAGAGTGGCGGACCCTCCGGTGCAAACTGGCGGCAAGGTTCCGGCCGATTAAAGGTGGGAAAGCGGCGGAACGCAAGATGGAGCTACAAGGCACCTTTTCCCCTACGCGGTGGCGGGGATGGGCAGGAAGCGCGGGGTTTGCCGGAGTCGATGGGCGGCCTTTTCCGAGTACGGTGGTCAGGCGAAGTTTTTAAGTTCCGAGCCGCCGGGCGGTACTTGTGGTCCTCGGTTGTCAAACGGTTTTTTTGAAAACCGCGTTTTGCGACCTTCACGCTGGCGGTTGGTGGGTTCGAGCGAAGCAGCCGCCGTTGTCGCACTTTCGAGCTTGCCGGGGTCGTTTGGGCATTTGTTAACGACCCACTTTTTTCGTTAACCTCGTTCGTTACAAAAGTCACTATACACGGGAACTTTGTTTTTGCAAGTGTTAATTTTACTGGCAACAGCAAACTAACTTCAATCGTATGTTTTATTCATTGTAAAATCATTCGTTACAAAAACGGTGTCCGATAAAAATTTTCGATTTTCGTTGGTTTTTTCAGCCTAAATCGCAAATATTGTTTATCTGGATTAACTCCGTTATAAACGCCCTTTGCCACGTAATCCACATAATAGATAAAGACTTAAAGCGGAATATGCCAAAAAATGAGGCGCCCGGCTTAAGCGGGCGCCTTTCATTCACGGTCTACATTTTTTTCCGGCTTGCATAACAAAAAAAATACCCCAAAACCAGAATCCAACCACTGGGTCAGTTAACCGTTTCAGGCGCTATGTACTTTCAACTCAATGTCCGACTTTACATCCGTCGGAATGTGCAGCGCCTCGGCCAAGCCGTCCAGATACCGCTTCTCCATAAAATTGTCGGCATTGACTATGCTGCAAGTCAAAGTGAACAGCTGCAAAGCCTCTTCCTCGTCCATCACCCCCCGCGCCACCGCATTCGGGTCCACATTCGCGCTCATCGCCGCCTGCACCACCTGCTGGCCCTCGCGGCCCAGGTTCATGGCATTCAACTTCTGCATGATGTTGTCGCGTTCCTGCTGATCAATCGTCCCGTCGGCCCGGGCGGCGAAAATCATCGCTTTTATCGCCCGTTCCGCCCGTTCCCCGGCCGGCGAAATGGTGCCGGTCTGGAATTGCGGATTGCCGGTGTTGTCTTCGCGAAAACGCTTCTTGTACTGGTCCCACAAATACGCCCCGCCGCCGCCAACCAAGGCGCCTTTAATCATACCGCTTATTCCCTTCCCCCCCAACAACACTCCGGCAAGGCCGCCCAGGGCCGCGGGACCAAGCAGTTTGTTCAAGCCCTCCGCCCCCTTGATGTCTGTAGAAGGGCTGCCTTGGGCGCCGGGGGTCAGTTGCGTGGTGCCGAACATGCCGGCGATGTCGCGAAGAATATCCATCGTAGCCTCCTATCGGGAAAAAAAAACCTCTCAGCTGTGAGTACGAGGTTATTATACTGGGTTAGTCTAATTTATGGGGAATTATTACGAGACTTTTGCAAAACTTCCGTCAATAGCGCCGCTGGTTCTGCCGATACACATAAGCCAGCACCTCCGCCACCGCCGGATATAATTCCGATGGGATGAACGAGCCAATGTCCAATTTGGCCAGCGCTTCCACCAGGTCCGGATCTTCACGCACCGGAATTTTATTCTCCTTCGCGAGGTCCAGAATCTTCTGGGCGACATTCCCCGCCCCCTTCGCCAAAACCCGCGGGGCCGCGTCCTTGTCCTCGTTATAGCGTAAGGCCACCGCCAATTGCCGCTTGCTGGCGCTTTTCTTCTCAGCCATGCCGATATAATCCTGTCAGGCTTTGTCTCAACCACCCACAACAAGGGGCGCCCTTGCCGAGCGCCCCGTTAAAACGCCTGTTCACGAAGTCCACGGAACCAGGAACCCCTAAATCTTCATCATCGATATGTTGACGGTGAAGGTTCCGCGCTCATTCGGGGTAATCGGCATTTCCGGCAGTTCAAATTCGACCGAAACCGAAGTCATACCCCGATAATGCGAAATCGAATAACTGTTGCCGACGATTACCGAAGGAACACTGATGCGATCGAAACGGTACTCGGTGGTCGACAAGGCCGCCTTGGCCTGACCCGCAATAATGTTGGCAATTTCACAAAGGCCGTCGAGAGTTTGATTGTCAAGGGTGGGGAGCGTCTCCCCAAGCATCCGCCCCGCCATAAAACGCGCACAGGCATCGGAGGTGTTGATAATCATCGAACCGCTCATGGGGCCGACGAAACCGATGATGGAGGAGACGTTGCCGCGCGATTGAAGCAACTTGGCAAGACCGATGGCGGAAGGCTTCAGCCCCGCCATCATCAGACCGTCCTTGGTGCATTTAATGAGAACGTTGACCAGGTTTTCATCGAGATCCAGCGTAGCGTTCAAAGCCATTGTTTTCCTCCGCAGGCTTGGGAATGGTCATGGGGTGGGATTGGCGCCGACATGCTTAAGGTTAAACCCCAAAGGTGGTTCCGGTCAAGAAAAAAACCCGGTATACTTTTTCCCAGACTGTGTCATTGCATCGTGACAATCCACAGCTATTCACCGATTATTTTAATCAGAATGCGTTTGGGCCGCCGGCCGTCGAATTCGTAATAAAAAATGTGCTCCCACGGACCAAGGTGCAGCCGGCCGTCCGTTATCCCCACCACCACCTCCCTGCCCATAATCTGCCTTTTCATATGGGCGTCGGCATTGTCTTCCGAACCGTTGTGCCGGTATTGCTGCACCGGTTCGTGCGGCGCCAGTTTTTCCAGCCAGACCTCGTAATCGTGATGGAGGCCCGCCTCGTCGTCATTGATAAACACCGAGGCGGTGATGTGCATGGCGTTCACTAGGCACAAGCCCTCCTTGACTCCGGAGTCCTTGACCATTTCCGCCACCTGCCGGTGCAGGGAGACAATCGCCCGACGGGAGGGGACTGTGAGGGTGATTTCCTGGGTGTAGGATTTCATGCGTAACCTTTCCGACTCAGGCTTTTGCCAGTTTCTTGATTTGCCCCGGGGACAAACCGGTAATGCCGGATATGACCTCCAGCGAAAGGCCTTGCCGCACCGCCTTCAAGGCTATCTCCTCAATGCCTTCCTTACGGCCCTTTTCGATACCTTTTTCGATGCCTTTTTCGATACCTTTCTCGATGCCTTTCTCGATACCTTTCTCGATGCCTTTCTCTATACCTTTCTCGATACCTTTCTCGATACCCTCCTTCAACCCTTCCCTTCTTCCCTTCTTTATGCCTTTAGCCAAGCCTTCAGCCATGCCTTTGGTCAAACCATCGATACGCATTATACTACGGTCGCGCCGTTCCTTTTCCCTGGCTTCCGCCAATAGACGCTCGTTTTCATCGGCGCTAAGCTCCTTCAATCTGCCCCAGGCTTTTTTCAACATAGGATCGCGTTTGGTTATCATTTTGAACTCCCTTTCCTTGCGGGCGGAAAAGAAACGCAGCCACTCCCATATTTTACTGCCATCGGAAGTCTTAGGCAACTTCGGTATTTCCAGGAGATGAATTTCAAAAAGGCGGGGATATTCCCGGTTCTCTGGATCGGCGTCTGGGTCATAGAGGGTATAACGGTGATGGAAACGTTTCGTCCCCTTTTTGGTGATATGATTATCGGCGATCACGATGGTGATTACCCGTTTAATATTATTGTAATCATCGCCCTTGCCAATCTGATCCATAACCATGCCGGCTGTGTAAAAAAGGAATCGTTCCCACACCCAGGCTTGGAAATCGACTTGAACCTCAATGTCAATGGCTTTGCCGGTACTAGTACGGATCTTGATGTCAAGGATGCCCTCTTTGTCGCGAGGGTATTTGCCGCGCATCCTTGTTTCAACTATTTTCAATCCCAGATAATCCTCCAACGGCAGGTCGAGGATCGTTTGGAGAAACGCGGACAACAGATCGATATGTTCCCGATCGCCCAGCAGGCGTTTGAAAACGTAGTCGTTAAGGGGAGACAAATAGGGATTGACCATCAATACCCCTCCCGCCCCATCAGCGGCACAAAGCGGACCTCGAGGAGTTCCCGTTCCCGCACCTTCCCGTCTTCCCTTGTCACCAACAATAAACGTTGCTCCCCCCGCACATCCCCCACCGGAATCACCATCCGGCCGCCTTCGGCCAATTGCCCCGCCAGGGACACCGGCACCTGCGGACCAGCCGCCGTCACGATAATCCTGGGAAACGGCGCTTCCTCCGGCCAGCCCAAGGTTCCGTCGTCGACCCGTAAAGTGACCTGTTCCCCATACCCCAGTTCATCCAAAACGGCTTCGGCGGCATAGGACAAATCCTCGAACCGTTCGATGCTGAACACTTCCGCCCCCATCTCGGCGAGGACCGCCGCCTGATAACCGCTCCCGGTGCCGATTTCCAAAACCTTCATCCCCGCCTCGACCTCCAGGGCCTCGGTCATGAAAGCCACGATGTACGGTTGCGAAATCGTCTGCCCGCAGCCAATCCGCAAGGGTGTGTCGTCAAAGGAATGAATCCGCAGGCCCGCCGGCAAAAAACGATCCCGACGCACCCGCGCCATCGCCCGCAAAACCTCCGGATCGCTGATGCCCCGGTCCAGCAAATCGTGCTCCAGCATCGCGTCCCGGCGGCCGCGAAGTTCCTCCGGTATCTCGTCCCGGCCCGCGAGCTCCGCGGCGTCACCATCCTGCCGCCCCCGGTCAGCCTCAGCCATTTTTCTGCTCTTCCCGGCGGTTTTTGGCGATTTTTTCCAGGGCAATCGACGCCGCCGCCTTTTCCGAGTCCATTTTCCCGGGACCGGCCAGGGGCTTGAGAATCTTCTCCGCCGCGTCGTAATCCTTCTTCAACATATAACAAACCCCGAGATGCAAAAGGGAACGCTTGTCCTGGGGATTCCGCCGCAGGCATTTCGTTTCAATAACCGAAATCGCCTCGTCGTACTCCTCCTCGCCCATCAAGGCAATCGCCTCGTCGATGGCCAGGCTGATGACATCGCGCTTTTTGATGCCGAATATCTCCAGAATATTCATTCCCATTATCCTTTATCCTTTACGGCAAACTTATCTGATGAAGTCCGCCTTCAGACCCGCGCCTTCATTATCGCCATAACCTCGAACGCCGCCGACATCAACACCAAATCCGGACGGACATTACGGACAATCCGCTCCGCGCCGGTCCACAAAACCGCCAGCGCCTCCGCCACCCCTTCCGCCTCCCCGCCGCCCCGCCTTAAACGCCGCCGCAGGGCCAGCGCCGCCAAATCGAGCGCTTTTAGGGCATTCCGCCGTTTACCGGCGCTTTCCGTCTCACCGGGGCCGGGAGGACCGGCGTCAAACGCCGACCATGCCGCCGACAATTTCAAAGCCGCCTCGGCGCCCGGACGGCTAAAAGCCTCGCCTTCCAGCCAACGCCATAATTCCACCGCCTCCCCTCCAATCAAACCCAGCGCGACTCCCAGCGACCCCTCCGCCGTCGCGGCTATTTCCCCGGCCTCCGAACCTGCCGCGACGCCGCGGCGTTCCAGCTCGCCCGCCAGCGCCGCCGTGTCCAGCGGGATCATTCCCAGCCGGCGGCAACGGCTGCAGATGGTCGCCGGCAGGCGGTCACGGGCCGAAGTCGTAAGGATGATGAGCGTATCCTCCGGCGGCTCCTCCAGCGTCTTCAGAAACGCGTTGGCGCTTTCCATGCGCATTCGTTCGGCGTCAGGCACGACAGCGACCCGCCAGCCGCCTTCGCTCGGCTTCAGCCTGAGGAAGGAGAGGAGCGGGATATGGTCGATGACGTCGGTGCTTCCCGGAGTGGCGGGACGCTCCACAAAACGCCCGAGACGGAGTTCCGCCGGGGTCCGCGGGAGTTCGAGGTAATCCGGGTGGTTGCCCCCGGCCAACATGCGGCAGGGCCGGCAAGAGCCGCAGGCGGCGCCGCCGGGGCGTAAATCTTGGCAGAACATCCGTCCCGCCATTCCCCGGGCCAGGGTGAGTTTTCCGGTGCCGGCCGGGCCTTCGAGAATATAGGCGTGGGCCATGCGGCCGGCGGCCGCCTCGCGGTCGAGGCGTTCCAGCGTTTCCTCCTGACCCAGTACATCCGCCAAACTCCAAGCCATGCCGGTTTTCCCAAGAAAAAGCTATTTGCTCCGCAGAAAATCCTCTTCCGCATTGTAGCTGGAACGCACAAACGGGGCACATGCCACCGACTTGAACCCCAGCGCCAGCAGTTCCTTCTCCAGTGCCGCGAATTCCTCCGGCGGGACGAAACGCCGCACCTCGAGGGTACGGGGCGAATTCGGCTGTAGGTACTGCCCGACGGTGACGATGTCCACGCCCACTTCCCGGAGAATTTCCGCCGTCTCGACAATCTCCTCCATTTCCTCGCCGAGACCCACCATGAGGCCGCTTTTGGTGATTAACTCCGGATTCCGTTCCTTCGCGTAATCGAGAAGAGCCAAGCTCTGGTCAAAATCCGCCTTGGGCCTGACCTCGGCGTAAAGCCGTTCCACCGTTTCCAGATTATGATTGAAAACGTCCGGACCCGACCCGACCGCCACCGCCCAGGCTTCTTCATCTCCCCAGAAATCCGGGACCAGGATCTCCACCGTGGTCGCGGGACAAAGCCGCCGCAAGGCTTGGACCGTTTCGGCGAAATGCCCGGCGCCGCCGTCGGGGAGATCGTCCCGGGTGACCGAAGTGACCACGGCGTGTTTGAGGCCGAGTCGTTTCACCGCTTCCGCGACCCGCCGCGGTTCCTCCGGATTCGGCTCTGCCGGCGGACCGTCCTCCATGGCGCAGAAGCGGCAGGAGCGGGTGCAATGCGGTCCCAGGAGGAGAAACGCCGCCCGGCCGCGGCTTTTACAATCAAGGCGGTTCGGGCAACGCGCCCCGCGGCAGACCGTGTCGACCCCGAGTTCTCCGAGGCAGGCTTCGACCGCCGCCTCTTCGCTTTGGGCCGGAATCGCCTTCTTGAGCCAGGGCGGCAGCCGCTTGACTCCGGTTTGGCGGGCTATGCCGTCCCCACTCGACTGTTCAAGCATTTTCACTCCCATTCGATGGTCGCCGGCGGCTTCGAGGAGACGTCGTAGACCACCCGGTTGACGCCTTTGACCTCGTTCGTGATTCGCCGGGAAATCCGCCGGATGATGCCGTAGGGAATCTCCGCCCAGTCCGCGGTCATGCCGTCCTCGGATTCGACCAGGCGGAGCGCGGTGACCCCCTCGTAGGTGCGCTGATCCCCCATGACCCCCACCGAGGCCTGCGGCAGCAGGACGGCGAAGGCCTGCCACAATTTCCGGTACCAGCCGGCCGAATGGATTTCCTCGAGGACGATGGCGTCGATTTCCTGGAGCATCGCCACCCGTTCGGCGGTGACCTCGCCGATAATCCGCACCGCGAGACCCGGTCCCGGGAAAGGGTGCCGGCGGAGTTCATCCTCGGGAATTTTCAGGGTGACCCCGAGTTCCCGGACCTCGTCCTTGAAGAGTTCCCTGAGGGGTTCAATCAGCTTCAGGCCCATTTTCTCGGGGAGACCCCCCACGTTGTGGTGGCTTTTAATCACCGCCGCCGCGCCGGAACCATAGGCGCCGGAGGATTCGATGACGTCGGGGTAGAGGGTGCCTTGTCCGAGAAAACTGACACCCGGCAGCTTTTTCGCCTCTTCCTGGAAAATGTCGATGAAGACCCGGCCGATGGTTTTGCGTTTTTGTTCGGGATCGGTGACGCCCTTCAGAGCGCCGAGGAAACGCTCGCCCGCTTTTACGCCGATGATTTTGAAGCGGTTTCCGTAACGGGACATGACCCGTTCGAATTCGCCTTTCCGCAAGAGGCCGTTGTCGACAAAAATGCAGGTCAATTTGTCGCCGAGCGCTTCCGAAAGGAGAACGGCGGTGACGGTCGAGTCGACCCCGCCGGAAATTCCCATGACGGCGTTCGCGTCCCCAACCTTCTCCCGCGCCTCGCGAATGGCTGTTTCGGAGAAATTCGCCATCACCCAATCGCCTTTGCAGCCGCAAATGTTATAGAGGAAATTCTCGAGTATCTCGCCACCGAGGGGAGTGTGGTGAACTTCCGGATGGAACTGGATGCCGTAGAAATTCAGTTCCGGCAGGTAAAAGCCGGCGTGGGGACAGTCGGCCGTGGCCAGGAAGTCCACGGCGTCGGGGGGCAGTTCGACGACCCGGTCGCCGTGGCTCATCCAGACGTCGAATGTTTTGGTGAGACCGTTCAGGAGCGGATTCTTCCCGATGGCGGTGGCGGTGGCTCGTCCGTATTCGCGAACGCCGGACGGCCCGACTTCGCCGCCGAGGGTACGGGCCATCAGCTGCGCGCCGTAACAAATGCCGAGTATCGGCACGCCCAACCTGAATATGGCCGGATCGCACTGGGGCGCATCCTTTTCATAGACGCTTTTGGGGCCGCCGGAGAGGACGATGGCGGCGAGGTTCTGCCCTTGCAGGTCCTTTACCCGAATGTTGCCGGCGTACAGGCGCGAGTGCACGCGCTGTTCCCTGAGGCGACGAACGATGAGCCCGGTGTATTGCGAACCATAATCGAGAACCGCGACGGTCTGGAACACCACCATCTCCTTTGACAATTCTGGAATGAGTCACGAAAACGCCTTGCGGTATCCGGCGGGCGGAATTTTCCGACGTTATGCAAAAATCCCGTAATCGGATATTTTACCATTAATCGGATTGAATGCCAAGCGATACCGGCGGCAATGAACTTTGTTACCGGGCTGTTAGCAGCCCATCTTTCCACGTAACGCCGCGTCGACAAAAGCCAAAAACAGCGGATGCGGCCGCAGGGGGCGGCTGTTGAATTCGGGGTGGGCTTGGGTGGCGATAAAAAACTGCCCGCCCTTTCCGGCTCCCCCTTCCGTTATCGACCCCGAGCCATTAGCCAATTCGATCATTTCCACCAAACCGTTTACGGGATTTTTTCCAGAAACCAGGAGGCCGTGGCTTTCGAGTATCCGCACTTTTTCGGGATTGACCTCGTAACGGTGCCGGTGGCGTTCCTCAATCGTGTCCCGGCCGTAAATTGCCCGCGCCAGGGACCCCGGCGCCAAGAGGCAGGGCTGCGCGCCCAGGCGCAAGGTGCCGCCCCGGGGAGTGGCCCGGCCTTGATGGTCGAGGAGCGTCACCCAGTGGGAGGCGCCGGCCGCGCCTGAAACGTCTTCGTCCCATTCGGCGCTGGTGGCGTCGGGGCGGCCGCAGATATTCCGGGCGAATTCGACGACCGCGCATTGCAGACCGTAACAGAGGCCGAGAAAAGGCGTACCGCTTTCCCGGGCGTGGCGGATGGCGGAAATTTTTCCGAGCGCCCCCCGGTAACCGAAACCGCCTGGCACGACGATACCCCCGAAGCCGGCCAGCCGCCCCGGAGCGGTGGCGTCGGAGAGGCTTTCGGCGTCCACCCATTCGGCTTCGAGCCGGGCGCCCCGCGCCGCCGCCGCGTGCAGGAGGGCTTCGGAGAGGGATTTGTAACAATCGGCGGTGCCGCTGTATTTCACGATCAAGGCGATTTTCACCGCCCGGTCCGACCCGTTCGCCCGGGCCGACCGGGAGAAATCCCGCCAGGGCGAGAGATCCGCCCCGTGGTGGCGAAGTCCCAAACGTTCGCACAACAGCAGGTCGAGGTTCTGGCGGTGCAATTGTTCGGGTACGTCGTAGATCACTTCGACGTCCGGGACTTCCACGACCCGTTCGGGGCGGAGATTGGTGTGGAGGGCGAGTTTGGTCCGGGCCTCGGCCGGAATGGCGCGGGAACTGCGGCAGAGGAGGAAATCCATCTGAAGGCCGCATTCCCGCAATTTTTGCGCCGAGTGCTGGGCGGGTTTGGTTTTGAGTTCGTTTCCTCCTCCCAAACCCTCAGGCAGGAGCACCAGGTGCAGGAGGGCGCAGTTTTCCTTGCCCTTTTCCAGGATGAATTGGCGGATGGCTTCGCTGAAGGGCATGCCCTCGATGTCGCCGATGGTGCCCCCGAGTTCGACGAGAACGACATCCCGGCCGTCCGCCGCCACCGCCCGGACGGCCTCCCTGATGGCGTCGGTGACGTGGGGTATGACCTGGACGGTGGCGCCGCCGTAGAGGCCCTGACGTTCGCGTTCCATCACGGCGCCGTAGATTTGTCCGGTGGTGACGTTATTTTTCCGGGCCAGGATGACGTCGGCGAAGCGCTCGTAATGGCCTAGGTCGAGGTCCGTTTCGGCGCCGTCATGGGTGACAAACACTTCGCCGTGCTGGTTCGGGTTCATGGTTCCGGCGTCGCGGTTTAGATAGGGGTCGAATTTCAAAAAGGTGACGGAGAGTCCCCGCGCCTTGAGGAGGAGGCCCAGGGAGGCGGAGACGACGCCTTTTCCCAGTGAACTGACCACGCCGCCGGTGATGAAGATGTATTTGCTCATGCTAAAGCCGCCTTGCGTCATATCCTGAATAATCGCTCAATTTTTGGGCGGAACAAGTATAGCCGGGAATCGCCTTCACGAAACGCTTTTTTTCCGAATCCTTCCGTACGGCTTCGATTTTTGTCGACAAACGCGGCCGATTCCACTACCTTTTTACGGGATGTGGAGCAGGTTCGGGGAAGCCGCCAGGGAACGGTCCGGCGAATTCCGGCAAGTTTGTCGACCGGGTTTCTTTTTTCGAATTTACCGCGTCGTCTAGACCAATTATCCGGATCATTATTCCAGATCAACCTTTTCGAAAAGGAACAACATGCACACCACCGTTTTTAGCGCCACACCCGAGCTCGAAAGCGCGATTACCGCCGCGAACACTTCCCCGGAACTCGAATTCCGCTATACCGAAGCGGCGTTGAGCGCCGACAATGCCGGTTTTCTTTCCGACACCCAGGCGGTGTGTTTGGGCGATGCCGATGCGGCCGACGAAGCGACTTTGGACGCCTTGTCGGCGGCGGGGGTCAAGCTGATTGTGCTGCGTTCCACCGATTTTTCCCGGGCGAATCCGGAATATGCCCACAAGGTGGGGATTTACGTCTGCCATATGCCGAGCGCCGACGCGAACGTGGCGGCGTACATCGTGGAGACGGTGGCAGGGGGGGCGGCGGGGAAATTTGTCAATGTGGTAACCTACAAGGATGTGCATGGCAAGGCGTTCATCAATCCCACCCTGCGCCCCTGGGCGACGAAGTGAACGGAGCTCCGTCGCCAACGGCCCAGGCAATCTTTTGGCAACTTATCCACCCCTTGCCCAACGAGACAAATCATGCCCCTTGCCCTCCTAGCCATCGCCGCCGGTATCGTCACCCTCGTGCTCGCCGCGAACTTTTTCGTGGACGGCGCCAGCGCCCTGGCCAAACATTTCAACGTCCCGCCCCTCCTTATCGGCATCATCGTCATCGGCATGGGAACCTCCACCCCCGAGCTCATCGTCTCCGCCACCGCCGCCTTCCGAGGAACCTCGGGGATCGCCCTCGGGAACGCCTTTGGTTCGAACATCGTCAATATCGGCCTGATCCTCGGGATCTGCACCCTGATTAATCCCATCAACGTCACCCGCACCGTCATCAGCCGCGAAATCCCCATTCTCATCGTCGTCACCGCCATCGCCATTTTCCTGCTGAAGGACGGCGAATTGTCCCGGCTGGACGCGGTAATTTGCCTCCTGGTCTTCGCCATTTCCGTTTACATCACCATCAAGAGCGCCAAGCAGGAGGCGGCCTCCCAGGATCCCGTCGCCCAGGAGATCGTCCGTGAAGCCGATGAACAGGCCGAACTGACCAAGGAGAAAATCACCCCGCCCTCCAAAGCCCTGGTTTTCATTCTCGGCGGGCTGGCGGTGATGATCGGCAGTTCGGAACTGCTGGTTTGGGGAGCGGTGGAAGTGGCCAAACATTTCGGCGTCTCCGACCTGGTCATCGGTCTCACCATTGTTTCGGTCGGCACCGGCCTGCCGGAACTGGCCTCCTCGGTAATCGCCGCCCGAAAAGGGCACGACGACCTCGCCATCGGCAACGTCATCGGTTCGAACACCTTCAATTCACTGGTGGTACCCGGCATCGCCGGCCTCATCCACCCGCTCCAGGCCAATCATGACTTTCTCCACCGCGATCTGCCGGTGGTTGCGGCGGGAACGCTTCTCTTGTATATTTTCAGCTGGGGGCGGAACGGCAAAGGCAATCTGATCCGGCCGGAAGGTGCCTGTCTCCTGGTGTTTTTCGCCGCCTACACCGGTTACTTGCTGGTAACCGGAGGTTGAAGCCGAGAGACCGACCATGCCCAGGCCGCCGCAGTTTACCCCCGAATACATGCGTGAAAGGCTGGAAGCCATCCTCCACCGCACCAATCACGCCATTTACGAATTCGCCAATCAGCTGTTCCTGCAGGTCGGCGGCACCTTCCAGCAGGCGGTTGCCTTGTCGTACATCCATTTCCATCCCGGCTGCAATCAAAAAGCGGTGGAAAAATCCCTGGAAATCCGCAGTGCCACCGTGACCGTCCTCCTCACCAGCATGGCGGATAAGGGCCTGATCGAACGCCGGCGCGACCCGCATGACGGCCGAGGCCTGAGCTTGTCCCTTACCCCAAAGGGGAAGAAAACCCTGGGCCGCTGCCGCGAGGTGTTCGAGACGCTGACGGAAGTTCTCGGCAATGGAATCAGCGAGGAGGAACAGGCGGTTCTCCGAAAAGTGCTGGGGCAGATGACGGAAAATTGCCGGCTGGCCGAGGGCATGGGCTTGAAAGAAACTTTCGCGGAAAAGAGGGAAGAAGAATTATGACCGGGTATTCGCTTCGCCGGCTCATTGCCCGCCTGGAAATGGAGAAAAGCCTGGGCGTGGAATATCTGACTCTGCCGGAGGGCGTGGAGTCGCTGTGCGCGCGGCTCCGTTCCGGTTCGAAGGAGCAGGTGCCGGCGGCGAAAACGCTCAAGGCCAAACCGGCTGACGCCGGGATGCGGGACGGGAAAGCCGTCGGTGCGGCAATCCGGGGAAAATCTGGCGCGGCGGAAACCGGGACCGCCGCAAGAAACTCCGCCAGCCAAACGAGTCCGGAATTGCCAGCGGACAATTCGGCCCCGCTTCCGGTCGGAACCTCGTCCCCTTCCCTACCCCCCGGGTACATATCGCTCGTTCCCTATCGGGAGCCGCCGCCCCGACTCGACCGCGCGGCGCTCCTTGAAGATTTGCGTCAGGAATGTTTAAACTGTGAAAAGTGCGTCCTCTGCCGGCGGCGTACGCGGGTCGCGTGGGGTGAAGGGGATCTCGCCGCCGAGGTCATGTTCATTGGCGAAGGGCCGGGTCGGGACGAGGATTTGGAGGGGCGGCCGTTTGTGGGTCGTTCCGGCCGGCTTCTCACCGACATTATCGAAAAAGGCATGAAAATTTCCCGCTCCGAAGTCTACATCACCAATGTGGTGAAGTGTCGTCCGCCTGGCAACCGTGACCCTAAACCGGAGGAAACGGCGGCGTGTGCGGTTTACCTCGACAGGCAGATTGAGGTTATTTCCCCGAAAGTTTTAGTGGCGGTGGGTGGGGTGGCGACGCGAACGCTTTTGCAATTGCCGCCGGACGCTTCACGTTTGCGTGGCCGTTGGTTTGAGTATCGGGGTATTCCTTTGCGGTCGATATATCATCCGTCTTTTTTGTTGCGTCAGCGGCGGAATGATGGGGATCGGACTGAGGCGGATCGTCTGACTTGGCAGGATGTGCAGGCGGTGCTGGCGAAGCTGGGCTCGTAAAAAGTTGTAATTATAGCGGTAAAAAGGCGGTTCAATAAAAACCAGCCGAATGGCTGGTTTTTTACGAACCGCCTTTTACCGCAATTATTGCCGCCTATTGCGGAACTCACTCTAAAATAGCTTCCGCGCCCCGCCCACCTTCTCCACCTTCTCCCAACCCCCACCCGACAACTTACGCCCAGCAGGAGTCTTTACCACCAAACCCTGACGAATCAAATAAGGTTCATACACATTCTCCAAAGTATCCTCTTCCTCCCCAACCGTCACCGCCAAGGTCTTCAAGCCGACCGGTCCACCATCGTGTTTCGCGAGAGTGTCCAGATAACGCCGGTCCATTTCAGTGAGCCCCCCCACATCAACCCCAAGCATTTGCAGAGCTTCGGCGGCGATGTCGCCGGTGATGCTGCCGTCACCCTTAACTTCCGCGACGTCACGGGCACGAGCGAGAAAGCGATTCGCAATACGCGGGGTCCCGCGCGAGCGCCCGGCCAATTCCCGTTCGCCTTCCGGGGTCAGACCGACCCCGAGGATTTGCGCGGATCGGCGGATGATCTGGCAGAGTTCCTCCGGCGCGTAATAATCCAATCTTTCCAGGATTCCGAAGCGGGCGCGGAAGGGGGCGGTCAGCAGGCCCTCCCTGGTAGTGGCGCCGATCAGGGTAAAACGCGGAATGGAAATATGGTAGCTGCGGGCGTGCATGCCGGAGTCGAGAACAATGTCAATCGACCAGTCTTCCATGGCGGAGTAGAGGTATTCTTCGACCACGGCGGAGAGGCGGTGGATTTCGTCGATGAAGAGGATGTGGCCTTCCTTCAGGTTTGACAGCAAACCTGCCAGGTCGGCGGGTCGTTCGAGGGCGGGTCCGGAGGTGAGGTGGAATTCGGTGGCCAT
>JAVBRG010000156.1:0-28051 GCA_031548195.1 Planctomycetota bacterium | reverse complement strand
TGTAAGCGACGAGTAACGAAGAGTGAGGGCAAAAGAGCGGTGCTCAAAATGTCATAGAATTGTTAGAACCGCTCTAAACCCGTCACAAGGACACGGCATGGCCCGGACAGCGTCAATCGACCTTCACGTCCACAGCACCTTTTCGGACGGACTCCTCTCGCCGGATGAACTCGCCCGGCGGGCAGTCCTGCATAACGTCACCGCCCTGGCCATTACCGACCACGACAGCATGGCCGGCAGTGCGGATAAGGAGGAGGCCTGCCGGCGGCACGGCCTGACCTATGTGCCGGGCGTGGAATTGTCCTGCGAACAGGACGGCCGGGAGGTGCATATCCTCTCCCTTTTCGCCGACCCGAAATCCCCCAGCCTCCCGCGGATTGACGATCTCTCCCTGTCCCGGCGGGAGCGTATGGAAGAGATGCTGGAGCGCCTGTTGCGGCTCGGTTTCCGGGTCGACATGGCGGATTTGCCGGTGGCGGAGGACGGCGTTTACGGCCGGCCCCATCTGGCCCGGGCGCTTATCGCCAAGGGTATCGTCAAAAGCGTCAACGAGGCTTTCGCCAAATACCTCTACGACAACGGACCGGTGCACATCGCCAAACGGCGCCTGACCGTGGCCGGCGGAGTGGATATGGCCCACGCCCTGGGCGGGGTCGCGATTTTGGCCCACCCGGGCGTGAGCGGCTGGGCGGGCGAATTGGACTCCTTCGCGTCCGAGGGGATCGACGGCGTGGAGGTATATCACCCCAAACATGGCGGCGAATTGATTGCCAAACTGTTGCGGTTCTGCCGGGAGCGGGGTTTGTTGCCGTCGGGAGGAAGCGATTTTCATGGTCCCGGCGACGGAGCGGAAGTGGGTTCGGCGCGGGTACCGGTGGATTTATTGGCGCCGCTGGCGGAACTGGCGGCGGAGAGGAAGGGGCAGGGGCATGGGATTCTTTGACAAGATTCGTTCTGGGCTCAAGAAAACGCGGGACATCCTGTTCATGGACGTCAAGGACGTCTTCCGCATCGGCAGGCGGGTAGACGAGACCCTGCTGTCCGAACTGGAGGAACGCCTGGTATTGGCCGACGTCGGCCCCCGATTGGCGGCGGAAGTGGTCGGGGAGATTCGCGAAAAGTACAAGAACAAGGAAATCGAAAAGGCGGAGGATATCCTCGTATTTCTTAAAAACATGCTTTCGCAGGGCCTGACCGCCGACGAAGCGTCCCTCCTGGCACGAAACCCCGAAGGACCGACCCTGGTCCTGATGGTGGGGGTGAACGGCACCGGCAAAACCACCACCACCGCCAAATTGGCGCGTTATTTGAAGGATCGCGGCGACAAGGTCATCCTCGCCGCGGCTGATACCTTCCGGGCGGCGGCCGGCGAGCAACTGGACATTTGGGCGGGCCGGGTCGGGGTGGACATCGTCCGGCATGCCGATGGAGCCGATCCGGCGGCGGTGGTGTTTGACGCTTGCGAGGCGGCCTTGTCCAGGAAAGCGGATTATGTCCTGGTGGACACGGCTGGCCGCATCCACACCAAGGCGAACCTGATGCAGCAGCTCGAAAAAATCCACCGGGTGGCGGCGAAGAAAATTCCCGGCGCCCCCCACGAGGTCCTGTTGATCCTGGACGCGACGACCGGCCAGAACGCCCTCAGTCAAGCCAAGGTCTTCACCGAAGGGGTGGGCGTCACCGGCCTGGTCCTGACCAAACTCGACGGCACCGCGAAAGGCGGCATCGTCATCGCCATCAACCGGCAGATCAAACTCCCCATCAAGTTTATCGGCGTCGGCGAAAAGGAGGGCGACTTCGCCCCCTTCAACGCCAAGGAGTTCTGCGACGCCCTGTTCGCCGGGGTGGAGACTGACGAAGCGGCACCGGGGTCGTGAGTGGCCAAGCGAAAGGGTGATTATGCGGATTTTTCGGGTGTTTGTTGATACTTCGGTATTCGGCGGGATGTTTGATCCGGAATTTGCCGAAGATACCAGGGAGTTTTTCCGGCAAGCAAATGCCGGACGTTTCAGTTTAGTGGTCTCGGAACAAGTGAATGCCGAAATTGCCAGCGCGCCAACGCGGGTACGTAATTTTTTTAACAAGTACCTTCCCTCCATGGAATATTATAGATCGACAATGGAAGTCGACCGAATGGCTGAGATGTACATAAAAAGAAACATCGTCACCTAGAAATATTATACTGACGCATCTCATGTGGCACATGCGACAGTTTATGGATGTAAAGGGATCGTGAGCTGGAATTTCAAACATATAGTGCATCCAGATAAATCCTTGCTCTTCAATTTAATCAATTCGGAGAACGGATTCCAATCGCTATTCATTGCCTCGCCACTGGAGATGATTACCTATGAAGAAACCCATGAAGAAGGATAAATTTGCTTGTTTTCAGTGGATTCGGGATATTAGGGCGGAAATGTCCAAAGACATGGAAAACATGACCGGTGAAGAGCGGGTTGCCTATATTCATGCCCGTTCCGCCGAGGCAAGCAAGGACTGGCCGCAATATACTCGCGAAGAATCCAAGGAACTGATCAAACAATATTTTGAGGATCCGCCCGCTGTCGGGCAAAAACCGCTTGCGGCGAAAAAACATTCGCGAAAAAAATCTTCCTCGCGATTGGTTAAAGCCTGATTCCCGAATCCGCCGAAAAAAAATGGCCTCCCTGTGCCGGGAGGCCATGGTTATTCGAGGTAATACATAACCCGGTTACGACGCCACGCCGCCCGCCGCTGCCGGTTTCGCCCCGCCGAACATCTGACCCAGCCAGGAACGGAGCTTCCCGGAAACGCCGCAGTCCACCACTTCGTGTAAACGCAACCGGGAACGCAAAGCATCCTCCTGACCCCGGTAACGCGGCGGCAAACGCAACCACGGCGTGTCCGGTTCCCCCACCGCCACCACGAATGGGTTCAAGAGTCCCCGCCCGGCGTCAAACTCCGCCGCCTTGCCGACCACTTCGCTGCGTTCCGGCAAAATGAGCCAGGGGCGATATAGGAAAACCAATTCGCCGTTCGCGTTCGCCTCCACCCGACCCCAAGTGCGCATGGGGATCTTCCGGTTATGCTTCATCCCCACGCAGGAGAAGGTCTTCAGGGTGTCGGACGCCGCCTCGCGCTTACGGAAAAACAAAATGTCGGTCGAGAAAATCAAACCGAAAATGGACAAGCGGAACGACCAGCCCGCCACCAGCAAACTGAGCAGGGTAATCACCACCGCGATAATGATGGCCGTCGTCGGAGCCAGCTGGTTCGTACCCGCCAAAATCCCCACCATCGCCAGCCGTGCCGACTTGAGAACCGCGTCCACGCCCGGGAAGGGGCAAATGAGAATCAACACGTCGACGACATTGAAAGCCAGCCACACCGCCACGTAGGCAATCAAACCCACGGCCGCCCCCACCAGCCAGCCCGCTCCCGACCAAGCCTGCGCCGCCAAACCCACGTCCGCCGCATAGGCACTGGGGAAGAGATAATTCGCCGCCGCCGCCACATGCCGCCCCGCCGGTTGCGCCACGGTATCGGCGAACATCTTGACGATAATCGGCAAAACCGCCACCGCCCCGGCCTTGTTGACGATGTCCCCGAGCGCATTCAGGGGCACCTTGAGGAAGGGCATCGCCTCGCAAATGGTGCTGTTGAAAAGCATCAAGCCGATGATCAGTAGGAGCGGCACCCAAATGGTCGGCTGATCGTACAGGGGCAGGCTGGCGCGCAAATGATCCGGCGCCCGAAAATAATGCCACATCCCCAAAGCCGCCACCCCGAACAGGGGGTTCACCGCCTGCCCGGTCAAGGCGACAAAGGCTTGATTGATCTTACCGCCCCTATTCGAGCGGGTATCGACCCGGGTGTCGCTTCCGCCTTGATTGAATTCGTCAATCAGCGAATTCAAAGCACCCAGATTCTGTTCGACCTGGGGGTCGTAACCTTGTCCGGAATAGCCCTCACCGGCATAACCCTGGTCTGACGGTCCGGAGTAGCCTGGTCCGCTATACCCTTGTCCGGCATAGCCCTGATTATTGGCGGCGTTCGGTTGATAACCTTGTTCCGCCGCGGTTGGGGTGAATAGGGTGAAGCAAAAAAAGACGGCAATGAGACAACCCGGGACCAGTGCGTAAAACCAAGTTTTGCGCATTTCCGTGACTCCTTCCTGTCCGTTTGCCGGACCATGGCTTGAAGCGTCGCCAAACACCTTCCAAACTCCATGTAATAACCCTTGCAGCGGCCGGTTAGGCAACTATCCAGATATACCTATCCTAATAGCGGCGGCAACACCCGCAACTTTAAGCAAAAAAACGGAGTTTTGCAAGATTACCGTTCGTACCACCGGACGGCGATGTTGAAATGTGATTGACCCGGGATATTCAAGCGATAATGATTTTGCACCGAGGCAATTGGCGGTTCAATCGTCGGGGCATGAAACAACCCAATCATCTATCCCTTTCCGCCTCAGGTCCACCGCCCGGCTTCAGCCATTTCGCCAGGATTGCCCCCAACAATTCCTTCTGAATGGGTTTGGCCAGGTAGTCGTCCATGCCGGATGCGGTAAGGTGTTCGCGCACGCCGGACAGGACATTCGCGGTCAAGGCCACGACAGGAACCTTGGCGGCATTGCCCCCTAATTTCCGGATGGCTTTGGTGGTGTCGATTCCGTCCATTCCCGGCATCATGTGATCCATGAAGACGATGTCGTAGTCGTTCTCCGCGATGAGCTTCAGGGCTTCCGGGCCGGAGGGGGCGGTGTCGCTCTTCAGGCCGTAGAGCTTCAACAAACCCGCGGCGACCATCAGGTTCACGGAATTGTCGTCTACCACCAAGGCGCGGGCATCATACCTGATTCCAGTTTGCACATTTGTCGAGCGCCTGGCTTGGAAGTCGTCACTACCGGGGGTGAGGGGGAGGCGGACGTGGAAGATGGAGCCTTTCCCGTAGACGCTGTCCACCGCCAGGTTGCCGCCCATGATTTCGGCGAGGTTCTTGGAAATGGAGAGGCCGAGGCCGGTGCCGCGCACTTTGCGGTTCCTGTGTGCGTCGACTTGGCGGAAGGCGTTGAAGAGTCCGTCCAGATCCTCGGGTTTGATGCCGATGCCGGTGTCGATGACGCGGAAGTGGAGAAGCGGCGGTTCGGCGCTGACGTCAAGGGTGACGGAACCGTGTTGGGTGAATTTGATCGCATTGCCGATGAGGTTCAGGAGAATTTGCCGGATGCGGACTTCGTCGCCGCGAAAAACGGGGGGAATTTTCCCATGTCGTTCGATGGCGAAGGCGAGTTTCTTCTTCTCGGCCAAGTGACCGCAAATCGAGGCGATGTTGTCCAGCATGGCCTGGAAATCGAAGTCGGATTTCACCAGGGACAATTTTCCCGACTCGATGCGGGAGATGTCCAGGATATCGTCGACGATGGTGAGGAGGGAATTGGAGGCGGAGCGGATCTCGCCGGCGCGTTTCCGTTGTACGGGGGAGAGGGGGTCGGCGAGGAGGAGGTCGGTTAGTCCCATGATGGCGTTCATGGGCGTGCGGATTTCGTGGGACATGTTGGCGAAAAAGAGGGTTTTCTCCCGGCTGGCCTCCTCCGCCTTCTTCCGTTCGAAGTCGGCTTGGACTGCGTAGAGGCGGAGTTCGTGGCGCTCTTTCAACTGCTGGACCATCTTCTTGACCGCCTCCCTGAGGGATTCCACTTCGAGAATGCCGCTGTTGCCGAGATCGAGGTTTTCGTCGCCGATGCCGATGTTGCCGTGGGCGATGCGGGCGGTGGCGTCGGTGATGCGGCGGATGGGGGTGGCGATTAAACGTGAGGCGAAGATGGCGCCGGCGATGAGGATGATGGTACCGGCGGCGCAGATGAGGGCGAGGGCGGTGGAGATGGCGCGGGATTCGCGGTAGAGGGTATTGGTGGGGCATTCGAGATAGAGGAAAATTTCCCGGTTGGTTGCCGGGAGATTGATGGACCCGAGCGTGGCCAGCGATGGGGTGTTGAAGATGGGGGAGCGGATCTCCCTGAGTAGCGGTTCACGATTTTGCAGGGCCTGGGAGAGGGCTTGCCGATCTTTGGGGCGGAAGTCGAGGTCGAGAAACTTGCCGCCGGAGGCTTTGGAGTCCCGGGCATAGACGATGACGCCGGCGTCGGTGACGAGGATGATGCCGCGTTCGCCGTCCACCTGCATGTCGTTCAGGAAGGCGAAGGCTTTGTCGTAGGTTATGTCCATGCCGACGGTGCCGATGGTTTTGCCATCGCGGATGATGGGGTAACAGATGGTGGCGATGTACTTCAATCCTTCGCCGATGCCGTAGTCCCAGAAGCCGCCGGAGTCCTGCCAGGGTTTCCCTTCCTTGAAGGGGATGAGGTGCCAGAAGGAAATGTTCATGTCGTCGAGTTCTTTGACGGCGGGGATTTCGCGAATCAGGCCTTTTTCCTGCACGAACGATTTCGCGTACCAGGTGTCTCCGGGATCGGCGACGCCGGCGGCGAAGACGTACCAGGCGCAGTAGATTTCCTGGTTCGACTGCATCAGCGAGTGGATGATGCGTTCGAGGGCGGTGCGGGCGTTGTCGGAATCGGCGGCGGCTTCGGAGAGATTTTTGGCGGTAAGGTTCATTAGTCCGGTGATTCCGGACATGGTGTCGATAATTTTATTGGTGACGAAACGCGCCGACACGTCGACCGTTTCCCTGATGCGGGTATTGACGTAGGAATGGATAATGTATTGCACGGTCAAGAAAATGAAGGCGATGGTGATAAGAAAGGGCAGGACACTGGCTAGCAGTACACGGGAGAAAATGCTGGCAAGTTTTTTGTTCATGTTGTGTCATCTTCCGCGTTGTGCTTAAACGTAACTATTGATGAAAAGAGTATAGTCAGACAGGGGAAATCCGCAATGGTTAATATTCGCCCTGTTTGTTCGCGTGGAATTTGAATGAAAAAGGTGGTTGACCGCTATTCCATTAACTCGCAGCAGGGGCGAAAAACGCCACAAAATTCCCTTCACCATGCAATCTCTGGATCGCACGATTGTTGTGGAGGCGGTTCCCACAACAGTCGCGCATTGGGATTTCCGCCGTAGTCCGGATATTCATTGTTCACCAAGCAACGAACAGTCTCTTTTCCGAAACGACAGTTGAAAAGCCCCCTTGATTTTTGCATCATTGATAATGATGGTCCAACCGCCGGTCAGTCAATCCCGCCAGATCGGGAGGGGCTATCCGGTTTTTTTTTGACCTGCCCGGAGTATACGGTATGCGTTGTCAAAATGCTTGGTGGCCGGCTTTATTGGTAATTTTAATTCTGAACCGGGGTCTCGCCGGCGCCGGCGAAACCCCGGGCCCGAAAGCGGAAAGCGCCGGACTAGCGCCGTCCCCGGCTTTGACCCTCCCGGCCGCCGTCGCTTTGACCGAACCGGAAAACGCGGCGGACGATGACGCGCCCTGGTCTGATTTCGCCGGCTGGAAGAGCGAGCGCGAAGGCGAAAGGCTGGAACTAAGGGATGAACTAATCTCCAGTCATCTTGCTTTTCTGAATGCCCTGGAACTCGCCATCGCCGAAGCGGGACAACTTCCCCCTGAGAAGGAGACCACCCGGCTGGCTTGGGCCCGGGTCGAGTACCTTCTCGAAACGGCTTACCGCCTGCTGGCGGCGTCGGGCGAATTCGACGCCTTCCTGAAAGTCACCGCGCCGCTCCGTCCCGCCGCCGCCGCGAACCTCGAAGCCATATCCCTGGCTGCCGAAGACCCGCCGGGCGGCAAACCCGACGGAGGTTTGATCTTCACCGACCCCGAAGGAAAAGTGTATATCCTCGACCCCGGGGAAAAAGGGGACGGACTCGTCGACGTCGAAACAGGGCAAAAACCTGCCAAGCCGGAAGGCATTTTCGCGCTGCCGGCCAAACCGGCGGTCGTTCCCTTCGAGGCCCAGATCAGTCAGCTCCGCTCCCGGGCCGCCTGGCTCCGGGCCCTGGCTTTGGAACGCCTGGGGAAAACCGCCGAGGCGGGGCAGGAAACCGCCCACCTGGGGTTGATTCGCGACTGGCTCTTTTGGGGTCCCCTGGACGGCGCCGCCGAATACCAATCACAAATCGTCGAAAATCCCTCCGAACTCTACGACAGCCTCGGCGCCGCCCTTTCCTCCCCCAACCGCCGCCTCCGCGCCGTCGCCACCACCGACCCCATGGGCAGGGTGTTTCCCGGATCCCTGTTCCGCGGCGAAGGCGGAAAAACCGTCCTCGCCCTGGCCTTGGTTTTTTCACCGGACGACCTCCCGGCAGTACTGCGCTTCGGGATGAACCAGGGTTCGTATGTGTGCGTCAATCAGCTTCGCGTTCCCAATTCCCGCTACGCCCGGCATCCCGATCCCGATCAGGAAGCCGCCAATGTCTGGCTCCACCGGGGCTGGAACGCCATCCTGGTCCGCACCTCCGCCGCCACGTCCGATTGGGGATTCGCCATCCGCCTCGCCCTGCCGGACGGCCAGCCCTTCCCCGGGAAAATCGCCAAACCCACCGATCTCAATCAGGATGAATTCCTCGCCGTCATGCGTCGCGCCGTCCAGCGTTCCCGCTGGGAGCGCCTCTACGCCCCGCCCGAGCCTCCCTTCACCGGCGCCGTCAATGTCATGTCCCAAAGGGCGCGGGAAGACCCCGACGACGCCCGGACCAATTTTTACCTCGGCTCCTTCCTGGTCTCCCGGCGGATGATGGAAGGACCGGAACGATTCGACCGCGAACTCATCTTCAACCGCGCCATGCTGGCCTCCGGACAGGATCCCTTCTTCACCCTGATCTCCGCCCGTTCCGTCGACTCCGGCCTGGACGGCCCGGATCGCGAGGAAAACCTGCGCCTGGTCCTCCTGAAGTCGGTCGCCGACCGGGGTTCCGCCGCCGCCCTGGTCGACATCGGCCGCCTGTACCTCGACACCATGCGCCAGCCGCGCCGGGCCGGCGACTACGCGCGGATGGCCTTGTCCGTCAACCCCATGTCCCTGCGGGCCGGGGTGCTGGAGTACGACGTGGCGATGGCGATGGGCTGGAAACCGCTGGCCGGAATGCTCCTGGAAAAACTGGCTGTCCGCCACCCCAACGCCGAAGCCGCCCGCCTCCGCCTGGGCCGCTCCGCCCTCGCCATGGGACGCTTCGGCAAGGCTCTGGGAGAATTCTACGCCATCCTCGGCCGCGACGCCGCAAACCCCGAAGCGCTGGAGGGCGCGGTGCTCGCCCAGAGCATGCTGGGGCAGACCTCCGCCGCGGTAAGCCTCCTGGTCGACCACATCGCCCGCTTTCCCAACCATTTCCCGGCCAGACTGAAATTGGCCGAACTCTACCGGGTACTTGGCCGGGAGCAGGAGGCGCGGGAAGTAATCGACCTCGCCCTGGCCCTGGCTCCGGAAGATCCGCACGCCCTCAGCCTCCTGGCCGAACTCAACCAGGAGACCTATGCCGAAGGGAAAGTCGCGGCGAAGGAGCCGGTAAAATCCCTGCGGCAGGAACTGGACCTATCCCCCACCTCCCCGCCACCCGCCAACGGCTGGGAGTTCCTGTATTTTCAGGTCGAGGACCTGCTTGGCGAAGACGGTTCGATGCGGCGGGCCATCTCCTTCGCCATAAGAGTGCACACCCCCCGCGCCGCCCGCATCCTTCGCCACCTCGGACTGACCCTGGACAGCCGCTACGAACGGAGCGTCTTCAAACGCCTCGACATCATCGGCCCCGACGGCCAGCGCCAACCCTTTTCTCCGCACCACTCCCCCTCCGGGCGCGGCCTGCCCTTCCTCCTGCCCCCCTTGCGGCCGGGAATGGTCGTCGAGGCGGAAGTGGCGATTCGCCGCGAACGCACCGATTTCCTGGGTGATTATTTCGGCCACATCGCGCCTCTCTCCCAAGCCGCCCCGGTTCGCCTCTCCCGCTATCTTTTCACTTCCCCGAAAGACCGCCGGGTCTTCTTCAAACCGGTGAACGGCGCCCCGGAAGCCATGGAAATCCCCTCTCCGGACGGCCGCGAAATCACCCGGGTCTGGGAAATGTCCAACCTCGCCGCCTTCGTCCCCGAACCGCATTCCCGGGGCGGCGAAGACCTCGCCCCCGCCGTCCAGGTCTCGTCCTTCGGCGGCTGGGACGACTTCGCCCGCTGGTATTGGCGTCTAATCGGCGTCCAGTACCACTCTCCGCCGGAATTGCGGCTGCTCGCCCAAGGCATGGGAAAGGAGGGCGACCCCCCGCTGGCGCGGCTGGACCAGGCCGCCCGCTGGGTGTCCCGGAACATCACCACCCGGCAGGACGAATACGGACCCTACGCCTTCCGTCCCATCAACGCCAGATCCATCCTGTCCCGGCTCTCCGCCGACGCCAAGGACCGCGCCCTCCTGCTGTGCCTGATGGCCCGGGAGTTCGGCCTGGAGGCCTGGCCCGTCCTGTCCCGCCTGCGGGGAACGGTCGGGGGCGGCCCGAGCGTTCTGGAAGGGTCGTCCCTGCCGCTCCTGGACTATTTCAACCACTCCCTCGCCATGGTGCAATCCCCGGTCGGCGGCAACGTGTTCATGGAGGCGTCGAATCCCTACCGTCCGCCGGGAGTGATGCCGGCGCAGCTCTCCGGCAGCCCCGGCATGGCGGTGACCCCGAAAGGTGCGGAAAGAATGGCCATCCCCGACAACGGGACGGCGGCCTGCGAGTGGCGGGAGACCGCCGACCTCCTGGTCGACGAGGACGGCAGCATTCTTTGGGAACAGGCTGTTTCCGGTACCGGGACCGCCGCCGAAGCCCTGCGCCGACGCTTCGGGGACCCGGACGACAACCCCGAGGAAAGCCGGGCCTGGGTGGAGTTCCTCGCCTCCATCGGCGGCGCGCCCTCCACGGTGGTGGACGAATTCCGGGAAAAGGAGCGGGACCCCGCGTCGGCCGTCTGGTCGGGACGGGCCAGGCTCCGCCGCTACGCGGCCATGGCGGACGACCGGGTGATATTGCGTATTCCCCCGCTACCCGGCCAGCCGGACAGTGCGGGAACCGGGTTCATCTACCCCCTGGGTTTCGAGGAATACGCCCGCCACGGCGAGCGCACGCAAAGCATGATGCTTCCGCACGGCTTCGCGATCGTCCGGAAAATCGCGGTGCGTTATCCGCCCGCCTGGCGCCTGGTCAACGGCGTCGAGTCCTTCGAACGCAAGTACGCATTTGGCGCCGTGCGGTTGAAGGCCACGCCGGCGGAAGGGAAAATCAGCCTGGATTTTTCCTGCGAAATCCCCGGCTACGAAATCGCCGCCGACGATTTCGCCGCCTTTCGCGATTTCACCGCCGAGGCGGGACGCTGGCTGGCGGCGGAACTGGTGTGGGAAAAACCGTGAGGAGAGCAGACCGCGTCCGGCGGCAGTGGCTGGCCCTGGCGCGAACGGAAAAGATCATTATGGCTAATTTCACAGAGAAACGTTGGGCGTTCCCCCTTGGGCTGGTACTCGCACTCTCCCTCGCCGCCGCCGCCCGCTCCGGCGAGGAACAGTTCGTCGAGAAAGCGCGGATGCTCATGGACTTTCAATCCACCAACCGCGGCGACCGGGACGCGGCGGTCCGCTTCGCCATCTCCGCCTCCCGGGATTGCATCGGAACGCCCCTGGCCGAATTCGCCGTCCGCTTCGCCCTGAAGTTCGATCCGGCCGGGCTCTCCAACGTGAACGTCGGCGAAGCCGAAGCCCGCCGCATCCTGGCCAACGAAAGCGAACTCGCGCCCGAACACCGCGACGCCCTGCGCCGTTTCGTCGCCCGCTCCTTCACCGCCTCCGGGCGCCGCGACGACGCCGTGGAAGTGCACCGCCGCCGCGGCCTCGCCATGTCCTGGCTCGTCTCCGGACCGTTTCCGGGACTCGGCATCGGCCGCGATTACCGCGTTCCCTCCCGCACCGCCGAAATCCACCAGTCCGACGTCATCAAGAATCCCCCCGACGCCGAACAGTTCCGCCGCTGGCGGAAAAACCCGCCCTGGCGACCCCTGGACCCCAACCGTTCCTTCCCCTACATCCACCCCTGGAAGGCCACCGGGCGCTCCGGTGACGGCGCGGTCGTCATGTACACCACCCTCGACCTGGCGGAAGCCGACAACAAGTCGCTCTTCCACATCCAGTCCGACGTCTCCTGGCGCCTGTACGTCGACGCGTCACTGGCGGCGGAAGTGGACAAGAACAGCCGCGAGGTCGCGCGGGAACACACCGTTCTTTTCCCGCTTTCCCCCGGACGCCACACGGTATTGGTCGAACTCTTCCCCCCGCCGCTCGGCGAGGACGCCGAGGACGCCCGTTTCGCCCTGAGACTGGAAGCGGCCCCCGCCTTCACCTGGGACTGCCACGCCGTCCCGCCCGAGGCGGAAAAGCGCGCCAGCGCCCGCCGCGAGGCCCGGTCCCCGCGCTACCTGGCCGAACTCCACCGCGCGGCGGCGGAGACTAACAATCCGTCCATGTTGGCGACCCTGGCCTTGGCTTGTTCCGAGCAGGATCTCCCCGACGCCGCCTCGTGGTGGGCGGAGAAGGCCGCCGGCCTGGCCCCGACCGACGCCACCCTGGCGGTTCTCGCCGGGACCACGATTACCGACAATCCGCTCCTCCCTCCCGAGCGGCGCCACGATCTCGCCCGGGAGTGGCACCGGAAGGCTTTGGCCATCAACGCCGAATTGGTGCCGTCCCTCCTTTTCATGGCCCGGGAGGCGCTGGCCGCCGGTGACTCGCGGCTGGCGGCGGATTACCTGGAACAGGCGCGGAAAGTAAATCCCAGCTCCATCGACGTATTGCTGGAACGTGGCGCCTGGGCGCGGCGTTTCGCCTCCGGTTCGACCATCCGGGCGATTTGGGACGAAAGCGGCAAGGCTCAGCCGACCTCGGTCGCGGTGCAGACCGCCATCGCCGCCGCCCCCAAAGCCGGATTCCTCGACATGGATCACCGGCTGGCCGCCTGCCGGGCGGCCTACGAGGCGGGGCCGTATTTGCCGGAGACCGGCTTGAAATTGGCGGAAGCCCTGGCGGATTTGGGTAAGGCGCAGGAAGCGGATTTCATCCTGAAGAACACCCGCGAATTGTTCAAGGGCGAGGCCGGGGTGCTGGAAATGGTGTCGACGCTGTATTCCCGCATGGAAATGCACCAGGAAGCCGCCGCCGCCATGGAGGATGCGGTCCGGGTCACGCCGGAGAACGACAGGTACTGGCGGCGGCTGGGGGACATCCGCCTCGACATGGGTGAGCCGGACGGCGCGATCCGGTTTTGGCAAGTGAGCCTGGACGCCAATCCCGGGCAGTTCGAACTCGGGGACATGATTGCCAATTTCAACAAATCCGCGCCGCAGCTTTACAAAGAGGGCGGCCACGACGCCATCGTCATGACCGCGAACGCCGACACCGACCGCTACGGCACGGACGTGGTGCGCCTGCTGGACCGGGTGACCGTGACCTTCGCCGAGGACGGTTCCTACCGCCGCCTGACCCACGAGATCGATCTCGCCCGGACCCAGCGCGGGGGCGAACTCCTGACCGGCATCGACCAGAAGGGGGAACTCCTCACGGCCCGCATCGTCTTCCCCACCGGGAACACCCTGGAGCCGGAGCCTTTCCCCGGCCAGGGCGGCCTGCGTTTGCCGGTAATCATGCCGGGGGCGAGCCGGGAAATCCGGGTGATGGAGTCGGTGGCGGCGGATCAGGGGCCGCCGGTCCTGCCGCCGTGGTTTTTCCAGGACCCTTCCGGACGAATACCCCTGATTCTCAGCGAATACATAATCCGCGCCCCGCGCGATTTTCCTCTGGTTTACGTCATGCGCAATCTCGGTTCGGACGTGGAATTCGAGTTGACCCGCGAGGACAATCAGGACGTCTACCGCTGGACCGCCCATGTGGCTTCGCCCGTTCGCGAGCCGGGGGCGGTGCATGTTTCCGAACGGGTGCCGTCGGTCGAAATCGGGGTGAAGACCACCTGGGACGAGGTGGCGGCGCGGGAGCTGAGGAAGTTCGACGGCAAGCTCACGCCGTCCATGCGCATGCGCCAGCTCTTGGGACGCCTGCAGCCGCCGCAGGTTTCCGGCCGGCCGAATCCCTTGGAAACGGCGAAGGTGATTTACCGCTATGTCCTGGACGAGGTGGATCCGGACGGCGGCGGCCAGGTGGCGGCGCATATCGAGGTGGAACAGATGGGCGATCGGAATCTCCTGTTATTGGCCCTCTTGAAGGCGGCGGGCCTGGACGCGCAGCCGGCCTTGTCCAGGCCGTCCGTCCGGGCGATGCATCCGGCGACCTGGGAGATACCCAGCCGGAGCATTTTCACGGTGCCGATGGTGCGGCTGTCGATACCGGGCGGGAACACCTATTTCCTCGACACCAGGTTCGATTCACTTCCGTTCGGCAAGATTCCGGACGACCTGTCCGGAGCGACGGTTCTTTCCCTGTTGCCGGGCGGCCCCTTGTTCGAGACCCTGCCGACTTTGCCGGCGGAGGATTCGATAATCTACCGGATTCGCACGGTGAAGCTGCCGGCGGAGGGGGAGGCGGTGGAGGTGTCGGGGCGGAGTTTACGGCGGGGAGTGGCGGGACTCTTGCGGGATCAAGCCTTGGCCAACGCCGACGCCGAGACGCGGCGGGATCTGCTTTTGACTTCGCTCTACCCGGTATTTCCGGATGCCGTGTTGAAACAGTTCGACGTGCAGCGCACCGACGACACCGAGGCGTCGTCATTGGAACGCTACGAAATTTCCAGTAAATTCCCCCTGGAACGGCGGCCCGGCGGGGTCGCCTCGGTGGGGCTGTGCCTGATGCGGCCGCGGATAATTTCCCCCGAGACCAGGAACCTGACCCGGCGGGGCACGGCCTGCCACATTCAATCCCTCCACATCGCCGAGGACCGCAACGTCTTCCGGCTGCCGGAGGGGGGACGTTTCGTCAGGCTGCCGCGTTCGGCGCACTTGCCGAGCCGGTTCGGGGTTTACCAGTTGCGCGTTACCGAGCGTGGCGACAATTCGCTGGAGATTTCCCGCAAGTACCAGATACCCGAGCAGCGCATCATGCCCTGGGACTGGCGGGATTTCCTGGCTTTTCTGGAAGACATCGATTTGGCGGAGAAACAGTGGCTGGAGTATGTCGTCTCGAACGGGACGGAAGGGGAGTGACGATGCGGCGTTTGTATAGAATCGAGAACGGATTGTTGGTTGAGGCGGAGGCGGCGCCGGCGCCGGTGGGAGTGTATATTTCGCCGGACGAGAGCGAGCGCCGCTATTTGATTGACACGGAAAAATTGGACGAGCACACGCTGTTGTCATCCCTCGACCCGGATGAACTGTCCCGCCTCGAGTTCGAGCCCGCGCACACGGCGATGATTTTCAAGCGGCCCTGCAACCAGACCATCACCGGCGGCGAGAACGCCCACCTCGAGTTCAAGGTGGCGTCGGTGGGTTTGTTTTTGTTCGCTGACAAGCTGATTGTCCTGCAGTCCCAGGACATGCCGATATACCCTGGCGCCCGGCCGGTGAACCGGGAGTTCAGCCTCAGGGAGGCGCTGTTGCGGATGCTTTACCGGACGATAATGCACTTCCTCGAGCACCTGAAGGCGATCAACATGATGGTGGACGCGATAGAAAGGGAGATTAACCGCTCGTTCGAGAACCGGCACCTCATTTCCCTGTTCGCGCTGGAAAAGTCCCTGGTCTATTATGTGAACGCCATCAATTCGAACGACGCCCTCCTGCAGAAAATGCGGAACAATCACGCGAAAATGGGCTTCACGACGGAAGAGGCGGAGAAGCTGGACGACATCCTCATCGAAAACACCCAGTGCGGCCGGCAGGCGGAAATTTACACGAACATTCTCGCCGGCATGATGGACGCCCGGGCGAGCATCGTCTCGAACAACCTGAACGTCCTGATGAAGACCTTGACCATGATCACCATTTGCCTGATGGTGCCGACCATGGTGGTGTCGATTTTTTCCATGAACGTCCGGCTGCCGATTGCCTCGGACAACAATTGGGCGTTCTGGTTTGTCATGTCCCTGGCCGTCCTGGCCCTGGGGGGGTTCATGGCCTTGTGGCGCTGGCGGAGGTGGTGAGGAATGGCTAAGGCGAGCGTGTATCCGCCGTCGGTGGAGAAATTGATTGACGAGTTCGCGGAACTTCCCGGCGTCGGCAAACGGACGGCCGAGCGTTTGGCTTTTCACATACTGTCGACGCCGCGCGAAAGCGCGATGGCCCTGGCCCTGGCCATCCGCGACGCCCGGCGGAACCTCCGCGCCTGCCGGCGCTGCTTTCACATCGCCGAAGGGGAGTTCTGCGCGATATGCGCCGACGCCACGCGTGACGCCGGCTTAATCTGCGTCACGGAACTTCCCCGCGACGTCATCGCCCTGGAGAAGGCGGACATTTACCGCGGCGTTTACCATGTCCTCCAGGGCCGGCTGTCGCCGGCCGAAGGGGTGGGTCCGGAAAACATCCGGGTCAAGGAACTGGTGGAGCGGGTCGGTGAGGGGCCGGTCAAGGAAATCATTTTGGCGACGCGGCCGAGCGCGGAAGGGGACGCCACGGCGGAGTATTTGGCTGGCTTGTTGACGGAGAAATTCCCTGAAGTGAAGGTGACCCGTTTGGCGCGGGGGCTGGCGAGCGGGGCGGATTTCGAAAACGCGGCGGCATCGTCATTGGCATATGCGTTTCAGGGGCGGCAGTAGATTGAAAGAATTGGGAGGTGAAAATGCCTAATACCATCGATATCGAGTACACGGACGACATATTGGCAAGCGCTGGCATGTCTCGTTCCGAATTGGCGGAAACAGCAAGGATCGCCACAGCCGCGAAACTATTTCAAGATGGCAGGATAAGCCTGGGGCAAGCGGCAAAAATGTGCCGCTTCGGCAAAGTGGCTTTTATGGGGGAATTGGCTCGGAGGGGATATTCGTGCGTCAACCTTGGGGTTGAGGACGCTGAAGATGAACTAAGGTTTATCAATGGCGAATAAATCCGTGGCGATTGACACTGGCCCCCTAATCCTTTTGGCAAATAGTCACTGATGTCGACCATACCGCCCCAGCGCCGGGAAAACAAAGTGTCGTGAAAGGTCATCCATGTCCTCCGCCAGCCTCCTTCACCCGACCCTCCACCGATCCTGGCTTGAAATAGACCTTCAAGCCGTCGTGGACAACCTCCGCTTCTTCCGGCGGTTCATTGGCCCAAAACCCCTGATCATGCCAGCCGTAAAAGCCGACGCCTACGGTCACGGCGCCGTGCCAATCGCCAAAGCCGCCATCGCCGGCGGCGTAAACCGCCTCGCCGTCGCCACCGCCCTGGAAGGACAAACGCTCCGCGAAGCCGGCATCGGCCTCCCCATCCAAATCCTCGGCGCCACCCTGCCCGAAGAGGTAAACCTCGCCGTCCGCTACAACCTCACCCTCTCCGTGCACGACCTCTACATCGCCCAGCTCGCCGCCCTGGCCGCCCATCGGGAAAACCGCACCGTGCCCGTTCATTTGAAAATCGACTCCGGCATGGGGCGCCTCGGCATCCTGCCGGAAAACGCCGTCGCCGCCGCCGCCGAAATCGCCGCCTATCCGGGGATTCGCCTGGAAGGCGTCTTCATGCACTTTGCCGATCCGGCCGACCTCCCTTACAGCCGCTGGCAAATCGACGAATTCAACCGCGCCTGCCGGGAACTGGAACAGGCGGGGGTGAAATACTTCCTCCGCCATGCTTCGTCCTCCGGCGCCATCCTGCTGCATCCCGACGCCCATTTCGACCTGGTCCGGCCCGGCTGCGGCATTTACGGCTACCTCTCTCCCGGCTGGCTGGCCCGGGAGCACCGCCTCTCTCCGGCGCTATCCTGGAAAAGCACCGTCATCCAGATCAAGGACTATCCGCCGGGGAGAAACCTCGGCTACAGCCGCACCTACACCACCCGCCGGCCGACCCGGGTCGCGGTTCTGCCGGTCGGGTACGCCGACGGCTTCAGGCGGGAATTTTCGAACCAGGGCTTTGTCCTCATTCGCGGGAGGCGGGCTCCGGTCGTCGGCATGGTGTCGATGGACTACAGTATCGTCGATGTCACGGAGATCCCGGATTTGGAGGTCGGGGCGACGGCAACCCTGCTGGGGAGCGACCGGGACGATCGCATAAGCGCGGAGGAAATGGCGGAATGGGGGAAGACGATTCCCTATTGCCTCACCACCGGGGTGGGGAACAGGGTCGGCCGGTACTATAAACCCGATAAGTTTTGACCGGCTGCATGGGAATTCGGCCGGGATGCGAATTACTGAAGAGCGCGTTGCGGAGCGGCTGTGCCCTCCGAACTCGCGCTTCCGTTAGGCTACAGCCTTTTTTTTGCGCCGGGTATTCGCTATAATTGCCGCCGTGGATTGAGGGGTAGAACACACAGGAGAAACGCATGGCAGCCGATTTCAAGACCGCCCTCGCCAGACGCCGCAGCAATTACGACCTCAGCGACAAAAGCTCCCTCACCGACGCCCAGATTAAGGAACTGGTCGATTACGCCGTGTTGAATACGCCCTCCGCTTTCAATTCGCAGTCGGCGCGGGTGGTTATCCTGCTCGGCGGCGAACACAAGAAACTTTGGGAAATTGTCCGGGAAACCTTGCGGAAAATTGTCCCGCCCGACAAATTCCAGCCCACCGACGACAAAATAAACGGCTTCGCCGCCGGTTACGGCACCCTGGTGGTATGCGAAGACCAGGGGGTGATCCGCAGCCTGCAACAGGAGTTCCCGCTCTACAAGGATGCCTTCCCCGGATTCTCGGCAAACTCCACCGGCATGCTCCAGCTCGCCTTGTGGGTGATGCTCAAGGACGCCGGCATGGGCGCCAGCCTCCAGCATTACGGCAATCTCATCGAAAAGGAGGTGCAGAAAACCTGGAATCTCGGACCCGACTACCAACTCATCGCCCAAATGCCCTTCGGCGTCGCCAATTCGGAACCGGAAAAACCCGAACGCGAGCCAATCGAAAAACAGGTGAAATTGTTCAAATCCTGAGCCGCCAAACAAAGGATCCGCCGTTTGTCCAAGCCGCGGTTTTTACTCGACACGCCTCTTTCCGGCCCGGGTCAATTCCTCCTGGGCCGGGAGGAGTCACACCACGCCCTTAACGCCCTGAGGGTGCGCCGGGGCGACGCCGTCGTCGTCTTCGATGGTCAGGGGCGCCACGCCGAGGCGCTGGTCGTGGAGGCCGGTAAAGCCGGCTTGAAGGTCCAGGCGGACCAGGTGCAGGAGGAGGCGCGACTCCCCAACCGTTTGACCTTGGCGACCGCCATTCCCAAGGGAAAACGCTGGCAGATGCTGGTGGAAAAATGCACCGAACTCGGGGTGGACAGGATCATTCCCCTTCTTGCCGCCCGGGGCGTGGCGAAAGGGGAGGGAGACCCCGGGAAATGGCGGCGCTGGACGGTGGAGGCGGCGAAACAGTCGCGACGCGCCTGGCTGCCGGAAGTCGATGAACCCCGACCCCTTGCCGATATCACCGCTTTGGCACGCGCGGACGGTGCCTGGTTGGGTCTGGCCGATCCGAAGGGGGAAAGCCCGGGGGTCTATCGTGATATTATCCGGGGGGCTTCGGAGGTGGTGGTGCTGGTGGGGCCGGAAGGGGGATTCACACCGGAGGAGGAGGGGCTTTGTCGGGTAGCGGGCGCGCGGGGGATGCGCCTGTCGCCGTTTGTGTTGCGGGTTGAGACGGCGGCGGCGGCGGTGTGCGCGATAATCAGGGAATTATGGCTGTGATGCGAGCGGGGGGACTGGATGAATAAGGTTATTGAAGATTCCCCGGCAGGGGAGGAACCGCAAAACGGCGAGATACCGGCCGGGGGAGACCCTTCCGGCGCCGCAGCCGGGGCGAACGCGGAACCGTCGACCCCCGGTGAAGCGGCGCCGGCGCGGGAGACGCCGCCTTCCGGCGGCGGCGAACCGCTGGGGGCATACGCCAAGGCGCTGGCCAACAAAATGGCGGAGGCCGAAGCAAAAAACGCCAATCCGGAATCGAATCAAAAAGCAAACACCAAGGTAATTGCAAACGGAAACGGTACTGCCGTCGCAAGCCGGAATGCGCAGCCCGGCGGCAAGGAAACGCGCACGGGCACCGGGGTCATCGCCACCGTCAAGCCGACCGTCAACCTGAAAAGCGCCGAAGCGTCCGACTCCGTTCCCGCCGGGGAGGACGAGTCCGACGCCATCGGTGGGGAGCAAAGCGGCAGCGGCAATTATATTCACCCTGACGTCGGCGCGGCTTCGAGCCAGCGCCTCAGGCTGGTGCCGCCGAACGTGAAACGGGTGCCGTGGCATGTGCGTTATCACGAACAGTTGATGGTGGCGGAGATTATCCTTACCGGTCTGTTTTTCCTCCTGGCGGTCTACCTTTTCTACCTCTGGCTATTCACCAAACATGAACCGGTGGCTTTCGCGCCCAGCCGCGAGGGGTTCATCCAGGCCCTTTCCCTTTTTCCGCCCATGCCCACCGACCCCGCCTGGCGGATCAAGGCGACGCCGGGCCGCTGGCGCAACATTGTCGTGCACCATACGGCGGCGGACACCGGCTCACCGGAATCCATCGACCGTTTTCACCGTGAGGTACGCAAATGGGAGAATGGCCTCGGCTACCATTTTCTCATCGGGAACGGTTTCGGCATGGGGGACGGACAAGTCGCCTCCAGCCGGCGCTGGCTGGAGCAACTGGACGGTGCGCACGTGAAGGTGCCGGGGAAGGGCAAGGCGAATTCCTATTCCATCGGGGTGGCTCTGGTGGGCAATTTCGAAAACCACGTCGCCACGCCCCGGCAATTGGCGGCGCTACGGGGGCTGTTGAGTTTTCTATTGTCCGAATACGGCATCAAGAACAGCGAAATCGTCGGCCACGGTCAGGTCGCCTTGAAACACACCGAATGCCCGGGAAAACTGTTTTTTCTGGACGAGGTCATGAAAACCCTGTGAGGATGAAATATGCAGAGACTCTGGGCGCCCTGGCGCATGACCTATATCAATGAAATAGACAATAAAAAAGAGGCCGGCTGCTTTTTCTGCAACGCCTGGAACAGGCTTGGGGAGGAAAGGGAGACGCTCCTGGTGGGCCGGGGCCGGAATGCGTTCATCATGCTGAACCGTTTTCCCTACGCGAACGCCCACCTCCTTATCGCCCCCGCCCGGCATATCGGCAGCATGGAGGAGGCGACCCCGGAGGAGGGGGCGGAATTGTGGCGCCTCACCACCCTCGCGAAAAAAGCGCTCGCAAACGCCTTTTCGCCGCACGGTTTCAATGTGGGGATAAATCAGGGGCGGGTCGGCGGAGCAGGGGTCCTGGACCATTTGCACCTGCATATCGTTCCCCGTTGGGAAGGGGACATAAACTTCATGCCGGTGTTCGCGGACGTGCGGATAATTCCCCAGGCCTTGCAGGAAACGCGGGAAAAGCTGGAGCCGTTCGTGGAGGAATTGCTGGCGGAATAAAACCACTTTGACACAGAGGGCACAGAGAACTGCAACAACAAAATAAATCCAATGCTGCAAGAAAATAGTTAAAAACCGGACTTTTTCAAGATCACCATTCAAACGGGTGCATCTCTACTCGGTTACGTCAATCCGCATCCTTGTTACCCTGGACACCACCCCACACGTCATTCCGGCGCCATAAACATTGAACCGGGGGGAAGCGCAACTCGCCGGAATCCAGGCCGATAAACCGTCGCTCCGCCGCTCGGCGGTTCCACTAAACACCCCATCAGTGTCGGAATTTACAGCTCCGTAAGACCAGGAGTAAACGCCACGGTAGCGATTGTCTATCGGCCTGGATTCCGGCGAAATTCGCTTCCCCCCGGATTAATGTTTATGGCGCCGGAATGACGTGTGGGGTGGTATCTGGCGTAACAGGATGCGGATTGATGCAAGGGCGCGATGCAAAATAACATTTACTAGCAACTATGTCATGCGTTCGGTACAAATCGCCTCACCCCATCATTTCATCCCGTGCCGCTCCACCCATACCACGATCTCCCGCGCCAGCGCCTCGTCCTTCGGCCACTTCAATTCCAGGCGTCCGTCCGGATGCCGCTTAAGCATTGACGCCCGCTCGAAAGTTTTCACCGGATCCTCGGCCATTTTGACGCCGACGCCGAGGGCGCTGGCCACTTTGGGGAGGGTGGTGAATTGGCCGGCATTGGCGTAAATGAGCCGCAGGAGCCGCTGGTGAATCGGGGTCGCGGTAATGGCCGCAATCGCCATCGGACCCGACAAACGCATCTCCCCGCCGGATTTGGGAATCGGCTGGACCTTTACGAAAGTCACTCCCATGCGTTTCGCCTCGGACCAGCGCACCAAGCCCAGCCCCGACTGTTCCTCCTCCTTGGCCGGATCGATGAAACGCACTTCCACCACCGTGTTCAGGGGGAAGGGGTTCTCCGATTCGATGGAAACGCCGCTGTCGTCCTGAATACTGGTGATCATCCGGGTCAGGACATCGCCGGAAGCCTCGACCCGGATGATGCGGGTAATCGAGGACAGGGGGAGGGGCTTGAAGAGGCCCCGCTTCTCTTCCGGTATTTCCGTGATGTCGGACAGGGATGGCGGCGGCGCGGCGGGTTTGAGAATCTCATGCACCACCTGGAGTTCCGACAGCAGCGCTTCCGGGCTTTGCGGCCGGTTGCCGGGTTTCTTGTCCATCATCCGCATGATTACCGAACCCAGTACCGAGGGCAATTCCGGCTTGACGGCACATGGGTCGGGACGATCCGCGGAGATTTGCTTCAAAAGCACCCCCACCACCGACTCGGCGTCGAAGGGAACATCGCCGATGGCCATGCAGTACATGGACACGCCCAGGCTGTAGATGTCCGAGCGCGAATCCATGCGGAGGCCTTTGGCCTGCTCCGGACTCATGTAGAAGGGTGTCCCCATGATTAGCCCCGAGTCGGAGGTCACGGATTCGGGGGTCATGTTTTTGGCGAGGCCGAAGTCGGCTATTTTCAGGACGCCCTCTTTCGTCAGCATCAGGTTGTCGGGTTTGATGTCACGATGGATGATGTTCGCCTGATTGGCGGCGATGAGGCCCTGGGTGACTTGAATGGCGTATTCGACGGTGTCTTCGGGTGGCAGGGCCTTTTTTTCCTCGATGAGCTTTTGCACCGTGCCGCCGTCGATGTATTCGTTCACTATGTACCAGAGATTATCCTCTGAACCGAAGTCGTAGACCTTGACGATATTTGGATGGTTGAGCTGCGCCGCCGCCTGGGCTTCCATTTGGAAACGTTCGATATAGGAGGGGTCGGAGGAGAATTTGGGGTCCAGGATTTTAAAGGCGACCTTGCGCTTGAGGTCGATTTGATCCGCCAAATATACCACTCCCATGGCACCCTTGCCGATGCGGCGAATGAGTTTGCAGCCACCCATGGTTCTGTCGGCCAAATCTTCCAGAGGGTTCGCGCTCATGGTCCATCCTGCGGGTGAGAGAAAATTGGCGGCCCAACCCGGGCCGCCGAGATAAGCTGGATATAATTGGTGATTATGCCGGAAATGGAAAAATTGACAAGGAAATTGATGGTTAATCGGAAATACTTTGCATCAATCACGCCGGACCGGTCGGCGGCTGGGGTATGAGTTTCTCCGGTTTGGTGGCGATGGTGAAGGGAAGGGGCGAGCCGAAGCCGCTGCCCCGTTCGCCGGGAACGAAACGTTCGGATATGCCGGTGTTACCCTTGTCGCGCTGATCCATCGGCAGATAATTCCGCAGCGGCGGTCCGACATAAAGCTGGCGCGGCCGGGAGATGCGGGTGTCGCGATCGTGGCGCATTTCCCGCCAGTGGGCCAGCCAGCCGGGCGTCCTGCCAATCGCGAAGAGCACCGTGAACATGTTGAAGGGAATCCCGGCCGCCTTGAGAATAAGCCCCGAGTAAAAGTCGACGTTGGGGTAGAGATTACGCGACAGGAAATACTCGTCGGACAGGGCCGCCTCCTCCAGCCGCATGGCGATGTCGAACATCGGATCCGCCATGCCGGGTTTATTGAGGAGCTTGTGGCATAGTTCCTTCATGATTTTAGCCCGGGGGTCGAAGGTCTTGTAGACCCGGTGGCCGAAGCCCATCAGGCGGGCGTTCTTGTTTTTGGCGTGTTCGATGAAACGCCGGCCGTCGTCGCCGGAACGGTGAATGCTGTCCAGCATGCTGATGACCCCCTGGTTCGCGCCGCCGTGGCGCGCGCCCCACAGGGCGGAAATGCCGGTGGAAATGACCGCGTAGACGTTCGCGAGACTCGAACCGGTAATGCGCACCGCCGAGGTGGAGCAGTTCTGTTCGTGGTCGGCGTGGAGGATGAGGAAGGTGTCGATGGCCTTGACGATGTCGGGATCCTGCTGATAGTCGCGGACCGGGCTGGAGAACATCATGTTGAGGAAATTCTCGACGAAACGCAGCCGGTAGGAGGGGTAGATCATCGGTTCGCCGATGAATTTCTTGTAGGAAAAGGCGGCGATGGTGCGGACTTGGGAGACCAGATTGGCGATAATCTGCCGTTCCTCGGCGTCGGTCGGTTCCTCCGGCACCGGGTAGAATGAGGACAACGAGGCGACCATGGTGGCGAGAATGGCCATCGGATGGGCATTATTGGGGAAGGCAAGGAAAAAATGCCGCATGTCCTCGTGAATCAGGGAGGAGTTGTTCAGGAGACCGGAGAAGGCGTCGAGCTGCTTCGGAGTGGGGAGTTCGCCGTACATGAGGAGGTACGACACTTCCACGAAGCGGCTCTTGGCGGCCAGTTCCTCGATGGGATAGCCGCGGTAACGGAGGATGCCCTTCTCGCCGTCGAGATAGGTTATGCCGCTCCGGCAGGAGCCGGTGTTGACGTAGGCTTCGTCCAGGGTGATGTAGCCGGATTGCTTGCGCAATTTGGCGATGTCCAGGGCGCGTTCGCCTTCGCTGCCGACCACGACGGGGAGTTCGACAACGCTGCCGTCCGCGAAATTGAGAGAGGCGGTTTCTTCCATAGGGGCTGCTCCTTATCGCTTGTATGTCCGCCATGCCGCTTTGCCGCGCTCAGGCATTGCAGGGCGCTACAGCACTTTTTCGTAAATCATCTTGTCGTCGCCGACATCGTAGAAATCGACGATGCGGGCGGCTTCGCTAAAGCCGATTTTCAGGTAAAAATCCCGGGTAGATTGATATTGCAACTTGCCGCTCGTTTCAACGAAAATCTTCCGGCCGCCCATTTCCCGGGCCGAATCGGCGGCTTTTCCGGCCAAAATTCTGCCGAGACCCTCGCCCTGCCAAGCCGGATCCACCGCAATCCAATATAGGTCGAAGGAACCCAGCGTGCAGGGGATGGGTCCGAAACAGACGTAGCCTTTGACTCCGCTTTCCCCCTCGGCGAAGCAAAAATGGTATCCGCAAGCTTCGCCCTTGGCAAGGCGCTCCTCGACCAGTTCCCGCGCCACCGCTGTCTCATCGGGCCGGAAAAAGCCGGTTTTTTCACAGAGATCCTGGATGGTTCGCGGATCGGAGGCTTGGGGGACGGCGCGGAATCGTGTTTCCATATTGTGGTCTCCTGTTCACTGGGAGGACGGTCTGCTTGCCATCGGCAGGCATTTATGTCATAATTCGGGGTTGAAGTTTTGCCACGGTCAATTTCACGGGTGTTTATTTGCATAACCGCTCTAGTATACCATATCGGCGCAGGAATAGGCGAAGGAGAGATGAAATAATGCATCCGCAAGTAGCTTTGGTCATGGGTTCCTATTCGGACTATAACAAGCTGGAAGGGGTGATGGCGGTGTTCAAGGAATTCGGCATCATGCATGAAGTAAGGGTGATGTCGGCGCACCGCACTCCGGAGGCGGTGGCGGAATATGCGAAAAACGCCGAGAAATACGGCATAAAAGTCATTATCGCCGCCGCCGGCGGCGCGGCCCACCTCCCCGGGGTGATTGCGGCGTACACGGTTCTGCCGGTGATCGGCCTGCCGATTGTCATTCCCAGCGGCATGGGCGGGGTCGACAGCCTCTTGTCGATGGTGCAGATGCCGGCGGGAATTCCGGTGGCGGTGATGTCGACCGGTTCCGGCGGACCGGAAAACGCCGCCCTGATGGCGGTGGCGATTTTGGCGACCAGCGACCCGACCCTGACGGAAATGCTTAAGACCTACCGTCGGAAAATGGCCGACAAGGTAATCGAGCGCGATTCGACCCTGCAGTGGAAAATGCGTTCCCGGGAACAGGAAAACAACCGGATTTAGTGGACCTTTCGAAGAAATCGAGCCAACCGCCGCCCGATTTCTTCGAAAAATTAGCGGCCTCAAAAAGTCCACTTCAGGATTCAGTTAACATTTCAGTAAACAACGGCTAAACCGATATGCATGACGTCAATCCTCTGGAAAATACTCGTCCCGCCGCGATGAATCCCGCAAACACCCGCGGCCGGCGCTTTCCCGAACCCGAACACCCCTACCGGAACGCTTTCCAGCGGGACCGGGATCGGATCGTACATTCCGCGCATTTCCGGCGTTTGGAATACAAGACCCAGGTCTTCGTGAACGGGGAGGGCGACAATTACCGCACCCGGCTCACCCATACCCTGGAAGTGAACCAGATCGCCCGCACCATCGCCCGGGCGCTGCGGCTGAACGAGGATTTGGCCGAGGCGGTGGCGTTGTCCCACGATTTGGGGCATACCCCCTTCGGTCACGCGGGGGAAAGGGTGTTGAACGTCCTGATGGCGGAGGAGGGGGGGTTCGATCACAATATCCAGGGATTGCGGATTGTCGATCGGCTTGAGGCGCGCTATGCGGCGTTCATGGGTTTGAATTTGACGTATGAGGTAAGGGAGGCGTTTTTTCAGCATGCGGGGCGGAAGATTACCCCGGAGACCGAAGAATTCACGCCGGCGCGGGGCATGTTATTGGAAGTGCAGGCGACCCTGGTGGCGGACGACATCGCCTATATCGCCCACGATATCGACGACGGTCTGTATAGCGGGCTCGTGAAAGCGGAGGATCTGGACGCCTGCGCGGTGTGGCGGGAAGCCACGGCGGCAGACTGCTTCGCCGGCTTCAAACCGGGCCTGAAGCGTACCGAAGGGGTGCGCAGGCTCATCAACCTGCTGGTGTCGGATGCGGTGGAAACGAGCCGCGTCAACCTGGAGCAACAGGAATATGCGGATATTTCCGCCATTTTTGCGGCGAAAACGCCGATAGTAACCTTTTCTCCGGCGCTGGAGGAAAAGAAAAACGGTTTGAAAAAATTTCTTTTCGAAAATTTTTACCGGCACCAGGCAGTGATGACGGTGATGGGGAAAGCCCAGGCGATGCTGGAGGAATTATGGCGGTATTATGTGGCGGAACCTCAACAATTGCCGGATGAATATCGGGAGATAATGGAAGAGGTTGGAGTGAAAAAAGCGGTTACGGATTACCTGGCCGGGATGACGGACCGGTTTTTAAGGGAGGATTGGCGCCGCCGCTCGGGAAGAGCCAGCGGGGCAGGCTGATTCCGGTTAAAATTGGAAAAAAATTGGGGAAATGTGAAAAAGGGTGTTGACAATATTGGGGGCGGCGCTAAACTATGACGCTTTCCCCGATGGGGGGTAGGAATCCCGCGTCACGTGGATTCGGGAGTACGCGAGTGCATGCCACCGCTCTCTCCGAGTAGTGACCGCGGTTTAAATGATGCCTAACCTTCCGGCGTGCGAAAAGACGTTATCCGGTGAGGATTTCAAACTGCCGTGCCGATGGCGCGCGGTAAGTGAAGTTCTTTAAAAGCGGCCTCTTCCGGCCGTCAGCGGCGGTCAGCTTCGGCCGTCGGCGTAAACCGTGACGTTTTTTCTTGCCAGACTGTCGGTGGTATTACCTTTAATTACGATTTTTTTCCGCCGCTGTGGAAAGAGTCAAATTTCCACAAACGGTGGGTTTTTTTGTTAATTGCCCGGAATGCTTTGGCACCGGGGCAAGCGGCGTGTCGTGTTGCGCGTTTGGATAATCTGAGAGGGTGAAATCACATGAAGCTTCCCGTTTATGACAAACAGGGGCAGTCGGTCGAGGAAATCGACTTTGACGAGACCCTTTTGGGCAAGTTTGTCAATTACAAGCTGCTGCATGCCG
>JAVBRG010000073.1:0-18201 GCA_031548195.1 Planctomycetota bacterium | reverse complement strand
GCACGTCATTCCGGCGCCGGGAACGTCGAACCGGGGGGAAACGTAACTCGCCGGAATCCAGGCCGAAAAAAAATTGCTATGGCGGCTGGTCACAAAATATATGTTCCGAAACTTAAAAGTAGCTCCCAATAGCCTCGTAGCGGCGGTTTCTCGGCCTGGATTCCGGCGAGCCGCCGTTCCCCCAGGTTCAATAGTTTACAGCGCCGGAATGACGTGTGGGGAGGTGTCCGGCGTAACAGGATGCGGATTGGCGGTAACAAAGCGGATTGGCGGTAACAAAAATGGGGTGCGCCAGCTTGTTATCACTACCTGCGCGGGCAGCCCCGTGCGCTGGGGGGTCTGGGGGGCGAAGCCCCCCGGAAAGGAATCCACACGATGGAAAAAGACTATGCCGCGCTAATCGACCGGATTTCCGAACCCGGGCAAACTATCGCCAAACGGCTTCTGGCGGCTAAACTGAGGCCTCCGGTTGCCACGCCGGGCATCGTTGCCGTAACCCCGGAATTTGTGCCGAGACAGCTGGAAACGGAGGCGAAGATTCTGGCGGCATTTGGCTGGAAGGCCGATAGCTGTGCCTTGGCGGACGTGTTCCACCCCGACGGGGACGTTTACCGGACCGTCTTGACGCTGGTGGGTGAGGAGAAAACGCTTCTGGCCAAAAGCATTTGGGAACGGCAAAGAAATTATGACCCGGCCCCGTTCGCCGGCGGCCTGGGCGGCTGGCGCTGTCCCGAGGCTCTACGCGACAAGAATTTCGGTTATCGCTATTTCCAGGGCATAGTCGTTAATTTTCTGGCAGGTTTGATAACAGCCCTGGCCGACGATTTTTCCCTGATTGACTATTTGCGTTCGCCTACGCCCGATGAGGTCAGGAACAGGCGTACCGTCAACGGCGACCCTTGGCTGCCGGCGCTCATGGCTTGGCGCCTCGACGCCGCGGGACAGGCGCCTGAAGTCCTGGCGGCGGCGAAACAAGTTTTCACCGAAGCGTTCGATTGGGTGAAATGGCAGGTGGTCGCCGCCGGTTTGCAGAAGAGCGGGAATAAGGACGCCCACGCTTTGGCGTTTGCGGAATTTTTGCAAAGCGATCTGGATTCCGATACCCAAAACCCTTTCTTGAATGGCGTTGAATATGGTTCTTGCGCCGGTCTGATCTATTTTCTGCGAAGTCTCCGGGATAGCGGGGTTCTGACCAAGAGCAAGGTCGCGGCTTGGCTGGGCGGCACGCTTGGCGTCACTTATGAGGTGAACCATCCGGAACATCCCCGTGCCAATGCGAATCGGATGCAGCCGGAGGATTTGGCGAACGCCCTGAATCTGGCCTTGGACTGTCTCGAGCGGGAGGAGTTCCAGCGGGAATGTCTGGCCGGCGGGGATGTGAAGAAGGTCTATGCCGCCTTGTGGGCGCTTGGGAAAAGGGATTTGAAACTTCTACAGGAGGCGATGGAGCGAATCCGCGCCGCCGGAACCATGCCGCAAAAAACCGCCGCCTTGTTCCTCCTCGGGCAAATGCCCGACCGGTGGCTGAATGTCAAAACGGCGACGCGGTTTTTGGCCGATCCGGAGAATGCGAAAGATCCAGTGGTCACCGCTCTGGCAGTGGCGTGCTTCCGTGATTGGCGGGGTATCACCCTGGTCGAACAACCCGGTTTTATGCCTTCCCCAAATATGAACAAGACGCCGTTGACGATGGCAGAGGTGAAAAGCTGCTATTTTGTTTTCAAGGAAGCGATCCAGCCGCTCCTGAGGCGGAAAACGCCGCAATCCGGGGGTGACATTAAAGGGTTCATGGATTTTGGCGTGCGCCAGTCCGTCAGCGCTTCCGCCGACGATCTATGGAAAATGCTCAGCCTCTGTATCGACCGCCGGCAAGCGGCGTTCTCCACCATGGCGGACATTCCGGAGGCACCCGGCATCGAGGGCTGGGACAATGATATTCGCGAGGACTACCGCCGCTGGAGCCAGCCGTACTTGAACAGGGGGTGATCGCCGGTCGGCCGCAAAAAAAAGTTTTAAATTTTGTTTGTCGCGAGTGAACGCCGTTATAAAAGTCATAGTACAATGTTCTCTGCAGGAACATCGGCAAGCGGTGGGAGGCACCCGAACGGAAGTCCCGGTTGCACGGGCCCGGAGGGTTTATTGAAGGCGCGCAAGTGCAATTTTACCGGTCAAGGGGAAAGGCGGGTGGTAAGGCCTCCTATTGTCGCGCCGGGGTTGTCCTGACCAGACGGCTCCACAATTTGCCCTTCGGGCTTCGGAAAGGATCCGCCGGACTTCCGTTCCTTTTTTCGAAAAGGAGCGGGTATGGCCATTACTATACCTGTAGCAAATCTTCAATCACCCTTGTCGCATTAAACCCGTAATACCCGGAGCCATCGACCCATGCGCAACAACACTTCGGCAGACGGTACAGAACCCCCCCGCGCCGTTCCGGACACCAATGTAGTCGGGGAGAAATTCCCCGCCGGAACCCCCGGCGCCGACACCATCGTCATGACGGACAATGACCGCGCCCGGGCCGCCAAACACACCCGGGCAAACAGCCCCGGAACCGCCGGCAATAATCCAAACTCCGACCCGGCCCCCTCCGCCGGCACCGCCGCCGCCGGCCAGGAAAATCCCGCGCCAAACCTTACGCCCGGCCCTGATACCGTCACCATTTCCACCCAAAAGTTGTCCCGTCCCACCGGGGTTAGCCCGATGGCGGTCCTTGAGCACCTCAGCGTCCTCCTGCAACTCCAGCGCCGCGCCCGCAGCGCCGGTCCCGACGAACTCCCCTTCATCATGGTGAACGAAACCCGGCAGCTCCTCCCCTATCGTCAAGCCGTTTATTTCACCATCAGGAACGGCAAACCCAGGCTGAAAAGCGTCTCGGGGCTCGCCGTCCCCGACTCCTCCGCCCCCTACGCCCAGTGGATGCGCAAATTCGTCAAATGGCGCTGCCAGTGTCCCGAACCCGGCAAACAGCAGCGTCTCGACCTGTCGAACCTGGCGGCGGAAAAGCCGAAACCGCCCCGCTGGTTTCAGGACTGGAAGGACTGGCTCCCCCCCCACGCCCTGTGGTCGCCCCTCCTGGACAACCGGCGGACGCTCATCGGCGCCATCGTTTTTTTCAGGGAAACGCCCTTCTCCGACGCCCAAAACATGCAGGCCGCCCACCTCACCGAATCCTACGCCCAGGACCTCGCCCTCTCCATTTCACGCCCGGCCGGGGCCCGGCGCTCGTGGTCGCCCCTCCTGTTCCTCCTCCTCGCCGGCGCCGTCGCCGCCTCGTTCCTGCCGGTACGCCAAAGCGTCCTCGCCCCCTCGGAAATCACCGCCAAACGCCCCGCCCTAGTCCGCTCCGGCCTGGACGGGGTCGTCGACCGTTTCCTGGTCGAACCGAACCAGCGGGTCGAGGCCGGACAGGAACTGGTCCGGCTGGAGGACGCGCAACTCCGGACCCGTCTGACCGTCTCCCGGAAAGCCGAGGACATGGCCCAGGCCGAATACAAGCAGCTGCTTCAGGCCGCCCTGTCCGATCCCAAATCCAAACAAAGAATCCCGCTGGTCCAGGGCCATATCGAACAATTGGCGGCGGAAACGGAATACATCGAAAGCCTGATGGAACGCATCGTCATCACCAGCCCCATCGCCGGCGTGGTCCTCAGCGACATGCCGGACGAATGGCTGGGGCGGCCGGTAAGCCTGGGGCAGCGCATCATGCTGGTGGCCGACCCGGACAATCTGGAACTGGAAATCCACCTCCCCGCCACGGAAAACATGCGGGTGGAAGTCGGCGACAGCGTCGTTTTCTACCCGAACGTCGCCCCGATTAAACCCATGCGCGCCACCGTGACCCACGTCGGCTTCCGCGCCGGGGAGGTGCCCGGGGTCGGTATGGCATATGTGCTCCGGGCCGACGTCGAGGCGGAGGCGAAACCCCTCCTGGGCCTCCGCGGCATGGCGAAATTGTACGGCCCCGAACAGCCCCTGTGGATGCTTCTCTTCCAGAAGCCCCTCATGGCCGCGCGGCAGTGGCTGGGCTGGTGACCGCCGATGAGCGTAGAACCGGCGGCCCTCCCCCGCATCCGCGACGAACTCCAGCTCATCCCCGGCCCCCCGACCCGCTTCGGCGCGCCGACCTATACCTTGTACGATCCGACCGGACAACGCTTTTTCCGCCTGGGCTGGATGGAGACGGAAATCCTTTCCCGTTGGGGAATGGGAAACGCGGAGCGGATTTCCGAGTCGATTCGTAACGCCACCACCCTTCAGGTCCAGCCGGACACGGTTAAGCTGATCGCGAATTTCCTGGTGGCGAACAATCTCACCGCCGCCGCCACGCAGGCGGAAACGGACTACCTCCTCAAGCAAAAACGCGGCCGCCGGAAAAGCGTCCTCTCGACCCTGATGCACAATTACCTGTTCCTGAGAATTCCCCTCTGCCACCCGGACGGCTTCCTCACCGCCACCCTGGGCCTGGTCAAATGGATGTTCACAAAAAGCTTCGCCGTCCTGGTTCTCCTCTTCGCGGCGGTCGGTTTCTACCTGGTCGCCCGCGAATGGTCCCTGTTCCGCGATTCCCTCTCCAGCCTGTTCACCCTGCAGGGGGGCATCCTGGCGGCGCTGGCCTTGGGCTTGTCGAAGACCATGCACGAACTCGGCCACGCCTACGCGGCGAAACGCTACGGCCTCCGGGTGCCCGCAATGGGGATCGCCCTGATGTGCTTCGCCCCGGTCCTGTGGACCGACACCACGGAAGCCTGGAAGCTCCGCGGCCGCCGGGAACGCCTCGCCATCGGCGCTTCGGGGGTGCTGGCCGAACTCATGCTGGCGACGGCGGCGTCGCTCCTGTGGCCCCTCCTGCCGCCGAGCGCCCTCAAGACGGCGGTGTTCATGCTGGCCGGGTCAATCTGGATTCTCACCCTGGTCGTCAACATCAATCCCTGCATGCGTTACGACGGTTATTATCTCCTTTCCGACTATTGGGACATCCCCTCCCTCCAGCCGCGTTCCTTCGCCCTGGCGAAGTGGTTCCTCCGGGAACAGCTGTTCGGCCTGGGCCTCCCGGCGCCGGAACCGTTCCCCCGGTTCGACAGGATGAAGCTGGTCGTCTACGCCTTCGTCACCTGGCTGTACCGGTTGTTCCTGTTCCTGGGTATCGCCTTTCTCGTGTACCACCTGTTCTTCAAAGCCCTGGGCATCATCCTCATGCTAGTGGAATTGACGTTTTTCATCGCCCTGCCAATCTTCAGGGAAATCGCCCACTGGTTCACGATTCGAGACAAAATGCACCCGAATTTCCGCCTGTTTCTGACCTTGTCGGTGTTTGCCGGACTCATCTATTTTCTGGTCGCGCCCTGGCACGCCAAAGTCGGCGGCGCCGCCCTCCTGACGCCGGAACGCCGCGCCGCCTTCTACGCCCCCCAAGGGGGCATCATCGAGGAGGTCTCCGCCCATAACGACGACCTGGTGGAACCGGGGCAGGTCCTGTTCCGCCTGCGTTCCCCCGACCTAGACAGCCGCATCGAAATCGCCAAGCGGAAAGTGTCGGCGCAGCGGCTGAAATTGTCCTTGGCCAGTCTGGACCAGGGTCTCAGGGTCGAGGCGGCGGCGGACTGGGATCAGCTGGAACGTCTGGCGGAAGATTTGGCGGGACTGATGCGCGAGCGGGAGGAACTGGTCATCAAGGCGCCTTTCGCCGGCCGCATCGTCGACATGCCGGAATGGCTCGTGCCCGGCAGCTGGATAGAGGCAAAGGAACCCCTGTCCGCCTTAGCCGGCGGCCGGCACCTGGTGCAGGTTTACGTCCCCGAGTACGAACTGCCCCGCCTCGCCGTGGGATCGGGCGGCAGCTATTATCCCCGGGAAAAAGGCCAGGAACCGGTGCGAATCCGGGTCGAGTCGCTGGAAAACCAGGCGACCCGGGAGATCGCCCAGCCGGAACTCGCCTCCCTTTACGGCGGCCCCTTGGGGGGGGTGAAGAATGCGGCGTCGGGACGGCTCGAAGCCGAGCACGCGGTGTACCGGGTGAACTGCGTGGTGGTGGGGGAAGGCGCGTCGGCGCAGCTGCTGGTGGGGGAGGCGGCCCTGGACGCCGCACCCAGAAGCGTGGCGACGGAAGTCTGGCGGAAGTTGATGACCATCCTGGTGCGGGAAAGCGGGTGGTGAGGTGGCGCGGCCGCTCGCGGGCCGGGGCGGTTTGCAGGACGAGAAAAAATTTTCCGTCCCGAATTTTACCCTTTTCTGGCGGGCAAAATTTAATATAATGAAGGGCGTTGTGCCGAACGGACGCCGACGCGACGCGTCCGTTTTTGTATGATAGAATTGGAGAAGTTTACCATGCACGAAAACGCCAGGGACATCAGTCAACGCGTGCGCGGGCTAAGAGAGGACATGGGGATATCGGCCACGGAGATGGCGGAGTATGTTCAGGTGACGCCCGAACAATACGCCGCTTACGAATCCGCGGCCGAGGACATTCCGGCGTCGGTCCTTTCCGAGATCGCGGTGCGGCTGAAAGTGGATCTCGGCCTCCTCCTCACCGGCACAACCCCCAAGATGAGCCTGTTCGCCGTAACCAGGAAAGGCCGCGGCGTCGGGGTCGACCGGAGAAAAGGCTACAAATACGAGAATTTGGCCGCCTCGTTCAAGGAGGCGAAGTTCGAACCCTTCATCGTCACCCTGCCGGAAACGGACAAGGACGCGGTGATTCCCCAGAACACCCACCCGGGTCAGGAGTTCAATTACATGCTGGAAGGGTCGATGCGGGTCAAGGTGCAGGATAACGAAGTCACCCTGAATCCCGGCGATTCGGTAATATTCGACTGCACGGTACCGCACGGCATGAAGGCTGTGGGCGGCCAGGCGAAGTTTATCGCCATTATTACCGTATAGCCCTCCGAACCCAGGCCGGTAAGCACTACCGAACCCGGCCGCGCGCCGGGTTTTTTCGTAAAAAATGCGAAGAATTTATCTGTACGCCGCATGAACTTGTGTATCATTGTAAATGACCGCTTTCGGCACAACAGCAAAAGTGGAAGCTTAGATTGCTCGCCAGGGTTTTAACGGAAATCGAGCGGCCGGTTGCCCGATTTTCTTTGAAAGATATGAGGATGGCATATGTCTGTACTGAATCGTTTTTGTCCGCGAACCGATTTCGCTTCGCTGGAGGACTTCAACAAGAATTTCCGGTTGAACGTGCCCGAGGACTTCAACTTCGCCCACGACGTCGTGGACTGGTACGCCGACCACGAACCGGATCGCGTCGCCCTGGTCTGGTGCGACGATCAGGGCCGGGAACTGGTCCTGAATTTCCGGGAACTCCGCCGCCGGGCCGACCAGACGGCGAATTTCTTCAAGGCGCGGGGGGTCATGAAGGGTGACGCGGTGATGTTGTGCCTGAAGGGCCGCTGGCATTTTTGGACCTGCCTGGTGGCGCTCCACAAGCTTGGCGCCATCGCCGTCCCCGCCACCCACATGATGCAGACGAAGAACGTCGTCTACCGTTTGGAAAAGCTCAGGTTCAAGATGATTCTCGCCGCCCATGAGGCGACGCTGATGCATAACATCCGCGAAGCGGTCGCCGAGTCCGGGCAAAGCATCGCCCTCGCATCCGTGGACGGCCCGGCGGAGGGCTGGGAGGACTTCAACGCCCAGGTCGCGGCATATCCGGAGACGTTCGCCCGCCCTGAAATGGGAAGCCCGGAACGGACCAAACTCCGCGAATTCATTCTTCTTTATTTTACCTCCGGCACGACCGGTTTCCCAAAGATGATTCAGGTCGACCACGCCTACCCCCTGGCCCACATCACCACCGCGAAATTCTGGCACGACTGCTTCGACGGCGGCCTTCACTACACCGTCGCCGACACCGGCTGGGCCAAATGCGCCTGGGGCAAAATTTACGGCCAGTGGCTGTGCGGCACGGCCGTATTCGCCTACGACTACGACGCCTTCAACGCCGGCGACATGATGGCGAAAATCGCCAAATACAAGATCACCTCCTTCTGCGCGCCGCCGACCATCTACCGGATGATGATTAAGGAAAATCTCGAAGGCTACGACTTCTCCAGCCTGAAGCACTGCTGCGTGGCGGGGGAACCCCTCAATCCGGAAGTTTACAACCGCTGGCTCGAGAAAACCGGGCACAAGCTTTACGAAGGCTACGGGCAGACGGAAAGCGTGGTCTCGGTCGCCACCACCAAATGGCTGGAGCCGCGCCCGGGCTCGATGGGGCGGCCGCTGCCGATTTACCAGATCGCCCTGATGGACAAGGAAGACGGCACCTTCTGCGAACGTGGTGAAACGGGAGAAATAGTCATCAAGGCAAATCGCGACAATCCGCCCCCCGGGCTGTTCCGCGGCTACCGGGACGACGAGGACCTGACCGACAGCGTCTGGCACGACGGCTGGTATCATACCGGGGATCAGGCCTGGATGGATGAGGAGGGCTACCTGTGGTTTGTCGGCCGGGCGGATGATCTCATAAAGACCAGCGGCTACCGGGTCGGCCCCTTCGAAGTCGAATCGGCGGTCATGCAGCACCCGTGCGTGCTCGAGTGCGCCATCACCGGCGTGCCGGATCCGGTGCGGGGGCAGGTAATCAAGGCTACGATTGTTTTGGCGAAGGGTTATCAGCCGCCGGCGGGGAGTTCGCCGGAGGAGATTGCCGAGTACCACAAGAAGCTGGCCCGGGAGGTTCAGGAGAAGGTCAAGGAGGTGACGGAACCGTACAAGTATCCGCGCATCGTCGAGTTCGTGCCGGAACTGCCGAAGACCATAAGCGGCAAGATCCGCCGGGTGGAGATAAGGCAGGAGGACGATCTCAAGCGGACCCGCGCGGAGGAATAGGCGGAGGAATTTCAGGAACATGTCGTCAAGTCACATTTTCGGATTGGGGCGAAGCCATGAGTACTGCTGAAAAGAAGAAAGCGTGCGTCAAAATCAACGATCTGGAATGCAAGGCCTGCGGCAGGTGCGTATTGTCCTGCCCGGTAAAGGTGCTGTCGCTCGGAGACAAGCTTAACGCCCGGGGCTACAAGTTCGTGGTGTACAAGGGCGAGGGCTGCATCGGCTGCGGCAATTGTTTCTACGCCTGCCCCGAACCCCTGGCTGTAGAGGTCGTTTGAGGGTGACATAATATAATATGAAACTCCTTTGAAATTTCCCATAGAATAAGAAAGAAAGCGCCATGGCCACCCAATTGATCAAAGGAAACCACGCCGTCGTCGTCGGCGCCTTGTTTGCGGGATGCGACGCCTATTTCGGATACCCCATCACCCCCGCCTCGGAAATCCTGCAGGAAGCTTCGGAAAAATTCCCCCTCCTGGGCCGCCGCTTCGTGCAGGCGGAGTCGGAGGAAGCGGCCGCGAACATGCTCTACGGCGCCGCCTGCACCGGACACCTCGCCATGACCGCCTCCTCCGGCCCGGGGATAAGCCTGAAGCAGGAGGCGATTTCCTACCTGGCCGCCGCCGAACTGCCGTCGGTAATTGTCGACGTGCAGCGGGCCGGCCCGGGCCTCGGCAACATCGGCCCCGAGCAGGGCGATTACAATCAGGTGGTGAAGGGCGGGGGGCACGGCAATTACAAATGCCTGGTGCTGGCGCCCGGGTCGGTACAGGAAATGTGCGACATGACCATGAAGGCTTTCGAACTGGCCCAGAAATACCGGGGCCCCGTATACCTTCTGACGGACGGCATGCTGGGGCAAATGGTCGAACCCCTGCGCTTCCCCGAAAAGGCGGTTACCCCGGTAATCGACACCTCCTGGGCGGTTTGCGGCACCGCCGAGACGGCCGGTAATTTCATCAGTTCCATCGAACTGGATTTCGACATATTGGAAAAGAACAATATCAAACTCCAGAAGAAGTACGCCGCCATGGCCGCCGAGGCGGATTGGGAGGAATACCGCCTGGAGGACGCCGACGTCGTCGTCGCCGCCTACGGCTGCACCAGCCGCATCGCCAAATCCTGCATCGACGCGGCGCGGCAGGAAGGGGTCAAGGCCGGGATGATGCGCCTTAAGACCCTGTTCCCCTTCCCGGCGGAACCGCTGAAGAAGCTGGCCGCCCGGGGGAACAAGCCGGCCTTCGTGGCCGCAGAAATGTCCAACGGACAGATGATTGACGACCTGCGCCTGGCCATAGAATGCCGCCGGCCGGTGGTCCTGGCCAATCGCATGGGCGGAAACATCATCACGAACGACGTGATTGTGCAGGGCATCCGCGAAGCGGCGCGCCTGGCCGGCAAATAACCAAATTTCACCCTCAACATGATTGCGAGAATCGATATGGCTGCGACACTGACCAAACCGGAATCCATCAATTCGGTCTTCACCAGAAAGGGCGGCGCCGCCCCCACCGCCACCCACTACTGCCCGGGCTGCGGGCACGGAATTATTCACAAGCTTATCGGCCAGGCCATGGATGAATTGGGCATCCGCGAACGCACCATCGCCATTAGCCCGGTCGGCTGCGCCGTGTTCGCCTACTACTATTTCAATTGCGGCAACGTCCAGTCGGCCCACGGCCGCGCCCCGGCCGTCGCCACCGGCCTCTCCCGCTGCCGCGACGACGCGGTGGTGATGTCCTATCAAGGGGACGGCGACCTGGCTTCGATCGGCCTCAACGAAACGCTCCAGGCCGCGAACCGGGGGGAAAAAGTGGCGGTGTTTTTCGTCAATAACACCGTCTACGGCATGACCGGCGGGCAAATGGCCCCGACCACCCTGGCTGGCGAAGTAACGGCGACCTCCCCCGGCGGCCGCGACCCCCGCGAAGCCGGCTATCCCATCCACATGTGCGAACTCATCGATCAATTGCAGGCTCCGGTATTCATCGAACGCGTGGCGATTTCCGACATCGCCAGCATCAGAAAAGCCAAGAAGGCCATCTTCAAGGCGCTGGAAATTCAGCGGGACGGCAAGGGCTACGCCTTTGTCGAGCTTCTCTCGAACTGCCCCACCAATCTTCGGCAAAACACCAAAGCTTCGATTGACTGGGTGAACAAGGAAATGGCCGACGAATTCAAGGTGAAGAATTTCCGCGACCGTTCCGCCGAAGTCGAACCTTATCATAGAAGCTCCAGGATCTGGGACAAGGCGGCCATAGACAAGATTTTCGAACTCGACACCAAGGCCGCCCCGGACGCCCCGCACAACCCGGGCTTCAAACCGGTCGGGGTCCGTATCGCCGGCTTCGGGGGACAGGGCGTATTGTCTATGGGACTCATCATCGCGAACGCCGCGACCCAGGCCGAGAGGCGCACCTCCTGGTACCCCTCCTACGGGCCGGAACAACGCGGCGGCACGGCGAATTGTTCCGTACACATTTCCGGCGTGGACATCGGCAGCCCGGTCGTCACGGAGCCGGACATTCTCGTCGCCCTCAACCGGCCGTCCCTCGAAAAATTCGTGAATGACGTGAAACCGGGCGGGGCGGTCCTGTACGACGATCGCATCGAAGGGGTGGCTTTCCCCAAGGGGCTGAAGGTTTACCCGGTCCCCGCCGTGCGTCTTGCCGTCGAGGCCGGCAACGAAAAGGCGGCGAACACCATCATGCTCGGGGTGATTTCTGCCCTCGACAACACCGGGGTAGACCGGAAGCATTACCTGGCCGCGATGGAGGAGAATTTCGCCGGCAAGGAAAAGCTAATCGCCCTGAACCGGACCGCCTTCGAACTCGCCGAGAAATGGGCCAAGGAACATAAACAATAGAAATTCTATGATTTCCTCATCATGCAAGGGGAGAAGCAAATGCAAATTCGTTACGAACTGTTGGACAAATCCCGCCAGCGCCGGCTTCCGGAGACCGACCAGCCCCTGCCGTTCGGGCAACTCCGCACCAACCATATGTTCCTCATGAACTACCGCGACAAAACCTGGCAGGACCCGCGCATCGTTCCCTACGGCGAAATCACCATGATGCCGGGCGCCATGTGCCTGCACTACGGCCAGACCATATTCGAAGGCGCCAAGGCCTTCATCCACGACGACCAGGAAATATACCTGTTCCGCTACGACAAGAACTGCGAACGCCTGAACCATTCGGCCCGCAATCTCTGCATGCCGGAAATGCCGGTCGAACTGCAAATGGACGCCACCCTCCGCCTCCTGGACGTCGAACGCGCCTGGTGTCCGTCGATGCCGGAGTCCTCCCTCTACATCCGCCCCTTCATGTTCGCGACCCAGGATTCCATCGGGGTCAAGCCGGCCACGGAATACATCTATTGCGTCATGCTGTCCCCGGCCGGCCCCTATTATCCGGGCGGTTTCTCGAAGCCGCAGAAGCTCCTCATCACCACCCGCTACCACCGGGCCGTCTCCGGCGGGACCGGCACCTCGAAGTGCGGCGGCAACTACGCTTCGAGCCTCCAGGCCCAGGAATACGCCCACAAGATGGGCTGCGCCCAGGTCCTCTACATCGACGCCTCGAACCAGTTCATCGAGGAAGTGGGGACGATGAACCATTACCATGTCGAGAAGGGGGGGACGTTCGTCATCCCGACTTTCAACGATTCCATATTGAAGTCGATTACCTCGCAGTCGGTCCTCGCCTTGGCGGAAACGTCCGGCCTGCCGGTTAAAATCAAGGCGCGGCAGGAGACGATTCGCCTGGACAAATTCCTCGAAGGGGTGAAGTCCGGAACGGTCATCGAGGCCGGCGGCTTCGGAACGGCGGCGGTGGTCAGTCCGGTCGGGGGCTATTTGATGGACGACGGCACTTCCCTGACGGTCGGTGACGGCGAGATCGGCAAATATTCCCGCGAACTCTACGACTACTACAGCAACATGCAGATTGGCCGCAAACCTGCGCCGGCGGGCTGGCTCAAGAAAGTTCCGCATTTCTAATGCAAGCTTCGCAAAGTGGCGGTTGCACCGCCAATCGCCACTTTGCAAGAAGCATGTAACCGTGAATTCCATGAATAGTTCATTTCGCATGCGAGCGTTTGTCCAGCCACACCAGCAGAATCGCCGCGTCGGCCGGGCTTACCCCGGATATCCTCAGGGCTTGATCCAGATTTTCGGGACGGACCCGCTCCAGCTTTTCCAGGGCTTCGTGGCTCAACCCCGCCACCTCGTGGTAATTCATCCCTTCCGGCAAGCGGACCCGGCGGTTCCGGTCCAATTGGTCAATCTTCCGTAAATGCCGGGCGATGTAACCGTCGTACTTGGCCGCGATGAGCAACTGTTCCGCCGCCCGCGGGGACAGACCCCGCAACACCTCGGACCATCGCGCCGCCTCCTCCCAGTTCGCCTCGGGGTGACGCAGATATTCGTCAAGCCTTTCGCCGACGCCGTTTTCGTTTCTACGGAAATGCTTCGGTAATTCCTCGGTACCGCTGGCGATTTCCCGTTTCAATCCGCGAACCCGCCGCACCCGATCCTCGCCTGTCAAACCTGCCGCCGCGCCGAGTTCCGTCAGCCGCAAATCCGCATTGTCCTGCCGCAACAAGAGCCGGTATTCCGAACGGCTGGTGAACAACCGGTATGGTTCGTCGGTGCCGCGTAAAGTCAGGTCGTCCGCCAAAACGCCGATGTAGGCCTGGTCCCGCCCCAGCCGGAACGCCGGCCGCCCCAGCGCCTTCAGGGCCGCGTTCGCCCCGGCCAGGAGGCCTTGCGCCGCCGCTTCCTCGTAGCCGGAAGTGCCGTTGATTTGCCCGGCCGTGAACAGGCCGGGAAGCCGTTTCGCCTCGAAAGTTTCCCGCAGTTCCGTCGCCCTTACCGCATCGTATTCCACCGAATAGCCGTAACGGACTATCCGCGCCTGGTCCAGGCCGGGGATGGTCCGCACCACCGCCTCCTGCACTTCCATCGGCAATGACAAATACAGGCCGTTCACATAAACCTCCACCGAATCCCGGCCCTCCGGTTCCAGAAACAAATGGTGGCTCAGTTTGTCGGGGAAATACGCCACTTTCGTTTCAAAATTGGGGCAATATCGCGGGCCAGATCCGGCCAGGGCGCCATTGGTTATCGGCGCCAGATGCAGGTTCCTTTCCACCAGGCGGTGCGTTTCCTCCGTCGTCCAAACCGAATGGCACAGGAGGTTCGGGCTGTCCGGACGGTCCGTGAGGTAACTGAAGGGCGTGGGCCGCGGGTCGCCCGGTTCCGGCCGCATCGCCGTGAAGTCGATACTGCGGCTGTCGAGGCGGGGGCAGGTGCCGGTCCGGAGACGGAAGAGGGGCAGCCCCAATTCCTCCAGGGCGGCCGATAATTTGGCCGCGCCGCTTTCACCGATTCTACCGCCGGGCCAGGCAACATCGCCCAGATGCAGACTGCCGCGCGCGAAGGTGCCGGAGCAGATCACGACAGCCTTGCAGTGAACCAGTCCGCCCAGGAAGGTCCTGACCCCCGTCACGCCGCCGCTTCCAACTTCGAGGCCGACGGCTTCGTCCAATTGTATGGCGAGGCGGGGCTGACGTTCGAGATAGGCCCGGGCGAAACGGGAGTAGCTCCAGCGGTCGATTTGCGCCCGCGGGGACTGTACCGCCGGGCCTTTCGAGGAATTCAACAGGCGGTACTGGAGGGCGTTCGCGTCGGCCGCCAGGCCCATCATGCCGCCGAGGGCGTCGATTTCCCTGACCAATTGCCCTTTGGCGATGCCGCCGATGGCGGGATTGCAGGAAATGTGGCCGATTTTGTCGGGGTCCTGGGTGATGATGAGCGTTTCGGCGCCGATTCGCGCCGAGGCGAGGGCGGCTTCGATACCGGCGTGGCCGCCGCCGATGACGATTACTTCGGTTTGCATTGGGGTGGTTTGTCCTTTGGCGGGAGGAGAGGCGTTTGCGAGGTTCAGGCGGGTTCGCGGGCAAGTTTTTCCGGTTCAAGCAGGGTGCGCTGGCGGGTGGTGTAGTCTTCCAAAATAAGATTGAGTATCTGGCGTTTATTTTTTTTCATTTAGCCATTCCTCACCATAAGCTTCTACCGCTTCGCTCAAATTGAGTCCCATTTCCTGAAGTTCTTTTATCCCGAAGATTTCCTTAAGATGCTTGGCAAAAACCGGAACGATGGGAATTTGCGACAACAATTCATGCTCCTTCTCTTCATCGCCGGCATCCCGGGCTTTTTGCGCCAGCTCCCTGATATGGTCCTTTTCCGCTTCGGTCAACTTTTTCCTGAATTGCCGGTTGATTACGCTCATGGTATTTTTCCTTATCATAAATATGGTTATACTTCCGTTCAGGCGGAAAAGGGAAAAATCCGGGAAAAATTTTCGACTTCGAACGGTTTGGGTTGAACATTCCTTGTCGCAACCACATTTTCTCAACCATTCCGGGAAAAGCAACGAATTCCCTGAAAAAGATTGAAAGAGAAACCGCATCGGGCCGATAATATAGTCTAGGGTTTATTGTCTCGAAACGGGATAAACCTTTACAATGTCCATTAATGTTTTAACATGGGCGCGTTAAGCATATGCCGCCCAACCGGCACAACCGCCCCGGAGGAAATCCAGATGCGGAATATCGTCTTGGCCTTTGCCTTGGCCTTGCTTACCTTGACGGCTGGTTTAAACCATGCCGCGGCTATGGACGGCTTCGACCTCGGAGACATGCCGCCCCTGCCGCCACCGCTGCTTGACGACTCCTCGAATCTGCCGCCGCCCCCAAGCGGGCCCCTTTCCCCACTTATGGAAGGGCAGACCGGCGGTTCGGCTTCCTTGGCGCCTTGGGCGCCGCCGCCTTTCCCGGCCGGCGGTTCCGGCGGAAGCGGGCTGGGTGGCGCCAGCAGCAATAATTTCGGCTTGCCGCCCGGCGGGGGGTATGCCGGAGTCGATTCGTCACTTCCGCCCGCGCCGCCGCCTTTGGCGCCGCCGCCGATTGACTCGCCCGGTTTGGCTCCTCAGGCTCCGCCGCCGATGGGGGGAACCGCCACCGCCGGTTCCTTGACCCCGCCGGGGCAATTCACTCCGCTCGGGCAAACCCCGACCCCGGCAGCGCCGGGGCAAATCAGCGTTCCGGCTCTCGGGGCGGCTCCGGCCGGAATTCAACCCGGGGCCGTAATACCGACCGCTTCCGGCGCGCCGGAAGTGGCTGTCTCGGGGCGGGTCTCCGGCGGCCGGGTCAATGTGCGGGCCGGCCCCAACACCCAGTATGAATCCATCGCCGTCCTCGGGACCGGCACGCCGGTGACGGTGGTCGCGCGGCACGGGGACTGGTATAAAATCGCTTTTCCGGCGGATCAACTCGCCAGCATCCACAAGAATTATGTCACCGCCGACATCAGCGGCGAAATCCCCGAGGCGGGGGTGCCGGGGGTGATCAATCAGGACGACGCGCCGGTGCACGCGTTTTATTGGGACAAATCCACCGTGGTAGGGAAACTGCCGAAAGGGGCTCCGGTCGTCATCAAGCAGGAGCGCGGGCAATGGTACCGGATTGTCGCCCCCCCGACGGCGCGGGCTTTCGTCTTCGAGAAGTACGTGCAGGTCGACGGCGGCAGCGGGCAGGTGGTGGCGGATGCGGCGCCGCCTCCCACGAACCCGGCGGTGGACATGACGGCGATGTCGACGGCGGACGGCAAAAAGGTACTGCAGCAGAAATTGTCCGACAACGACAAGAAAGTGGCGGCCCTGAAGGAAACGTATTACAAACGCATGCAGGACGCATACGAAGCGGAACAGCGCGCGGCCCAGGCCGAATTCGAGGCGCGGCAGCGCCAGTACGAGGCCGAGATGGAAAACCGGCGTTTGCAGGCCAAGGCCGATTCGGAATCGCGGATGATGCAGGCGAACCAATTGGAACTGGCGCTTCGGGATCTCGAAGGGCGCTTGCGCGCGGTCGACAACGAAGCGAACATGCGCATGACCTACGATAATAATGAAATGCAGCGGCAAATAGTGGCGCAGACGCAGGTCACGACCGTAGGTGCCGCCGCCTGGGCGCCGCCGGATCCGGTTGAAGGCGGTTATACCGGCTGGGTCGAGAACATCGGCCGGGTCGGCTATGCGCCGTCCCAATTCAGGCTTACGAAAGGCGGGGAAATACGTTTCTACCTGATTAGCGACCGGGCGAACCTGGGTGAATTCGTCAACCGCCGGGTGTGGGTGAACGGGCGGGTGGAATTCGCCGGTGGGGCTTCGGCCAGCGTCTTGAATGTGGATCAGATTCGCGCCTTGACGGAATATGAAATTGCCGAGGACATGCGCCGCATGGGTTTGCCGCCGCAGGCGTCCGGGGAACTCGGGATGCCTCCGGGGGTGATTGGTTCCTTCGGCGGGCCGCCGGCTCCCTTTGGCGGCGGCGAAGGCGGGGATTACGACCCCTACGCGGGCGGGACGACCGCTTACGGCGGCGGGGTGGAATATGGCGCCGGCGTCAGCGGCGTAGCCCCTCCGGCGGTAATGGCCGCACCGGCGGCCGATCCCTACGCCGCCACCTATACGACTGCCGGGAATACCCTGGACGTCTATGCGAATCCGCCGGTGATTGGCCCGGGGCCCGGGGCGGTGGTCGGCGCGACCACCAGTTACGGCGCTGGCGAACCGACCGGCACCGCCGACTTGGTGACGGACATCGGCAACATTTACGGTAGCGGCGGCGGCAGTTACGCCGGCGTCCCCGACAGTTCGGTTTACGGCTCGACCGGCACTTATTCCAGCGGTGACGTTTACTCCGGCGGAACCGCTTACGATTCGTCTTACGGCGCCACCACCACCTACACGGATCCCTTCGGCGGCACGACGACCACGACCACCACCACGACCACCTACGGCGATCCGTATGGCGGCGGTACCGGCGGTTTTGTCGACGCCGGCGGGGTGTACGGCGGCGGTGCCGGTGCGGTTCCGGCGCCGATGGTGTTCCCGCCGCGTTACGGCCCGGCCGGGGCGGGTTTGCCGGGCGGGGGGGTGGTTCCGGCGGATCCCTCGCAGCTTCCCGATGTTGTCAGTTCGACCAGTCAGGGTTTCTTGGGTGGGGCGGCGGACTATTCCACTACTACGGCGCCGGCGAGTGGGTTCGGCATGAATATGGGTGAGGTGGATACCAATCTATATGTGAATCCGGGGTTCAAGGAGATTGGGCCGGAGGAGTGAGGCGGGGCGTAACGGAATAGGTTCTATGAGAGTGAAGTAGTATAGCGGTAAAAAGGCGGTTCAATAAAATCCGGCCGAATGGCCGGTTGCGGGGGTGGCAAAGGGGGGCCCCCCCGCCCCCGTGGGAGCCCCCCACCCCCCCCGCGGGGGGGGGGGATTGGGCGCCGGTTGTGAACACCGG
>JAVBRG010000026.1:0-5830 GCA_031548195.1 Planctomycetota bacterium | reverse complement strand
TTCAGTGGAATCACCGAGCGACGGAGCGACGGTTCATCGGCCTGGATTCCGGCGAGTTACGCTTCCCCCCGGTTGAACGCTTGCGACGCCGGAATGACGTGTGGGGAGGGGTGCTGCGTAACAGGGCAATAAGACCTTTGGTTTACTAAATTCAAAGTGTCCTCGGTATATACCGGTATATTATAAAAATCCCTCCGCTGCAGCGGAGGGATTTTTTTTCGCTGTGCCAGCCGTGCCAATAAACGCTAGTAGCCACCGCCGCCCTGGTAGCCGCCGTCGCCGCTTGATCCGCCGCCGTCGTCACTGAGGGAATTGGGGAAACGGGGGGACAGGCGGCTGTCGCCGCCGGGCTGGCGGTTCAGGGGGAAGGGGCTGTCGGCCGTTTCCCGGAGACCTCCGCCGTCCCCTTGATAGCCGCCGCCACCTTGATAGCCGCCGCGTTCTTCCTGTTGATAGGTCGGGGCGGACCAGTTGTCGAAGCCCAGTTCCTTCGGGCCGCCGAGTCCGAAGAATAGGGCGATGAGCAGGGCCAGAGCCAGAAGAATCGTCAGGCCGATTTTCCACTTGCTGTAAGGGCGGTTGCCGGAGACCTCGCCGGTTTGGGCATTGATGGTGAAGCGGTACGTTTCCCCGCCGTAGGCGTAGGCGGAGAGCCAAACCGGCAGGAGAATGTGCTTGAAGGTAACTTTTGCATACTGGGTCTTTTGCGAATCGACCCGCTGCTGGTCGCCGCCGATGTCCTGTTGAATCGCCCCCATGATGTGCGGCTGCATGCGTTCCTTGGCCAGGCCGAAGCCGTCCTTCAGTTCGACCTGGTACGTTTCCGTCACGAAGCCGGCCAGGAATTCACGGCGGAAGGGGGCGAGCTTCTGCAAATTCCACGGCTTCAGGCCGTCCTGGATTTCCGGCGGAACCGATTTCGCGGCCGGTATCAGGATGTCGTCGAAGCCGACCTGGACGTTACCGGAGACCCGGGTCCAGCGGATGCGCGGGACCTGCTGCGCCTGCATTTGGGTGCGGCCGTTGACGGTCACCGGGACCATTTGCGTGACGTAGTAGACGTCGCCCCTTTGCCCGGTGTAGTAGGAGGTGGCGATGGCGTCGTAGGTCCAGTAGGGCATGTAAATGCCCTTCATCGCTTCGCCTCGGGTCGCCCGCCATTTGAAGTCGTTCGGCGCGAACCAGCGGCTTTTCACCCAATTGCGGTAGATGTCGACCGCCTTGTCGGAATTGATCTGGAAGGGAAGAAGCGCCTGGACGTTGAGGCGCACTTTCGACAAATTCGTCATCGCCAGGGGGTGGGCGCAATAGGGGCAGAGGTCGGAGGTTTTGCGTTCCGAAATGGTGGTGTTGGCGCCGCAGTAGGTGCAGCGGACCACGTCCTGGGTGGGGTAGGCGGAGTCGGTCTGCTGATGCGCTTCCTCGTCCTGCAAAGCCTTGAGGTAATCGTGTTCGGTCAGGTAGGACTTGTCGTCCTTGTCGATGGGAATATCGTTCTCGGTGTTGCAGTAGGGGCATTTCAGGTGGGTTGAACCAGGCATGAAAACGAGGGGGCCGCCGCATTTGACGCAGGGGAACTGCTTGGCGCCGTCGGGGATGGCGGTGTCGCGGGTCTGGCCGCTCCTGACCTGGTCGAGTTCTGTTTGTTCAGCCTTGGTTTGATCGTCCATGCCGCAATCCTTCATGTTTTTCGAATAAACCCCATAACACAGAGGACACAGATTCTCTGTGTCCTCTGTGTGACAAATCATTTTAAAATATTTCCCAAAACCACACGCCCATGCCCTCGGGAAAGTTGAAGAAATCGTCCTCAGGCCTTGGGGGTATCGGGGCCGGATGGAGGTAGGGGAGGCACCGCGTTGGGGAGGGGCGGCGGCATGGCGGCCGGCGGTGCGAACAGGGAGGTAAGCTCCTGGATGTCACCGGCCTTTTGCCAGCCGGGCATGCCCTGCTTCCAAACCAGGGTGTCTTTGGTCAATTCTCCGGCCGCCCCTTTCTGGGCGAGGCCGTTGGCGTCCAGGGGACCGACCTGCTGGCCGTTGATGCCGGCGAACCAGGCCGCCGCACCGGGGAGGGGCGGGGGAGCGGAGGGGGCGGGAGCCGGTGCGCCAGCCGGGGCGCCGCCGCCGGTCTGCATGCCGGGCTGATAGCCGCCGGCCATCTGGGCGCCCATGAGGTTGCCGCCCATCATTCCGCCAAGATTGATGCCGGCGAAGGTGCCCATCATGCCGCCGGCGCCGCCGGCTTTGGCCGCCTCTTCCATGGCGTTCGCCGCCTGGAATTGGGTATACTTGTTCATGTCGCCGAGAACGCCCATTTGCGTCCGCTTGTCGAGCGCTTCCTCGACGGCCGGCGGCAGGGAAATGTTTTCGATGAGGAATTTGGTCAGGGTGATGCCGTAGTTGTCAAAATCCTTCTGGAGGATTTTCCGGAGGTCGTCGCCCATTTCGGTGTATTTGGCGGCGAGGTCGAGGGCGGGGATGTTGAGTTCGCCGAGGGCGTCGGAGAAACGGGCGACCAGGATGTTACGGAGCTGCCCGGTGACGTCCTCCGAGACGATGAGGGGGGTGGTGCCGGCCATTTGGATGATGAATTTGCCGGGGTCGGTGACCGCGAAGGCGTAGTTGCCGAAGGCGCGCAGGCGAATGGGGCCGAATTCCTTGTCCCGCAGCATAATCGGGTTGGCGGTTCCCCATTTCTGGTCGGTGAACTGACGAGTGTTGACGAAGTAGACGTCACACTTGAAAGGGGAGTTGAAGGCGTATTTCCACGACTTCAGGGTGGTGGTGATGGGCATGTTATTGGTGGTGAGGGTGACCCGGCCGGGTTTGAAGACGTCCCCGAGTTCCCCTTCGTGGAGGAAGACCGCCGACTGGCTTTCGCGGACAATCAGTTGCGCCCCGTTTTTGATTTCATTGTCCGAGCGGGGAAATTTCCAAACCAGGGTGTTACGCGTTGCATCGACCCACTCGATGACGTCAATGAATTGGCCGAACGCCTTGTTGGCCAGACTGTCGAAAATTCCCATTTACTTTCTCCTGTTCTTGCGAATGGGGGACCTACTCGATTTAATCATGTTGGTCATGATGATAATATAATATATGGGCAAACGTTGGTAAACTTTTTTTTGAAAAAACGTTGCCGGCGATTGAGCATTTTTGCTTCCGGGGCTTCTCCATGGGCTATCAAGACGGGAAAATTGGGATAATTGCCCTTGCGCCGGGCGGTAGGTTGCTTTACGATGAAAGTTGCGGATCCGGGCTGGAATTTTTAGTCATTGCCGACTTTGCATCCATATCCTCCATAATATCGGGAAAAATCGTTTTCATGAAATACATCCCCTCCTACGCCGACCTCAACCGCTTTTACCGCTTCGTCCGGCCTTACCGAACCCGCGCCAGCATGGCGCTGGCCCTTACCGGCATTGTCGGGGCGCTCGGCGGGGTCATCCCCGCCCTGCTTAAACCGTATGTGGATACGGTGGTGTTCGGTTCAGGTTCCAGCGGCTCCCTGCTGTTTCCCCTGCTCATCGTCCTGTTCGCCTTTGTCGAGAGTTCCCTTACCTATGCGGCGAACTACCTGACCGTTTGGGTCGGACGCCACATCGGGAACGACCTCAAGGTCGAGCTCTACCAGAAGCTCCTGCATTTCGACCCGGCCTTCTTCGACCATGCCACTTCCGGCGAAGTGCTGATCCACTTCAACAATGATGCCGATCTCGCCTCCGAAGGTCTTCTGGACCATGTCCGGACCCTTCTGGTACGTTCGGTCACCTCCATATTCCTGGTGGGGGTGATGCTGTATTACTCGTGGATACTGGCGATTGTCGCGGTGGGCTGCCTGGTGGTCACGGTGGTGCCCCTCTCCCGCGTGCGACGGCGCCTCAAGCAGTACATCGCCCAGACCGTCGCCTCCGGCGCCGAAGTCGCGACCCACTTCAACGAAGCCTACAGCGGCAACCGGGTAATCAGTTCCTACAACCTTTACGACTATGTCGAAAACCGCCTGAGGGAAACGTTGCAGAAACTGTTCCGCCTGCACATCAAGACTATCCAGCGCACCAGTTCCCTCACTCTCGTCATGCACACCGCCACCGCCATCGGGATTGCCGTGACGGTCTGGCTGCAAAGCTACCTGATTAAATCCGGGCACATGTCACCGGGCGATTTTGTCGCCTGCATCACCGCCCTCCTGATGCTTTACACGCCGATCAAGAAAATCGGCTCCAGCATGTCCGCCATCCAAACCTCCTTCATGGCGATTGAACGCGTCCTCGCCGCCCTCGACGTAAAGCCGGACATTGTCTCCCCCCCGCGGGCTTTGCCGGTCAGCGGCGTGAAACAGGGCATCGTCTACGACCAGGTGCATTTTTCCTACGAACCGGGGAAGCCTGTCCTCAAGGGGATTAACCTGACGATTGGCGTGGGGGAGACGGTCGCCTTTGTCGGCAGTTCCGGCGGGGGTAAAACGACCCTGGTGAATTTGCTGCCGCGTTTTTACGACGTGTCCGCCGGAGCGGTGCGGCTTGACGGCGTGGACGTCCGGGAACTCGACCTGGTGAGCCTGCGCGATCACATCGCCATGGTCTTCCAGGATAATTTCCTTTTCGGGGGGACGATTCGGGAAAACATCCAGCTCGGCCGCCGCGGGGCCAGCCCCGCCGAACTCGACGCGGCGGTGAAATCGGCCTGCCTGGGCGATTTCATTGCCACCCTCGAAAACGGTCTGGACACCCAAATCGGCGAGCGGGGCGTCATGCTCTCCGGCGGACAAAAGCAGCGCGTCTCCATCGCCCGGGCTTTCCTCAAAAACGCCCCCATCGTCATCCTCGACGAAGCGACCTCCGCCCTCGACGCCAGCTCCGAGGAAGTCGTCCAGGAAGCCGTCGAAAACCTGACCCGCAATTCGACCGTCCTCATCATCGCCCACCGCCTCTCCACCGTCATCAATGCCGACCGCATTGTCGTCCTCAAGGACGGCGTCATCGAGGAGGAGGGCCGGCACGAGGAACTCCTGGCCAAGGGGGGGATCTACTCGGGGCTGTATAAAACGCAGTTGGTTTGAGGAAGGTGCAACTCAAGTTTGGGTATGCTGACAGAGGAATGTAATGGTGAAAAGTTTAATTCACCACAGAGACACAGAGGTCACAGAGAACCACAATGTTATTGAGTAACTGAAGTTTTGCAAAGTGGCGATGAAACCACCAGACGGCACTCGGCGGTTTGAATGTGGCGCATCCCAACTCGGTTACGTTAATCCGCATCCTGTTACGCCCGAAACCGCCCCACACGTCATTCCGGCGTTACAAGCGTTCAACCGGGGTGAGGCGTAACTCGCCGGAATCCAGGCCAATAGACAATCGCTACCGTGGCGTTTGCTCCTTATCCTACGGAGGTGCAAGTTCCGGCACTGATAGGGTGTAGGGTGGAACCGCCGAGCGACGGAGCGCCGGTTTATCGGCCTGGATTCCGGCGAGTTACGTTTTCCCCCGGTTGAACGTGTGTGGCGCTGGAATGACGTGTGGGGCGGTGTCAGGCGTAACAGGATGCGGATTGACGTAACCGAGTTGAGATGCGCCTGTTTGAATGGCGGTTTTGCAAAAGTCCAGCTATAATTTTAATGTGGTTCTCTGTGACCTCTGTGTCTCTGTGGTTAAATTCACATTTTCAATGCGTCGGCGGTATACTAATGTATCGTCCCTTAAATTCCTTTGCTTATAAGACGGCTCTTTTGTCCGTACTCTTCGTCAGTCTCCGCCGCCCCGCGATTTTTACTCTCTATACCGCCGAGAGTAAAAATAGCTCTTGCGGCTGCGACTTCCTCGATTACG
>JAVBRG010000060.1:0-19336 GCA_031548195.1 Planctomycetota bacterium | reverse complement strand
GGTTATGAAACGCGGTTATGGGCCGCGTAATAAAAGCTAGAATCCACCATTAGGTAAAAACGCATGGACACTCGTTAACGCGGCCCTTCCTTCCAGAGCGAACAGCGCCCGCAGGCGCGCCTTCGCGTCCAGCCCGCCACGAGGATTACGCATTCATAACGGGCAGCCCCAAACCCCACGCATTCGGAACGGGGGGTCCGGGGGGCGAAGCCCCCCGGATCGGGAAAAAAAGAAAAACACACCCTATTTCCCGCCTCCCCCGCTGATGAGGAATATCGGATTCTCCGCCATCAGTAAATGCTTCCCCCCGACCAAACGGGTTCGACTCGCCGCCAGCTGCGTCACCTCGAAGTCGGCCAGATCAAACTCCTGAAACGCCGCCACCGCCGCCGCCAATGTCTCCAAGCAGATGGCGCTCACGACCAGCCGCACCGCAGGGTTTTTCCTGAGCAATCCCTCGACGATGGCATCCAGATTGCCCCCGCTGCCACCGATGAACGCCGCCTCCGGCACCGGCAAAGCCGGAAAAACCTCCGGCGCCCGGCCGGGAACGACCCGTACATTGAAAACCCCGAACCGCTCCCGGTTCGCTTCAATCAAGGGCAGATACTCGGCTTTTTGCTCAATCGCAAACACCCTGCCCCGCCGCGCCAACAAACCCATTTCCACCGCCACCGAACCGGTCCCGGCCCCGACATCCCACAAAATCGCGCCGGGAGTCGGCCGCAACAGGGACAAGGCCAGCGCCCTGACCTCCCGCTTGGTCATGGGAGCGTCACCACGCACGAACTCGGAATCCGCTATGCCCGTCGCCCGCGTTTCCCTTTGGAAAGTCCGCCTGTTCTCCACCAACGCCACGGACAAAGGCGGGAAGGTGCGTTTGGCCAGTTCCGCCGCCGATCCGACGGTAATCCGTTCATCCTCGCCAGCTAAATTTTCCCCGACCGTCACCTTCGCTTCGCCCAAGCCGGCTTCATGCAAAAGGCGAAGGAGTTCCGCCACCCCGATTTTTCCGCCGGTAAGAAAAAAAACACAGGGATGATTCAACACCTCGGCGACCACGTCGCAGTCCACCCCGTGACAGCTGGCAAGACGGAAATCCTGCCAGGAACGACCCAGGCGGGCGGCGAAATACTGGGGACTGGAAATGCCGGGTATGGATTCAATCTCGTGATCGGCCAGCAGCTCCCGCAATTTATGGGCGCCGCTGTAAAAACCGACGTCGCCACTCAAAAGCACGGCGGCGATCCGCCATTGCGGGTTACTTTCCAGCGCCGCCGCCATGGTGGCGGGAATCGCCAAGGGGATTCTCTCCCCACTGAATTCCCCGTCCGGCACACCCGCAAGCAAACGCTCCGACCCTAGGCAAACCTCCGCCCGCCGAATCGCCCGCCGCGCCGCTTCGCTCCAGGTGTCCCCGCCCCCCATGCCCATGCCGATGAGAAAGATTTTCATCGCCTACCGGACCGCCTTTCGGATATTCGTAAAAAAATCGGGACCGGCGTATTCACAATTTGGCCAACGCGGCGCAAATTTCCTCCGCCGTCATCCCCCGCTCACCCTCAACCCCCGGCCGGCCAATCACCAAAAGCCGCGCCCCGATGTCCCCTGCCGCCGCCACCTTCTCCGGCATGCCGCCGGCGCTGCCGCCGTCCTTCGTCACCAAAACGCGAATCCCGTACTGACGCATTATCGCCACATTCAATTCGCGGCTGAACGGCCCCTGCATGGCGATAATCCGCCGGCCGGCAAAGCCGAGACGCTCGCATTCCCGAATCGATTGGACATCCGGCAAAACCCGGGGATAAAAGCGGGCGGCGAAATTCGGCACCACCGTGAAAGCGGCCAAACTCTTCACCCCCACGGCCAATAAAACCGCGTCCTCGCCATCCCGCAGCGCCGCCGCCGCCGCCGCGGCGTCAGGGTAAACTTCACAGCCGTCCGCCAGCGCCGATTCCGGCCGGTGCAAACGAAAATAAGGTAAACCCGCCGCCTCGGCGGCGAAGCGCAGATTCCGCCCCACTTCCAAGGCATAAGGATGGGTGGCGTCAATAATGGCGTCATACTTTTCGCGGCCGAACATTTCCAGCAGCGCCGCCTGGTCGAGGCGGCCGGTCAAAACCCGAACGCTTGGGGGCAGAGCGCCCGCCAAGGCGCGGCCGTACTCGGTCGCGACGCTCAGGGTAACCCGCGCCGGCGATTCCGCCAGCCGGGCGGCGAGTTCGCGGCCGTCCCTGGTGCCGGCGAAAACCGCCAGACGCGGTCCGGGATCTTTTGGGGGAAAGTCATCCCCCGATCCCGAAGCGTCCCCAATCATTCGGCCACCGGGTAGCCGCGCGGAGTCACCAACTTGCCGTTCAGGTTCACGGTGGCGGAATTGCCCACAAACACGGTGGTGAACATGTCGGCGGCCAACGCGGCGAGTTCCCCCAGGGTCATTGTCCCGCATTCCTCACCCTCGCGGCCGACCGCACGCACCCAGCCGCAGGGGGTATCCGGAGCGCGGTGTTTGCCGATGACGGCGACGGCGTCTGCCAAATGTTGCCGGCGTTTCTTGCTGGCGGGATTGTAGAGGCAGATGACAAAATCGGCGGCGGCAGCGGCATCGAGGCGGCGGACGATTTTGTCCCAGGGCGTGAGCAGATCGGACAGGGAAATCACCGCGAAGTCGTGCATCAAAGGCGCGCCCAGGAGCGCCGCCCCCGACAGGGCGGCGGAAATGCCGGGGATTACTTCGACAGCGACCTCGGGGTGGTTTTGGGCCAGCTGGAGAATGAGGCCGGCCATGCCGTAAACGCCGGGGTCGCCGGAACAGACCAGGGCGACGGTGCGGCCGGCGGCGGCGGTTTCCAGGGCGGCCCGGCAGCGTTCGACTTCATGGCGCATGCCGGAACCCAGGGTGTTTTTGTTTGGAAACAGTGGCGTAACCAGGTGCAAGTAGGTGTGATAACCGCATAGGGTGTCGGCATCGGCCAAGGCGGCAAGGGCGCGGGGAGTGAGGTTATCCCGGTTCCCGGGTCCGATGCCGACGACGTAAAGTTTTTTCATTAGCTATCCTGGATAGTCTCTCGGGGGCAATCACGCGGCAATCCGGCTCCTCATGCCGTCGCCCTTTTACCGCTTCGTAAACTCCTCAGGCAATCCGAACCGACCAATCTCGCCTCCATGCCGCGGAGCAATTCCGGATTGACCGCTTCGCAGCGGAATTCCTCCTGATCCACGTCGCGATCGTTTTCCACCCGCCACGATTCGACCCGGGCGCTTCCATTCTCGCGGCCTTTTGAATAATAAACCGCCAAACCGCACGCCAGCTCCTCCGCCCGCGAGGTCTTCTGGCCCCTGAGCATCACCACCGCCCCGTTTTGATCTGCATTTATGTACAGGCGGTCGTTCGGTTGCGACATTTTGCGGAGGAGGTAATTCTCCTCCTCCCGACGGCTCGCGACCAGGCGTGATCCCGGGCTAATCTGGAAATGCCGACCGACTTTCAACAGTTCCACATCGTCCTGATCCCAGGCCGGTTTGAAAGTCATCAACACCGCCAGGCGGTTCGCGAAGCCGGGATCGGTCAATAAACATCCTCCCGCCGGGGTCGGATACTCGCCCAACGCCAGTTCCTTGGCCAATTCCATCTGCCGTTCCCGGCCCCGGCCGGAAATATCGTACAAATAATCCGCCGAAACCCAGCCTTCCCGCTCGGGCAAAGTCGCCGGCAACAGCCGCGCCGACAACGGCCGTAAAAACCGCCCCTCGTACCCCCACGCCGCGACTTCGCGGTCCGCCAAGGCCATGGCGTCCCGGCGCTGGCTCATCGGCCGCTGGCCGATTACCTCCCCTGACACCACAAAATCCGCCCCGATTTTTTCCATCGCCGCGAAGCCTTCCCGCACCGTCCGCAAGCGGCAGTCGATGCAGGCATTCAGGTGCCGGCCGTAGCCGTGCCGGGGATGTTTGGTGAGATGCACGACCGAGGCGGTGATGTCGGGGAAGACGATGTCGACAGCCCCCAGTTCGGCCGCCCGCTTGACGAGCCGCCGTTTCTTTTCCTCGATGCTTTGGGCGCCGTGAAAACAATTGACGCTGTGCAAGGCGGTGGCGGCGATGCCCTGCAAGCTCATCAATTTCAATGCCAAAAGGGAATCGAGCCCGCCCGACAAGAGAACCACGCAACTTTTGCTCATAAGTAGCTCGCTTTTCCTGCCCCTCATGCCATTTCATCGAGGCATATATGCCTCACCATATACTATCATGCAAAAACTCTTTTCCCGATTCAACTCCCGACATAAAAAAAGACCGCATCGCTGCGGCCTCATACCATGGTAATAAAATTTCGCCGTTTTATTGCCGATATCGCAACAATTCGCAGCGTTCCGCCTGAACCAGGGTCGCCGTTACGGCTCCGAGAGGTTTGGGCAGTTCCGCCGACACCATCACCGGGATCAGGGTGTTCCGTTCCAGCCACACCCTTTCACCGCCGCGGGTAGCCAAAAAGTTGCCGCTCAAATTCGTTCCATCGGTATGAGGTTCAACCACCAAACAGGCAAAATCGCCAATCCCCTGCACCTTCACCGTTTCTTCCCCAATCACCGTCACCTTGGTCATGACCGGTTTCTTGCGCCCGCCCAGGAGCAAATCGCAGCTGTCGCCGACCGCTTTCAGGTCCATGCCGCGAATGTAATAAATAATCGACAGCATGTCCTGCATGTTGCCGGGGATGCGGAAGGGCAAATTGCCCTCTTCCTTGCCGTCGTCCCCGACTTTGGAATATTTCGAAACCGGATCGGGTATGCCGTTTTCCCGACGAAAATCGTATTTGAATTCCAGGCGATCCTTGTACTCGCGATTCCTCTCCGAGACTCGGCGGCGAATCAGATAACTCCGGCCATTGTCGGCATCGACATAGGAATTGATATTGGTGCGAATGGGATAAAAGGAATTCAGGAAGTCGTTACTTTCGACATTAAGTTCGAAGACGAACACCGGGCGGTTTTTCAACATGGCCAGGCGTTTGGCCGAACAACGCACCGTACCCGCGGGAAGACCACGCCATTTGGCCTGGTAGCGCAATTCCTCTCCGGCCTTTACGTAATTCTGCAATTTTACGTCGGGATTCTGGATCGATTTGAACAGGGTCAGGTAGCTTGAATCCTGGTCCAGCACTTCCGAAACCCGTTCTTCCTCGCGCATTTCATCGGTGGCTTTTTCGGAGAGCCCAAAAAAATTGGCGATTTTCGGGAAAGGAAAATCAAGGGACGGCGCCACGGCGGCGACAGCCATATGAGCGACGAAAATGGCCAAGGCCAGGCGCAGAACTATGGTCATTGTCTGTGGGTAATGAATCTTCATTTCACCAAGTCCCAAAACCGATATCAGCATCCGGTCCAGTCAACGTATAGGAATTAAACCGAACCACCCCACCCCCATCCACATCTTTCGAGCGAAGTTGACACTATAGCCGTCGCCCCGAAAAACGCAATGCAAAAAATATCGATTTCCGGAAGCCCCTCTGCCGGCATTTCTGACAGCCGATCCTGCATTATAAGAATTCATCGACCGTCTTCAATATAAATCACATCTATTCCCGGTATCCTCTTGCAAAAAATGTCGCAAAAAAAACAATAAGCGCTAAGTTGCGGTTTTACCGTGCGTTTGGAAAAGCACTTTTTTAATTGAAGCGGGATTTTTTTTGACCCGTGCCGCTGTTTCATCCACGTGGAAAGTTGATCCCCGGCATCAGCATATTTGCATAGGGAAAGGGCTGTCATGAAAATTGCCATACTGTATTACACCCGCACTGGAAATACCAAGCATATGGGCGAAGTGATTGCGGAAGGGATGCGCCGGGCCGGCCCGGTGGAGGTCGGGCTGTTTCCCCTCGGAGCCATTGACGAGGGATTCGTCAACGCCGCGAAGTGCATCGTATTGGGAACGCCGACTTATTTGGCGTCGATGGCGGCGGCGGTGAAAGTGTTTCTCGACGAAAACCGCAGCGTCGCTTTCGCCGGGAAAATCGCCGGAGCTTACGCGACCGAGGACTATGTGCATGGCGGCGGGGATTTGGCCGTCCAGACCGTTTTGTCGCATTTGCTGGTGAAGGGGGCGCTGGTATACTCCGGCGGCGGCGCGCACGGCAAGCCGGTGATTCACCTGGGCCCGGTGGGCTTGAAGGATATGCTCCCGGCGGCGGAAGAGACTTTTCGTATTTACGGGGAGAGAATGGCAGGGAAAGCCCTGGAATTGTTCGGAGGGAAAAATTAAAACCGCGCAACCTTCCAGCCTATCGGCCGCTCCCGATCGTAAGGCATATAACCGTGAAATGGTCGGGGGTCGCCGTCAAACACCAACGGCAGAAAATGACGGTCCCCTTCCCACATGGGCAAAGTGGGAAGGGTGGAGATATCCACCCAGGTCAAAGGTCCTTCCGGGCTGTGGGCCAGAGGCGTGCCGGTAAAGCCGGTGATTAAAAAAATAAACCCCAGCCAATCCTCCCCCTTGGGGCCGAAATTGGTCCAGTTCACCGTCCCCCGCAACTGCATGGATGTCACACCGATCCCGGCTTCCTCGTGTATCTCCCTAGTCATGCAGGTGGCAATGTCCTCATCCGGCTGCATTTTGCCGCCGAGGCCGTTCCATTTTCCCAATTGATCATCCGACTGCCTGGCGGTGCGATGCACCAGCAACACCTTGTCGGCGTCAGGCGAGAGAATGTAACCCAGAGTTCCAACTATGGGAGTGTAATGCATAGAGTGGTTATTCGGGATTCAGGCTAGGGTAAAAATGCATAGATGTGGTTATTTGGATGGTGAGATTCGAGAAAAATGGCTGAAAGGTTCAATTGAGATCATACCCCATTTCTTTGGCGATGGTCATGACCCGCTGCACGATGGCTGGATTGTCCGGGGTAGTTTCTTCGAACAAATCGGGGTCAACCCCTTTCATAATCAGCTTGATCTTCATCGGAGCCACCAAGGCGCGGTCGCCCTTGGTGCGGAGTAGGATCAATTGATCGATGAGTTTCTTTACTTGTCCGGCCATTCCGGGTTTTCCTCACGTCAGCGAAAGGTTACTGTAATAATTGTTAAGGAAAATTCTTCCTTGTCAATGATAATGTTAGGAAATAAATATGATATTTACTGAAGTTGGGCAAAATGGCAGTCGCGCCGCCAAGCGCCCCGGCCGCAAATGCCAGTATAACCAATAGACATTTTCCGGACCGCCGGGCGGTTCCGGAAAATGGTTTTTTTGAAACGGGGTTGTGATATCAGCGGCGTCGCGCCGCGCTGGCGGCTTGATCCACCCGGCCGTCCTTCGGCAAACGCAATTGTTGATCCGGCTGGATAATCGGATTGCCGCGTTTGTCCAATTTAAGTTCATTCTCGCGAACCACCCAGCTTACCACTTCCGGATCCCAGGTGCCGAGAACCCGGTAAACCACCTGCGCCACCCCCTCGCCCTTCTTGACCTTCGCCGTCGCCTCACCCGGGCGCGGCGGCGCCTTTTTCCCGCCGCTTGCCGCCGCCACCGCCACGCCGGAACCGGGCGGGGTCTGCACCGCCACCTTCACCCCCGCCGCGGGACGGAGACCCGCGCCGGCACTGGGGGCGACGCCGCTCAATTGGATACGGGACGGCGCACCGGAAGACGACGGGGGGTTATTGGGCCTGGCGTCGGCCGCCCCGCCGTTCAGACGCATGGCCATGGCCATTTGCCGGTTGTCCGGATTGTCGCTGCGCTGACGGTTCAGCGCCACCACCTGCTCGATGCTGCCGGCGGGGTCCCGCACTTCATTCACGTGCAATTTACCGGCGGATTGCGAAGTACCCTGCAGGGCCATCACCGAAGTGCGGGTCGGAACGCCGTCCGAGGCGGACTCGGCGGGTTTGAAGACCGCAATCCCGGGGGAATGCTGGGCGGCGGCCTGGCTGGCGGCGGCCTGTTTGGCCTGGTGCACCGCCTTGGCGTTCGCCTGGGCCAGCTGTTTATTTTTACTTTGCAAATCGGCGATTTGCGCCCGGGCGGTATTCATCTTGTTTTCCAGCTCGACGATTTTTCCCTGGGCGCTGATGTTCTGCTCGACTTCCCGCTGCAGATTTTCCTTGAGTTCGGTTACCGCTTGGTGTTCGACCGCCAATTCCTTCGAGGTGTCGGGGGATTTGAGCCAATTCGCCAACGGTAGGGCGACCAGGACCAGGCTGGCGGCGGCGCCCAGACCGTAACCGACCGAAAGGCGGCGGCGGGCCTGACCCAGGCCGCTGCGGAGCTTCTGCTCCTGATCGCACTGGCGTTCCACCGTAACCGCCAAATCGTCCCGCTCGTTCTGAAGCGTGGGAAGGACATCGGTGACCACTTCGTTGTAGGCTTTGCGGAGATCCTCGAATTCGTCATAGAGGCGCTGGTGCTCCTCGCAGATGCCCTGCAGCTGTTCAATCTGCCGCTGGCGATCGTGCGATTCATCCCTTACCCCGTCGAGGACTTTTTCCAGTTCGGCGCGTTTTTCCTCGCCTTTTTCAATGCGCTTCCCCATTTCCGTCAGGAGCACGGCCCGTTCCTCCGCCTCCCTTCTGGCTTCCCGCGCCCGCGACTCGCTGGCTGCCCCGGCGGATTGCACCTCCAAGAGGCGCTTGGCCAAGCCGTCCAGGCGCGACTGGTATTCCTGCTCCATCTCGGCCCGCACTTCGGCCTCGCGCACCAGGAAATCCACCGGCTCCGGTTCCGGCGCCAGGCATTCAATAACATGATCGGCCGGAACGTCCCCGAGGCCGGCGAAAGGCAATAAGCGGGACGCGGCATCCCCGGGTTCCGCGCCAGCGCCGGCGGGAACGAAATCTTCCGTCGCCGTGTCGGCGTCCAAGTCGAGGATCACCGCCGAGGAACAGTCCGCCGACGCTTCGCCGGAGGCGGCAGGATATTCGAAAATGAACGGGTCGTTGTCCAAGGCCGGACCGCCGGCCAGCCAACGGACCAGTCCGAGACGCGTTTCCGGCAGTAGAAAATCGCTTTCCGGCTGGAGATTTGCTTCTGGTTCCGCGGCAATTTCCGCCCTCGGCTCCGGCACCGCCGCCAGTGAGGGATCCGCCATCAACAGGACCGCCGCTTCCGCCTCATCCACGCTGGGCGGCGCCGCGAGGATAATGGGGGCGGGCAATTCCGGAAGCATGCCGTCCCATTCCGCCAAACTGTCGAGAATCCGTCTGCCCTCGCTTTCCGGCGTTTCCGGCTGGACTTCAACCAGCATATTGGGGCTGTCCGCCGAGGCGTTTTCCGTTACCGCCTGTACAAATCCCGCATTTTCGACCTGGACGCTTTCCCCGGACGGAATCTCCGCCGCCGGTTCCGCCGCCGGGAAGATTCCGGTCGCCTCCTCCGCTTCCGCCCTGAGTGGCGGCGCTACGGGGGCGACTTCCTCCCGTACCTCATCCTTGCTGATCCGGCTGGTTTTTTTACCGCCGCGCCCGCCTTTTTTCCTGCCCGCCGGTTCAAGGGCCGGCTGAAGCGCCGGCGGCGGCGGGGAGGTCAATAAAAACGGAAGCGAGGCAATGACCCCCGCACCGGTTTCCGCTTCATCCCCGGCGGAAGCAAACTTCGGCGAATTTTCCGCTTCCCCGGCCAATTCGCTTTCCGACCCGGCGGAGGAGTCATCCTCAACCGGCAATATATACAGATTGACTTCATCCTCACTGGTGAAGAGGTTCAACACCCCGGCCTTCCCGGCGGCTTCCGGCGGCGGTTCGGCGGCAAGAGAGATCGGGCCGTCATACAGCCGCAAACACAAGCCGCTCCCCTCCCACCCTTCCTCCGTGGCGTCGTCCTCCGTGACGGCCTTTTCATATTCCTGAATAGAGCTTCCCGCAATAGAGCTTGCCGCTTCTTCGCCCGACGTTGTTTCCTCCGGCAAGTGAGGGTTCAACAGCAGGAAACGATCCCTGAAGCGTATGACCCGATCCTCGACCGGTTCGTTATCCTCCCAAGACTCGGCTTCGGCGCGGTCCGGTTCCTCATCCTGGACCTCACCGGCCCGGGCAATCTGCAGCGCTCCGGAGAAGCCGGCCAGGCCGGAACGTTCCGCCAAATGAATGACCCCTTCCTCGGCTGGTTCGTATGAGCCCGACGCGACAACGAACAGGTGTTCCCCGCCTTCGCATTGGCCTTCGATACGGGGCTGTATGTCCGCCCAGCCGGCAGCCGCCGGCGTTTCCCCCGGCGCGTCACCGTCCGTTACCGCCAGTTCCTTCGTGGCGGCGGGTTCGTCTCCGTCCCCTTCGCCCCGCGCTTCCGCGTCGTCGACCACATCCACCGGCGTCAGTAGGTTGAGCGTATCTCTTCGAACCGCATGGACGCGGGCCGCTTCCGCCACCTCACCTTCCTGCCCAGTAACGGCATCCGCTTCGCCCCTTACGGCGATGGCCGTAGTCACCCCGCCCGGGGAAAGTGGCGTTTCCTCCGCCGACAAGGTCTCCGTCCCTTCCGATCTGGTCAGGACAATCTCCGGCAAGGCGCCGGCGAGGAGAGTCTTTTCCGCCTTTTTACGCTTTTTCTTTTCACCCCGTTCCCGCCGGCGCCGTTCCGCCCGGCTGATTTTTTCTTCCCCGCCCGGCTTTTCCGGCGCTGGCGGCGGCGGCGACCCGGCCTGAACCGCCAGCCCCCCCCCGGCCAATCGGGATTGCGCCAAAGCGAGTAAATTCTTGCCGGCGGCGATCGACTCCGCCTCCGTCGGCATTTCCTGCCGCGGCGAAGCCGCCCCGCCCGCACTCCCCCCGCCGGGGATGTAATCGTCACTGGCGTCCCAATCGTTTGCGGTTTTCACCTCTTCACAAGCTGCCGGTTCGTGAGTCGGCGTGGCGTCGTGAATCGGTGTGGCGTCGTGAACCGAAGTGAATTCGTGTGCCGCTTCCCGGTAATTCGAAACGTCTTCCATTGCAGACGCCGTGGCGGCAATTTCCCCCGCCGCCGGCTGGGCGGTCAACCCTTCCGAAACCGCTTCGCAGAACGCTTCGGAAGCGGCGGAAACGGAAACAGACGCGGAAACGGCGGCAGACGCGGAATCGGCGGCAGACGCGGAATCGGCGGCTTCGTCCGGGCGGGAGTTGTTCACCGCCGGCGCCGCATCGAGGGGAGAAATTTCACCAACGGCTGGATCGGCCGGAGCCAATGCGACCGGTTCCAAATTCACATTATTATGACGTTCAGGAACCGGCGCCGCCGCCCGGTCCTCCAGCGCCGCCTCGGCAAATGATTCAGCCGCCGCCGGGGACACCTCCCCCACCCCCGACACCTTCGACCAGAACCGGCTCCAAATCCCCAGTTCGTGGGCCTGGGCGGAAGAGGCGAAGGAGTTCACCGTCTGCCAGGCGTTCGATGCGGCCAGGGACAGGGTGCGGCCAAATTTGCCGCCGCCGGAGGGGCAAGCGGCGCTCCGTTCCACCAAACCCGATCCCGAAGTCTCGCCGATGACGATGTCCTCGACCGAATCCTCAGCGTCCGTTTCACCGTCCCGCCGGGCTGGGTCGGCCGTTTCCGCCATGACGTCGAAGTCGATCCCGACCCCGGTTCCGGCCGAATCATCAGCCTGGTCGGCGATGAAGAACACCGCGCCCGACTCCGCCGCGACCGCGTGAAATTCCGCCGTCTCGCAGGCGACCTCGCTCGCCTCGCCGTCGGCGAATTCCAGACCTCCCGCCGCCGCGGGTCCCCCCGCCTCCATGGAGTCGATAAGCCGCAGCATTTCGCTTCCCAACGGTTCTTCCCGGCTTTCCGCCAGCAAACGGATGGCATTCAGACTGTAGCCGCGGTTTTGATATTTTTTAATCAATCTTTCGGCACTCGACATACGTCTCCTCCAGACGGGGCAAAGCGTTCTCGGTGTCGGCGACTCGACGGCGCGGCTCCCGGCCGGCAATAAGCCGCTCCCGATAAAATTCCCAAAACCTTTATCGACCGATAATCCGAAAAGGTTCATCGCGTTTGCCCGGCGGCGGGGAAAAAGGCGGATTTCTTGCCCGAAAGGAAAAAATACTCGCGCCGGCACGGGGGAAACGCATCCGTGACGCCGCTTTGCCTTGACAGTGGGCGGCGCGGGGGTTACCATTGGAAAGGATGTTGTTTCCCGGGTTTGACCTTTCGGATCCGCCAACGCGAGCCGGCCGTCGTCCCGCCGGCCCATTCGTACAAATAGAATGCAGAACGCATGATTTCCGAAGAACTCCTGCAAAGCTTTATCGCCGAAGCCTCCGATCTCCTCGACGACATCGAGCCTTCGCTCGTCGAGTATTCGCGCCAGGAAAACGTGGAGGAACGAACCGAAATCGTCAACCGCGTTTTCAGGCACTTCCACTCCATCAAGGGAAGCGCCGGGTTTGTCGGGCTCCACGACATCGCCAAGCTCACCCACGAAGCGGAAACGCTTCTCGAACAATACCGCAAGGCGCCGGATAAAATCATCAGTCAGCACGACATCACCCTGCTCTGCCGAACCGTGGACCTGCTCCGGGAAATCTTCACCGCCGGGGGCGAATCGGTGGACGCCGAAGGGAACGACATCGGCATCGACGCCCTGATTTCCGAGATAATCGCCGCCACCCGGCTCACCCGCTCCTCCCTGACCTCGATAATTCCCAAGACCGACGGCAAAAGGGACTACCCGCCGGAAAGCGTGGCGGGACCAAGAATCGAAGCGCGCCCCGAACAGAAAACCCCGGCCGTTCCGGAACCCGCCCCGACCACCGTTCAACCCGCCGCACCCAAAGGCGAGGACTACGGTCCCGACGCCACCCAGGTCGTGCCCCAGTCCAGTGTCATCCGCCTCTCCGACGCCGCCAAGGAAGCCGTCCACCTCGCCACCGGCCCGGCTCCGGGCAAGCCCGGCAAAACCACCATCGTCGACGCGAGCGTCAGGAAATCCGACGACTCCCGCACCCGCCGCCGTTCCTCGGACACCGCCCGGATCATCAAAACCAAGCAGATGGTGCGTAGCGACAAGGTCGACAACTCGGAATTCGCCGCCAAGTACGTCTCCGAAGCCAACGAATTGCTGGAACAAATTGAACACGCGCTCCTGCAGGCCGAACAACACCCCGACTCGGCCAGCGAATCCGTGCAGGAGGCTCTGCGCTGCCTGCATTCCTTCAAGGGGAACTCCGGCTTCATGAACCTTTCCGATCTGGAGCGGCTCAGCCACCGCATGGAATCGGAGGTCGAAAACAATATCGGCCGCACCCTCGGCCTCGACTCCCAGACCTTCGACGCCCTTCTCCAGATGATTGACGTCCTTCGCCAGGGCGTCCTCGACTATTCCTGCGGCGGTTCCGGGGCCATCCCGGAAACGGACGCCTATATCGCCATGATGGATGAATTCTCCACCTCCCACTCCACCGCCGCCATCCACAAGGCCCCCGACACCGAAATCATCCCCATCGGCGATCGCCTGCACCTCGATATCGCCAACCTGGCCCAAACCCCGCCGGCGGCAAATCCCCCCGCCCCCGAGCCTCCCGCCGCGGCGGCGGCCGGTTCCTTCAACGCCGCCGCCACCCTCGGGGCCATCACCCCCGCGGCGGCGCTACCGGCGAATCCGGGTTTGCAGCACCGGGTGAACGACACCACCCGCATGGTTCTGAGGGGCGCCTCGTCGGATCAGGAGAATCTCCGCGACGCTCCGAAAAACCGCACCATCGTCATGGACGCCCCCCTGCCCGGCGACCCCGACGGCCAGGCCCCGGTTTTATTGAATTCGACCTCCGACACCACCAAGCGCATCAAGAAAATGTTGATGCCGGCGCCGGCATTACCCGGCAACGAGACCAATGAGACCCCGACGCCGAAGGGTAAAAGCTCCTCCGAGACCACAGCCAAATTCGCTCCGTCCGGTAAAGCGGTCGTGTCCGGCGCGGCCGAGGCGGGCAAGGGCGCGCCCGACAGTTTCCCGGTTGCGGGCGGCAAAACCCCTTCCGACACCGGGGCGAAACGCCGCAGCGCCGACGCGGCGGCGGCCAGAAACGACATCCGGGTGGATTTGCGCAAACTCGACAGCATGCTCGACCTGGTCGGGGAACTGGTCATCGCCGAAGCCATGGTCACCCGGCATCCGGTGGTGTGGAACGCCGACAACGAGAGCCTCGAGCGGGCCGTCCACCAGCTCCGCCGGGTCGCCAGCTCCCTGCAGGACATGGCGACGTCGGTGCGAATGATTCCCCTCGCCCCCACCTTCCGGCGGATGACCCGGCTGGTGTACGACCTGTCGGTAAAAGCGGGTAAACAAGTCGACCTGATACTTCTTGGGGAAGAGACGGAAGTCGACCGCACCGTCATCGAGCGGATTTCCGACCCCCTGGTGCACATTATCAGGAACGCCATCGATCACGGCATAGAATCGCCGGAGGAACGGGTCAACCTGGGTAAACCGGAGACGGGCCGCCTCACCATCGAAGGCCATCACGAAGGGGGCGAAGTCTGGATTGTCATCACCGACGACGGACGCGGCCTGGATCGCGCGGCGATAATCAAAAGGGCCATATCCCGGGGTTTGATACAGGGCGACGGCTCTGAATTGACCGACTCCCAGGTTTATCATTTCATCTTCGAGCCGGGTTTTTCCACCGCCAGCAAGGTGACGGACATATCCGGCCGCGGTTTCGGCATGGACGTGGTGAAGAAGAATATCGAAAAGCTTTCCGGACGCATCGACATCCGCACCCGGCCGGGGGAAGGCACGGCGGTGGTGCTGCGCATTCCCCTCACCTTGGCGATAATCGACGGCATGCTGGTCAGTTCCGGCGACACCCGTTACATCATTCCCCTTCTTTCCATCCGCGAGTCGCTCCGCCCCGAGCCCCTGCAAATCATGTCGACTCCGGACGGGCAGCAGATGGTGAAGCTGCGCGACGAACTCATACCCATTGTCAAACTCGACGAGACTTTCAGCCGGGTGAAAAGCGCCCGGGATCTGATGGAAGGCATCCTGATGAGTGTCGAGGGTGAGGACGGCGAGGTCATCGCCCTCTTCGCCGACGAGCTGCTGGGCCAGCAGGAGACGGTCATCAAGGGGCTTTCCGGCTGGCTGAAGCGTTCGCGGGGGGTGTCCGGGTGCACGATTTTGGGGGACGGCGAGGTCGGCCTCATCCTCGACATCGGGGCGATAGTCAACATCGCCCGGCAGCGTTCGGCGCAATGGAACTCGCCGAGACGGTAGGAACTTTTCGAAAAATCCACAGAGGAGACGGTGCGATATGCGGCAATCCATGATAGATGATTTCTGGGGAGACGAGGAGGAAGACGACGATACCCAGAAGGACAAGTATCTGACTTTCCGCCTGGACGTGGAGGATTACGCCCTGGAAATCCGGCACGTCAAGGAAATCATCTCCATCCAGAAGATAACGGACGTCCCCGACCTGCCCGATTTCGTCAAGGGGGTCATCAACCTGCGCGGTCAAGTCATTCCCACCCTGGATCTCCGGCTGAGGTTCAACCTGCCGCCGAAGGACTACGACGAACGGACCTGCATCATCATCACCCATATGAACGACACTCCGGTGGGGGTGATTGTCGACACGGTGAACGAAGTCTTGGATATTCCGCCGGAAATGATTACCCCGCCGCCTTCGGTGCAGAAGGGGGTGGCGCACCGTTTTATCCAGGGTTTGGGCCGGGTCGGGGACGAGGTGAAGATTATCCTCAACGCCGAGCGGCTGCTGCACGAGGATGAACTGGAAGCGCTGGAATCGGCGTATTGAACAAGCTGCCCACTATAGAATTAAGAGGTTTTCCAATGAGACTGTCCGGTTTAATCATATTGAAGATTATCGTCCTGGCCATCCTGGCGCAGGCGCTGTTGGCCGCCCTGGCCTATTTTTTCGTGCTCCCCGCCCTGGTTCCCGCCGACGCCACCCTGCCGCAAACGCTGCTGGAACGGCTCGAATTGCGTTATTCCCTCTACATCTTGATTGGCGGCGCCGTGGTCGGAACTATACTCGCGCTGCTGGCCCTGTACTTGTACGGCAGACGGGGCTTGAACCAGGAGCTGCTGGACGCGATGCGTTATCCCCTGCTGGTCCTGGACCAGGATATGCGCCACGTGAATCTCAACCTCGCGGCGGAGCAGATTCTCGGTTTGTCGCGCGCCACCGATCTGGGCAGGGAATTGTCGCCGGAATTGAAATCGGCCCTGGTGCAGGTGGATCCGCAGCGGTTCCTGGCGCCGGAATCGGTGATTGTCCGGGGAGAGCATTTCTTCCAGGTCCTCGACAGCCCCCTTCCCGGCAACGCCCTGCCGCCCGGCGGGCATGTGGTGCTGCTGCGCAACGTCACCAGCCACATGAAGGTAAAGGACGCCATCGACGAACTGGGCAGCATCATGAAGATTCTCGGCGCGAACACCAACAAAATCGCCGCTTCCTCCCACACCCTCGCCGATTTCGCCACCCGGCACGCCAGCTCCATTTCCGCCGTCAGCTCATCCCTTGACGAATTTTCCAAACGCATTCAAAGGAACACCGAATCGGCGGACAAGGGCACGCAACTGGCGGCGCAGGCCCGCGAGGCGGCGGAGCGGTCGGGGAACGAAATCGCCAATGCCCTTTCGGCAATGACCGATGTTCAGGACGCGGGCATTCGCATCGCCCGGATTGTCAAGCTGATTGACGACATCGCCTTCCAGACCAATCTCCTGGCCCTTAACGCGGCGGTCGAGGCGGCGCGGGCGGGCAGGCAGGGTAAAGGGTTCGCGGTCGTGGCTGAGGAAGTGCGCAATTTGGCGGGGCGTTCCGCCAAAGCTGCCAAGGACACGGCGGCGATGGTCGAGGACGTGACGGAACGTATCGGCAACGCCAGCGCTTACATCTCGCGTTTGGAGGAGATGCTGAACAATATCGTCCAGGACGCCATCCGCATGGCCGATTCGTCGGCTCTGGCCTCCCAGACCGCCAGCGACCAGGCGAAGGCGATATTGGAGGTCAACCGCGAACTCGGGCAAATGACGGGGATAACCCACGATACGGTCTCGGAGGCGGCGGTGACCAATTCGGCGGTGGAGGTCCTGGGGCGCCAGGTGGAGACGCTGAAGGGCAGGATATACGAATTGTCGCAGGATTTCACCCAGGCGCCGGGTCATACGGATATTGCGGGCGGAGCCGGAGGCAGGCTGGAATATGGGGCAAGCTCGGAGGGGCGGAGCGAGGGGAGTTATCCCCAGGCTTACGACGAGCATTATTACCGCCCGGCCGATTCCGGCGATTATGACCGAAACGGCGAACCTCAGGAACACGGCAATTATGCCGAAGCGCACGGGGTATGGAGCGCGCCGGATCATGAACCGGCTTACGGGGCGACGGGCGGGTTTGCCGGACCATCCTGGCAGACCTCGCAAAGCCAGTATAATCCGGAACCGGCTCCGCCCGGCAAATGGCAGTATGCCTCATCCCACTCCGGGTATGGCCGGCAGGAGGTTGAGGATTTCGAAGCGCCTTTCAAGAAGATGTCGGCGGCGGCGGATTGGGATTTGTCGCAGACGTCCAACGAGGATGAGGATTATTCCCTGGACAATATGCTCCGCTCCGGTTTTGGCGGCAAGGGATTCAAGGCGGACGGCGGCTTGGGAGGCGAGGCGGATCCGGAGCGGCTGGAACGCAAGTGGAAGGATTTGGCCAAGGGCCCGACCGAACACCGCACTACTTCCGAAGGCGACCGGGTGGTGAAGCCGGGTCAGAGCGTACAATTGGACGATGCGGAGTTTGGCAGGTATTGACGGAAATCGGCTGTTTACCAGTCATCGAAAGGTTTGCATGCACCCCCAGCCCACCCCCGAGCAAATCGAAACGGCAAGCTTCAATATCATCGACCAGGAGCTCAGGCAAATTCTCGGCGACACCCCCCTCCCGTCCGCCACCGCCCCCATCGTCAAGCGGGTCATCCATGCCTCCGCCGACTTCGACTTCGCCCGTAACCTCCGCTTTTCACCGGATGTCGTCTCCCAAGCCCTCGCCGCCCTTCGCGCCGGCACACCCATCGTCACCGACACCGAAATGGTCAAAGCCGGCATCAACAAAACCGCCGCCGGCAAATTCGGCGTATCCGTCCACTGCCTGGTCGCCGACCCGGAGGTCAAGGAAAACGCCCTCCGCCTGCAAACCACCCGCTCCCGCGCGGCCGTTGACCTGGCCGCCAGCCGCTGGCCGGAAGCCGTCTACGTGGTGGGAAACGCCCCCACCGCCCTGATCCGCATCCATGAACTCGCCCTCGCCGGCACCCTCCGGCCCAGTCTGGTCGTCGGCGTGCCGGTCGGTTTTGTGAACGTCGTCGAGTCGAAGGAACTCATCCTCGCCAGCCCCCTCCCCTACATTGTCTCCACCGGGCGGAAAGGCGGTTCCACCGTCGCCGCCGCCATTGTCAATGCCCTTCTCTACCTGCAGAACCCCTAAAACGGGAGCCTTGAAAAATGCCGCAATAAAAAAACCCCGTTCCATGAACGGGGTCCCATTCTCTGTATCTGGCCGTGCAACCGGCACTTTCAAGGGTGCAGGGCCAGACGCAGAATACCGGTGTCGGCATTACGCGACCAGAATTTTCTCCGCCGCGGGGTCGACGACGACACCTTGACCATGGTGGCGAGAAAAGCCTCGTGATTGTACTCGGTTTGCGCCGCTTTATCGGCGTCCTTGAAAAACTTGCCTATTTCTTCCGGCAATGGCCGGGGTTCGGCGCTCAAAAAAAAGACGAACGGTTTGGTTTTCAACATATTCTCAACTCCTCGCTTCAACTTACGGGCAATAGCAAAGCGGCGCGTTATGCATGCTACATTCTCCCACGGGTCACACGCCTTTTGCCCATAATCTCAAGCTCCCACTTACATTATCGGCCAAAGCGGCCAAAACTTGAACTCCACCAATGATAATAAGCTACCTCGTGAATATAAGCGCTCCCCTTCATTCAGAAAAAATTCGCGCTGGAAAAACCATTCATACCCCTCTCCGGGGCCGCCAAAACCGGCCAATAAACGTATCCTCCAGAGTCAAACAAACTGGCGACACTGGAAAACTATCCCACATGGTCATGTTTCTTTGGCTTTTCCCATATCGTCATCTATCCCGCCAAGCAGGTTTTTCCTTTGCCGAATGTGGGTTTTTTCTTTGTTTGGGGCACAATCCGGCGTCGTCATTGTTGTGTAATTTGATATATTTCAGGATGATATAGCTACGAAACAAATTGCCGGGATAATGCGGCCGGGCCGGGGCGGATTGCGACCGCCCGGCCAGGTTTAAAAGGGAAGCCGCGCGAATAAAACAGGGAAGAGTAATATCGACAAACCCCCCGTAAAAAAAGATGGCCAAGTGAGCGGCGGGACAGA
>JAVBRG010000186.1:0-18340 GCA_031548195.1 Planctomycetota bacterium | reverse complement strand
ACACCCCTCAGTGTCGGGACTAACACATACGTAAGACAAGGAGCAAACGCCACTGAAGCAGTCGTCTAGCGGCCTGGATTCCGGCGAGTTGCGCTTCCCCCCGGTTGAACGCTTGCGGCGCCGGAATGACGTGTGGGGAGGGAACAACGTAACAGCGTACGGAATTACGTAATACTGGACTTTTTGCAAAATCACCATTCAAACCGCCGAATGGCGATTTTGTAAGAATCAAAGACCCCGGAAATTCGGGCAAAACGATTTTTGCAAAGTGACGATTGGCGGTTAAATCGTCACTTTGCAAAAGTTCAGCAATAAAGTTGAGATGCGCCCCTGACAACTAACACCCTCCGGCCTAGACCGGAGGGTGAGGGTAATCTGTCGACTGTTGTCTGATACTAAGCCGCTTGGAGGCAATCAGAGAGGCCGGCATTTGGTGGCTTCGGGGCCTTTACGTCCCTGAGCCGGTTCGAATTCGACTTTCTGCCCGTCCTTGAGTGTCTTGAAGCCATCCATCAAAATATTCGAGTGATGAATGAACAGATCCTGACCGCCGTCGTCCGGAACGATGAAGCCATACCCTTTTTGATCGCTGAACCACTTTACAGTTCCCGTAGCCACTCCACACCTCCATTCACAACGATAAACTTGTTAACCTACCCGGTTTGTAAATTGGTGAGCCAGTCCGGGCGCCAAGCCCCCATCCAAATGTAACTTCATTAAACCCTATCTTGCCTAGCGTGTCAACGGTAAACATAGGCCGAAAAAAAAAATCTTATTCGCGTCACCAGGCAAATTTAACTTACCCTTGACAAAAGGGGGGTGAGGCCCTATCTATAGTATATATGTTGTTGTGGGATATGCTGAATCGTTTTAACGGCGCGACCGTGTCGATGAAATGTAGCGGTCGGGTCGGCGCCCGCCGTTGGCGTGCCAGCGATTGTGCACCCGCCACACCCATGCGGCCAGCCATCCGCCGCATTTTTCCGCCTACTCTTTGGGTAAGAGCCTCTGCAAATTCAAGCCGTCACATTTTTTAAACCGGGGACTCTGTTCGCGGCAAACATTTATAGCCGGCGGACCGGGGGAAAATTTTTGGCGCACACGACCCGGGCAGCAGGATCGAAACAAGGTTGTTTTGGCAAACCCCAAGCGAAGAACGGCCTAATATGTCTCTTTTGCACAAACTGACCGGCAGTATCAAGGCGAAATTATTCCTGGGGTTCGGCCTGATCGCCTTAATCGCCCTCACCGCCGGCATCAGCAGCCTCATCCCCTTCAACCGCCTGGAAAGCTCCATGCGCCATATCGGGCATGACAACCTGCAGTCGCTCCTGAGGATCTCCACCATCAAAGAAGCGCAGTCCACCATCATGGCTGCCGAACGCACGCTCCTGATTCGCCAGCTTTCCGACCAGGACATCCGCCAGCGCAATTACCAGGATATCGAAAAAGCCTACAAGGACGCGCAAACCGCCTCGGAAGGCTTCGAAAAACTCGGCCTCACCCCCGACCAACTCGCCGCCTGGCGTGCCTTCAGGGCCGCCTGGGACGCCTGGACCGCCAAACAAAACGAACTCCTGGACATCCTCCACAAACAGGAGGAACTCCTCTCCCAGGGCATCCGCGGCGGCCGCCAGTTCGACCGCATCGCCAACCAGGCCTTCGACCTGGCCTTTTCGGAACTGCGCGAATACCGGGACCAGGCCAACCAGCACCTCGACGAACTGGTCGACATGATTCGCGACAACGCCGTCGCCGCCGTCGACTCCTCCCTCCATACCGCCCAAACCTACTCCCGCTGGCAGATTTTCTTCGTCATCGCCGCCTTCCTGTTGTCGATTGTCCTCGGCCTTTTCCTTTCCAGCCGCATCTCCCGGCCGATTCTCGCCGGGGTGACCCACATCGCCCGGGTCGCGGACGGCAACCTCCGCCACAACGTCGAACCGGAGCTGCTGGCCCAGCGCGGCGAAACAGGCCTCCTCACCAACGCCATCCAGAAGCTGATTGAAAGCCAAAGGAAGGAAGTCGGGGTCTTCAAGTCCATCGCCGACGGCGACTACACCAGCAAGCTGGAAATGCGCTCGAACCAGGATGAATTGGGTCTGGCGGTCGGGCAAATGCTCAACGTCACCAACGAAACGCTCCAGCAGGTCAACGTGGCGGTAAGCCAAGTCACCACTGGCGCCAGCGCCATCAACAACGCCAGCCAAACCCTTTCGCAGGGGGCGATTGAAACGGCCTCCTCCCTCGAGGAAATCTCCGCCTCGATTTCCCAAATCGGCGAAAAGACCCGCGCCAACGCCTCCTCCGCCGACGTCGCCGACAAACTCGCCGCCGCCAGCCGCGCCGCCGTGGACCGGGGCTACGACGCGGTCGCCGAGATGATCGCCGCCATGAAGGACCTGCAAGCCACCAGCGCGCAAATCGCCGCCGTCGTGAAGCTGATTGACGACATCGCCTTCCAGACCAATCTCCTGGCCTTGAACGCGGCGGTGGAGGCGGCCCGGGCCGGCCGGCACGGCCGCGGCTTCTCGATTGTCGCCGACGAAGTCAGGAGCCTGGCCGGGCGCTCCGCCAAGGCGGCCCAGGACACGGCGCAGATGCTGGAAGTAACGGTGGCGAAATTGGAAAAGGGGGCGACCCTGGCCGAACACACCGACAGCGTACTCCGGGAAATCGTCGACAACGCCGGAAAAGTGGCGGATCTGTTCCAGGAAATCGCCCGTTCCTCGAACGAACAGTCGAACGGCATCGGGCAAATAGCCAACGGCCTTTCGCAAATCGATAGGGTCACCCAGCACAACACCCTGTCGGCCAACGAAACCGCTTCCGCCGCCATCGCCCTCCTGCGTCAGGCCGAGGCCCTGCGCAACATGATGGAGCGCTTCCGTCTGCGCGGCAATCACGACCAGGCCGCTCTCCAGTCCTTTGGCCCCGCCTATCCCGCGTCCAAGGACGCGCCTCCCCGGGCGCGTCGGGATATTCGCCCCATCCCCCCCGCGCGTGACCACAAAAAACTGCCCGGCGGCCCATCCTATCCCCCAGCCCAGGTCTCTCCCGCCCCGGCGTCAGCGCCCAAGGTCGAACACGGTCTACGCCTGAAAACCTTGCGTCCCGCCCCGCAAACCCGGGCCTTGCCGAAAGGGCAGCCGTGAATGGCGGCGAAATAAGCCAGCCCGATAACCGCAACCATCTGTAAGGAACTGGACTAATGCAAAATCACCATTCAAACCGCCGTATGGCGATTTTGTAAAATCAAGAACATTTGAAATTCTGGGAAAAATGATTTTTGCAAAGCGGCGATTGGCGGTTTAATCGCCACTTTGCAAAACTTCAGCAAGGAACAGTGGACCCTCCCCATGAGTCTCAACGTCACCATCCCCGACACCTTCAACGGCCCGCTGGGCCTCCTGCACAGTCTCATTCTCCGCGACGAAATCGACATTTACGACATCCCCATCGCCAGGCTGCTCCAGAGCTATCTGGATGAACTGGCCCGGATGGACATCGTCAATGTCGATGAAGGGGCGGAATTTCTCGACCTCGCCTCCCGCCTGATGGAAATCAAGCTCCGGCTCCTGGTGCCGCCTGAGGAGGGCGAGGCCGGCGAGGAAGGCGAGGAAGACGATTTCGATCCGCGTTCCGGTTTGGTCGCGGCCCTTTTGGAATACCGCCGCTTCAAGGACGCGGCCCGACTCCTGGGGGAATTGGCGGATGAACAGTCCAGGCGTTTCCCCCGCGTCTCCCCCCGCCTGGAATTCCGCATCGTCACCCCGGCGGCGGAGGGGGAAACGGACCAGGACAGTCTGGACCTCCTTTCCGCCTTCCAGGGGTTAATCGATCGGCTGGCGGTGCCGGACGTGATTACCACCGAGGAAGTGCCGATTTCCACCCGGGTGGAGCAGATCGAAATGGTTCTGAGGGAAAAGGGCCGGACGCGTTTTTCCTTTCTCTTGTCGGGTGTGCCAAACCGTTTCGAAATGCTCGGCTTTTTCATCGCCGTGCTGGAGCTGATCCGGCAAGGCAAACTGTTCGCGCGGCAGACCGACGGTTTTTCCGACATCATATTGGAGAAAAGGGAACCGGCGACGCTGAAAGGGGAGGCGGCGGAAGGGGCTGGCCGGCCGGTCTTCCCCCCGCGCCGGGTGAGCTGGTGCTTCCCCGCCGTGCGGGGTCTGGCAGGGAGTTTTTTACCCAAACCGTCGGCAGTGGCGGTGGGGCGTCTCGTCGTGGCGGCGCCTTGGCTTGGCGAAATTCCCCGCCATTCCGCCTCTTGCCGACTCGAACCGAGGTTAAACCCGCCCGCGCCGCTTTTCGCCTTTTCCTTGGGGCGTAACCATGCCGGCCGGCCGGCGGCCGACCCGGCAAGGCGGCCTGCCAAACCCGCGCCCTTCCCCGGCGCGTTTTCCCTGCCTTCGCTGAGGGGAAAGACATGATTAACGCCGGACTGGACGTCAATGAAAACGACCTCAGCGTGATTATCCCCGCCGCCGGGATTAGCGAACGCATGGGGGGGGGAGTGCGTAAACCGTTTCTGGCGGTGGGGGGCGAGGCGATAATTCTCCGCACCTGCCGGAAGCTGCAGCGTTTGCGGGGCCTTTTGGAGATTATCGTCGTGGCTCACCAGGACGACGTGGCGTATTTGCAGGACGAACGCTGGGAGGAACTGCACGCGGCCGGGGTGGAACTGGTGGTGGCCGGGGGCGAGTCGCGGGCGGAATCGGTCTGGAACGGCCTGGAAGTGGTGGGGGCGAAGGCGGAAATGGTGGCGGTGCACGACGCGGTGCGGCCGTTTTTTTCACTGGATGTGGCGGAAGCCCTGGTGGCGACGGCGCGGCGGGTCGGGGCGGCCATCCCGGTGCGGCCCTTGTCCGACACGGTCAAACGGGTCAGCGGCGACCGGGTGGAGGCGACGGTGCGCCGGGCCGGCCTGATGCGGGTGGGAACTCCGCAAGTGTTCAAGTCGGACGTTTTAATCGAAGCTTACGAATACGGGATGCGGACCGGCGGTCTCGGCAACCGGATTACCGACGACGCGCAATTGGTCGAGGAAATGGGCGGCGCCGTAGGCGCGGTGCTGGACGGCGAGTACAATCTAAAGATAACCTCCCCGGCGGACCTGAGTTTGGCCGAGGCGCTCTTGACGGCGGGTTTGGTGGAATAACTTTTTTTGTATATATGCCGAACACCTATTCCTTTGGCCTGCCGCATCCCATTCGCTATAATTGCCTGAAACCGGCGTTAAATGGCAATGCATGCAAGGATACAGTTATGACACCAGCCACCAAGGATTTTGCCAAAAAAAATGTCAAACGGCCTAAGCGGCTACGACCGCAATTGGATATGGTAATCAATACAAAAGCCTCGGAAAAATTTCGCTCCCTGCCAATGAAAGAACGCGAACTCATCTTGGAAGAGTTCCGGGTCGCTTTTGCGCCGCTGTTTGCCAATACATCCGTTGATGAATTCATCGCCGAGCGACATAACGAGACGGATAATGAAGCATAGAATTGTTTGTGATACTTCGGCGATAGTTGCGTATTGGCGCAACGAAACGGGCGGTGGCATCACCTTTGCCCAGCTTCGTCGAGGCGGTTGCGTTATGCACGAAATAAATATCAGTGAAATCGCTTTTACAATTCCCAAAAAAAATCCGGATGAATGGTCGACTCGTGACACTTTGGATTGGCTTGAACGGATTGGAATGGAAACCGTAGAGGGGTTCAATCGCCGATGGGCGGAAGTGGTTGCTAATATACGTAGTGTTGCGCCAGCCCTGAACTTAGGCGATGGCGTAGCAATCGCTTTGGCATCTTCATTGCGAATACCGGTTCAGACTGCCGATAGAGCGTTTCTCGCCGCGAAGGATTTTGCCAGGATTGAAATGATTCGTTAATATGCGTCATCAACCCGCTTCCCCCGCCCCTGCTTCATCATCCCCTCCATAACCCGCTCATAAACCGCATACGCCTCGTCCCCCAATAAAACCATCCGCACCAATTCCGGCAATTCATGCGTCGTCAAAAATTCGGCGATTTCCCGCAACGCCACTTCCGCCGCCGCTTCCAGGGGATAACCGTAAACCCCGGTGGAAATGCTGGGGAACGCCACCGATTTGCATTCGTGCTCTTGCGCCAATTTCAAGGCCGTCCGGTAGCAGGACGCGAGCAGTCCCGCCTCCCCCGACCCGCCCCCGCGCCACACCGGCCCCACCGTATGCAAAACAAAACGCGCCTCAAGCTCCCCCGCCCCGGTCAAAACCGTCTGCCCGGTCGGGCAATGCCCAATTAGACGGCACTCCTGCATGATTCTCGGCCCACCCCGGCGGTGAATCGCCCCGTCGACGCCACCGCCTCCCGCCAAGGCGCTGTTCGCCGCATTCACAATCGCGTCGACCCTCTGCAAGGTGATGTCGCCTTCCGCCAATTCCAATATTCCCCTGCCAAAACGTGTCCGCATGGCATTCCTCCAAAAAAACCTTTGCCCAAACGACCGGGAATACTATGATAAACTTTTCGGCGAAAGTTGAAACCCGACCGGAGACGCTCCATGACCGACCCCAAAAAAATCATACACATCGCCTCGCACGACCACAACTGGGAACTTTTTGCCCGCGTCGCCCAATTGGCGGCGGCTCTCCGGGAGCACGGCCTCACCTCCACCATCCTCGCCCCCGAGCACTCGCACGGCTGGGACCTGGCCGAAGCCTCCGGCGTGGAAGCCACCCCCTTCCTCCTGGAAAAGAGCCTGAACCCCCTGAACTGGAAAGCCCTCGCCGACCTGATCCGCCAATCCGGCGCCGGCATCGTCCACGTCCACGACCCGGACGCCGCCGTCATGCTTGACCGCGCCGGCTGGTTCCTGAAGGGGGTCAAAATCGTCACCAGCCGCTATAACCTCGACGATTCGCCGGGTTCCGGAGAATACGGACGCGGTGTGGCGGCGGTTGTCTGCCCCTCCCAAGCGGCGGCGGAACTGTTCAACGTCCGGAACACCCCCTCCGGCGGCAAGATCCGGGTCGCCTATGCCGGGGCGAACATCGCGGCGGCCGACCGGGCGGTGGAAGACCGGGACGGCATCCGCGGCGGTTTCCGGGACAAGTATTGTCCCGACAAGGAAAAGCCGCTCTTTATCGTGAACGTCGCGCAAATGGCCGCGAACCGGGGACAATTGGAACTGCTGGAAGTCTGGCCCGAGGTCATGGCGGCCCGCAATCAATGCCACCTGTTTCTGATGGGCGAGGGCGAGTGGCGCGGGGAAATCGAACGCCAGCGGAAAATCCTGGCGCTGGAAAAGGACGTCACCATCCTCGAGCCCGACCGGGCTTATCAGCGGCTTCTGGCGGCGGCGGATCTGTTTGTGGATTTGTCCCGGACGGACGGGGCGGGGTTTATGGCCGAGGCGGCGCTGGCGGCGGGGCGGGGAGTTTTGCTGCTTAAAAGCGGCTGTTTTCCGGAGCTGGTCGAGGATGGGAAAAGCGGCGTTCTCCTGGAAGGGATGGGCGATTTGCAGGAAAAGCTCCTCGGGATTATTAACAATCGCCCGCTGAGGGAGCAGATGGGCAAGGCGGGCCGGGAGCGGGCGCGGAAATATTTCGACATGAACCTGGTGGCGGGACAAATCGCCGAGGTTTACGCGGGACTGTAACCATGACGACCGGGCGATATCGATAAAACCGGAGTTTTGCCAAGCGGCGATTAAACCGCCCGTCGCCGCTGGGCATGGGGCGTTTTCGCCGGAATTTCAGTCCCCCGCCCCGCTGTCGAACGCGGCCCTGACAATCCTCCCGATCTCCGCCTCCGCCTCCTCGTACTCCACCTGTAAATAATATTCGCCGATCCGGCTTAGGGATTTACGCACCGGGGCGGGCAGGTTCGCCCCCTCCAAACGCGCCAACAGCCGGTCAATCGCCCCGGTGTCGGTGTCGGCGAAAGCCCTCCCCAAAGCCTGGAAATCGGCAATCGCCTCTTCCGGCAGAAGTGCCCCGGGCGGATTCTCCGCCGCCCTGCCGGCCGACCCGGCGGGAGAATCCGGCCCCCGAGGCGGGGCGTCGGGATTATCCGCCGCCGGCGCCGCGGAACCCAGGTATACCGCCGTCGATTCCAGGGTCTGGCGCAAATTGTTGAGGAACGGCCCGGTGTTATCCGTCACATACGCCATGTTTCCGGCCCGGCCCGCCGCCTCCAGGCGGGCGGCCTGGTCGGACAGTTCCAGGGCGCCCACGGTCGCGCAGGCGCTCTTCAAGGCGTGGACGTGAATGGTGTAATTTTTCAAATCCGCCCTGTCCAGGCAATCGTTCAGGGCCGCCGACCCCTTCCAGCCGTCTTTCACGAACACCTCCAGAATGCGGCGGAACGTGTCCATGTCGCCGCCGGTGCGTTCCAGCCCCAAGCCGACATCCATGCCGATGATCAAACCCGCTTTCTTCATTATCGCCTCCGTAATTCGCAGCACCGAACTTCCGCCCTTGTTGGGACGGGATTGTTTGGCGGCGGGAATCCACTTCAACAGCATCGCGTTAAGCTTGTTCGTTTCGATGGGCTTGGGGAGGAAATCATCGAATCCGTTCGCCAGGAACATCTCCCGCATGCCGAAGATGGCATTGGCGGTCAAGGCGATGATGGGTAATTTTTTGAATTTTTCGTCCGGCAGGGCGCGAATGCGTTTCGTCGCCTCGACGCCGTCCATTTCCGGCATCATGTGATCCATGAAAACCAAATCGTAGTCGGTTGCCGCGACCATGTCTATGGCTGCCCGGCCGCTGGGGGCGAGGTCGATTTTCGCTTCGTAGCGCAAGAGCAGGCCTTCGGTGACCATCAGGTTGGTCTGGAAATCGTCCACCACCAGGATGCGGGCGCTGGGGGCGACGAAACGGACGCCGGAGGACGCGGCCTGTTCCTCGTAACCGTCGAGGTCGGGGATGTTGTTGAGGAAGTTCGCCAGCTGGAGGGAGTAAACTGGGAGAACCAGTTGCTGGACGTCCTGGTCGTTGGCCATGGAAAGGTGATCGTCGGTGAGAATGGCGACCATGGCGTCGGGGGCGGAGGCGGCGATATGGGGCCGGAGGACGGGGAGTCTTTCCCCGGGCAGGACGATGTGGGAGTAGTTCCTGGTCAGGAGGCTGTTGGCGAAGTCGGACGGGCTGGCGACGTGGCGGTGTTCGACCTTGAGGTCCTTGAGGATATAGCCGAGGGCCTGGGAGTAGAGGGGGCGGTCCTCGAAGAGGAGGAGGCGTTTCGTTTTAGCGTCCTCGACCCGGGCGAACGGTTCGGAGCCGCCGGTGATTTGGGGGATGGCGACGTTGAAGGTCGAGCCGCGGCCGGGTTGGCTGGAGGCGGTTATGGTGCCCTTCATGAGCCGGGCGAGGTTATTGGTGATGGCGAGGCCGAGGCCGGTGCCTTCGACGCCCATGTTGATGGTGTGGTCGATTCTGACGAAGTCGCCGAAGAGGCGGCTGAGGTCCTCCTCCTTGATGCCGATGCCGGTGTCTTCGACGGTGATTTGCAGTTGGAAGGGGGCGCCGGCGGTGAGGGCGTTGACTTGGGGGGAGGAGTGGATGGTGAAGTTGACGAAGCCGCTGTTGGTGTATTTGACCGCGTTCGAGAGTAGGTTCAGGAGCATTTCGCGGACACGGACGACGTCGCCGACTATGAGGCCGGGGATGTTCGCGTCGACCTGCACGAAGAACTGGATGGATTTTTCCCTCAGCCGGATGCGGATGATGTTCACCAGGTCGTTGACGAGCGAGGCGAGGAGATAGGGAGCGGGGACGATTTCCAATTTCCCCGCTTCCATCTTGGAGAAATCGAGGATGTCGTTGATTATGGAAAGGAGGTTGCCGCCGGCCTGCTTGATATTCAGGGCGTAGGAGCGGTTTTTCGAGGACAGTTCGTGCTCGTTTTGCATGAGGAGTTCCGACAAGCCGATGATGGCGTTCAGGGGCGTGCGGATTTCGTGGGAGACGCGGGCGAGGAAGGAGCTTTTGGAGCGGTTTTTTTCGTCGGCGGCGTCGCGGGCGATGAAGAGGCGGATGAGGATGAGGCAGAGGGCGGACATCAGGACCAGGGCGAGGGCGCCGATGATGGGGATCATGCGGGAGACGTCGCGGTAATAATTGTTCAAGGGGGAGACGAGACCGAGGTGCCAGCCGTTGGCGAGGTGGCCGAAGAAGCCGACGGATTTGACGCCGCGGTCGTCGACGAATTCGACCATTTTTTCGGCGGGATTGTTTTTGCCGAGCAGTTCGTAGACCGGCATGAAGCCGGGGATGTCGCGGATGTCCCGGCCGACCAGTTTTTTGTTGGGGTAGGCGGAGAGGCGGTAATTGCTGTCGATGAGCATACCCGAACCGCCGGCGGCGAGCTTCAGGGTGAGGACCTCGTTAAGTATGGTGTTCATAACGTAATCGATGGAGAGGACGCCGCGGACTTTGCCGTCGCGGTCGATGATGGTTTTGGACATTGAGCCGACGATGTCCCCGGTGCGGAAATCGGCGTAAGGTTCGGTGTGGAAGATTTCCCCCGGCCGGGAGACGGCGCCGGTATACCAGGGCCGGGTGTGGGGGAGGTAGTCATCCCCGGGTATCCAGCCGATGCCGTTCACGAATTTGCCGTCGATGTGTCCGTAGATGGCCAGGAAAGGGGGGCCGACGTTTACCGGGTCGGTGAAATTTTTCATCCAGATGGTCATGAGGCGGATGAGTTCGTCATTGCCGACGTTCCGGTTCACGGCTTCGGTGATGGCGGTGGCGGCGTCCAGAATGGCGTTTTGCTGCTGGGCGATCAGGTTCTGCATGCGGCTCTGGGAGAAGACGATGACGCTTTCGGCGTAGAGGTCCATCTGCCGGCGCATGATCTGGGCTACGTAGAGGCAGGACACCAGCGCCATGGCGACGAAGGCGGCGCAGACGAAGAGGAGCTGCTGGTAATTCGTCTTGATGACTTTCCAGTATTTCACGCTTCGTTTCCTTGCGTCTGCGTGGTTTTGGCGAATTCGCCCTCCACCGCCCGGAACGCTTCGACCAGCTTCGGATCGAAATGACTGCCGCCGCTTTCGATGATGATTCGCGCCGCCTCCTGGTGGCTCATGGCCGATTTGTAGGGCCGATCGCTAATCAGGGCGTCGTAGACATCCGCGACCGCCATCAGGCGGCCCTGCAGGGGGATGTCGGTGCCGGCGAGCCCGCCGGGGTAACCGGTTCCGTCCCAGCGTTCGTGGTGGCGGAGGGCCATGACGGTGGCGTGCTCGATGAATTTGCTTTCCCGGGTGCCGGATTCGATCTTGGCGAGGATTTTGGCGCCATAGTCGGTGTGGCGCTTCATCTCGGCGAATTCCTCCGTGGTAAGCTTGCCCGGTTTGAGGAGGATCTGATCCCTGACCGCGACCTTCCCGATGTCGTGGAGTTGCGAGGAGAGGATGACCAAATCGAAATCCCAGCCGGCCATTTCCCCGACGTAATCGTTCCGGCGGCGGAGTTCGTCCAGGAGGATCCGCACATAGCTGCGGGTGCGGTCGATATGGCCTCCGGTGACGTCGTCCCGGTACTCGACCACTTCGGCGAGGATTTCGAACAGGACCTGTTGCAGTTCGACGATGGTGCGGGTTTTGTCGAGGACCATGTGCTGCAGGTTGTCGTTGTAGTCCTGCAGTTGCCGTTTCTGTTCCTCGACCAGCAGGTGAAGTTCGATGCGTTTCAGCAGCAGGGGTTTCGAAAAGGGTTTCGTGATGTAGTCGATAGCCCCCAGGGACAGTCCCTCGAGTTCCGAGCCATGGTCGGTCATGGCGGTGAGGAAAATCACCGGAATGTCCCGTGTATCCGAATTCGACTTGAGAATTTTGATGACCGCGTAGCCGTCCATTTCCGGCATTTCCACGTCAAGTAGGATTAAGTCCGGCCTGGCGCGGGCCATGAGCTTGAACATTTTTTCGCCGGAAGTGGCGGGTAGGACATCATAACTATCGGTCAGGGCGTTTTTCCCGGCCGTTAAGTTGGTGAGATTGTCGTCAACCAACATGATTTTTTTTCTGGCCGACGTCATAGTCGCCTGTCCGTTTTCGTAATTGAAAAAATATCGAATTTACGTAAAGATATTAGACGTGAGGAAAATGCCCTTGTCAACGTAAAAGGCTCGCCAGACCGTATCTTTAAACTTGCCGCCGTCCCTTCGCCCAGAGGAGCCGCCCCATGCAGACCGACCCGGTCCGAAAACCCCCCGTCATCCGTCCCGCCGAACCCGCCGACGCCCCCGCCATCGCCGAATTCATCGCCATGGCCGAAAGCGAGATGCTCCCCTTCTATACCTGCACCAACGATCGGCAAAAAGCCCTCGGCGTCATGGCCGACTATATCCTGTCTCCGATAACCAACCGCTACAGTATCGTCCATCATCTCGTCGCCGACATGGCCGGCACGGCCGTCGGGTCCATCCTCGCCTTTCCGGCCGACCAGCAACCGGATTTGGACCGCCTGATTCTCGAATACGTCAACCGGCACGGATACGATCTGCCCCGCCTGTTTTTCGAAGGCGTACCGGGGAGCTACTACCTTTGCACCGCCGGGGTCTCGGCGCAATATCGCAGCCACGGCTTGGGCCGGAAATTGATAGCGGCGGCGCTGGAAAAGGCCCGGCGGCTAGGCTTCAAACAGGCCAGCCTGCTGGTCTCCGAAGGGAAACCGCGCGCCGAGGCGCTGTATAAACGTCTCGGCTTCACCACCAAGGAGGAGGTGCGGATTGCCAATTTCCCCTACCACAGGATGGTGATGGATATTTAACAGCCCGGTAACAAAGTCCATTGCCGCCGCTTTAGGCTTGTAGGTCCGAAATACTTCGGCCCAAAAAAACGCCAATATGCCCATAGTTGCTTATTTTTTTGGGCTCGTCTTTCGAACCTACAAGCCGAAATCGACGACAAGCGACTTTGTTACCGGGCTGGTACGGTTGGTCAGGTTAGGGATAAGTCCAATGCGCGCTTCCTGCCGGCGGTGAATGCGCCGGCTGCCGGTGACTGATGCGATAGGAAGAACGTAGAGGTCTGGGAATAAGCATTTTTCGAGCAGTGGAAACCGGCGGCTGCGGGACGGCAACCTCCGCCCCAGCCGCCGCCAAATCGCCCGAAAACGCACAGGAGCGGACCGGAATATGCTTCCGGCCGAACTTGTACAGGAAAATCAGGGCTGTGAATAAGCCTAGAAGCAACGACACTTTTCCCCGCTCCCAATTCATCGCGGTCCCGAAGCGCTCCCGGGTTCCGCGGAAATAACCTGAAAACCGCCGACAAGACGCTGTCATATGTATTTTATATTATAATAAAAATACCTATCGCCATGTCAATCCGCAAATTGGCGAAATCGCCGTTTATGAAGCGGAGGCGGCGGGATAACCTTCCTTGTCGGATAGGGGCGGCTTGGCCGTCGGCTCGAAAAAACTGGTAAATGCAGGGAAAAGTAACGTTATCCCGAACGCTGGGGAAATTCACCCGCCCCTTTTCCGCCACTCGAGAAATGATTCCAATAAACGCTGGGCGGCATGGGCGTCGACCAGCGTCTTCCGCCGCCGGCGGGAATGTTCGGCCTCCTTCAGAAGCCGGGTCGCCTCGCTGGTGGTCAGGCGTTCGTCCCACAAACGCACCGCCGCGCCGTTCTCCTCCAAACGGCTGGCGAAGAGGGCGGCTTCGCGCGCTTTCGGACCGGGACGGCCGTCCATGTTTACGGGATTTCCCAGAAGAATCAGCTCCGCCCCTTCCGCCGCCTTTTTCGCCAAAACGGCGGCCAAGGCTTGGTCGAGACTGCGCACCGGGGCGAAACCCGACGGCACCGCCAGACGTTCCGCCTCGTCCGATATGGCGAAACCGACCCGGCGGTCGCCCAAATCGACCCCGAGGATAATCATCGTCCAGAAACCCCCGCCAAGCCCAATGCGGCCCGCACCACGTTAAGTAAAAGATAGGCGTTTGTGACCGGCCCGACGCTGCCGCGGGGATTGGTGATGTAGCCTGCCACTTCCCGCACTTTGTCGAAATCGACGTCGCCGGCATAACGCATGGCGGGACGGCCCTTGCCGTCCAAAGTCGGTTCGCCATTCTGGTCCAGGGAGACAGGGAGGTGATTGTCGCCGACGTCGATGACCACGGCGCCCCGACGCACCATGTCCATGGTGACCAGGGGTTCGAGGCTGGGGCGGTCCGGTTTTTCGCCTTGGCCGTTTTTCCAGGCGCTGAGCTTTTTTTCATAAACTTTCCAGCGGGCGCCGGAAGCGCCGGCGGCGGCCACGACCACTTCGGCTTCGAGCATGCAAGCGCGGAGGTCGGAGCGGGTGTGGGCGATGGTGACGGTGGCGTGTTCGGCCAAAAGCAGCAGCCCCAGCGGTTTTCCGACCGTGGCGCTGCGGCCGATAACCAGGGCCCGGGCGCCGGAAAGCTCGGGCCGGACGCTCTTAATCAATTTCAAAGCCGCCATGGCGGTACAGGGGGCGGGATTGACCCGGGTGGAAACGAGCAGCTGTCCCATATTGGCGGGATGGACGCCCTCGGCATCCTTTTGGGGGTGGATGGACTGGACCAAAGCGAGGTAATCGGTTCCGGCCGGTAGGGGAGTGAGCAGGATAATGCCGGAAACGTCGGGATCGCGGGACAGGAGGTCAAGTTGTTCCCGAATGGTTTGGGTGGGGCTGTCGGGGGGGAGCCTGATAAGGCGGTGGTTTATGCCGTGTTCTTCACAATGTTTGGCTTGCGCCTTGGCGTACCAGACGGAACCGGGGTCGTCATTGGCCTGGACGGCGGCGAGACAGGCTTTTTTTCCGAGACGCTGGAGTTCGGCGACCCCCGACTCGACGTGGAAAATAATTTGGGCGGTTTCGGCTTTGCCGTCGATGATGCTTGCGGGCATGGGATCTCCGGATGGTCGGGATAGTTTTTGCCAAAAAAACGGCCTGTAACTCCGGTTCCCGATGGGGAGGGCCGGAACAAGTATCAAGCCCGAATTTCATATTATAAAGATAAGCGGGACAAAGGCAATAATAGGCCGGAAAATGGGCTTGACGAAAATCCGATAAAGTGAATAATTTCCCTGGTTGCGATTGGCGTTACCTAAGCGTGGCCTTGACTAAACCCGGAGCTGGCGGCAGGTCCGGGGAAAGGTGTTTGGAAAACGCCTTGTTGCCCAATGGTTTGGCCCACACGGACCGAACCAAACGGGGAGCGAATTTCGGGGATAACCGGGGATAGGTCCTTTTGCATCTCGCGCAGGGGGGAGACCCTGACAGGCGGCCGGGCCGACTTCTGAACCTGGAAGGGATGGGACGTGACGGAATCTTTTTTTAACGGCACCGCTCGACAACGCGAAGCGGTATTGGCTGGTATGGTCGGGGGAATAAGCTTGGGCACTATTCATGATCAACGTTTTTATGCGATGCGGGCGCACGGGGCGGAATTGCGCTTTCCCTTCCCGGCCGGGACCTTCACCGCTCTGGTGGATTTGACCGGCAACGTCGACGAGGCAATGCTGAAAAATTACGCCGAGAAATTGATCGACCACGGCTGTGTGCAGGCGGTATGCCGGGGCGAGGAGAGCGGGGCGCTGGTGGATATTTTCAACCGGCTGGCGGAAAAAGGCGACTTCGATAAAAACGGCACCCCATTCACTTCGATGAGCATGGATGACGAACCGTTGGAGGAGGCTATCCAGTATTTCGTTTTGCCTAGCGGTCTGGCGCAGACGGGCCTCCTGATGGTGATTGGGGATCAAAACGATTTCCAGAACGCGATCCAGGGGTTTTCGATTGCGGCGGGGGCGATTAAGGACGATATTGGCGAACCGGTTTATACCGAAGACGATTTGGTGTGTTTCGTGTCATCATGATGTCGGCGACAGCGATTTTTAGGGTTTAGCAAAAAGGGATGACGACTCCGCTGTCAGTATACATAAAGGGGCGGCCGGACTATTCCGGCCGCCCCTTTTTCCATCGCTACGCAGGGCCTACTGTTTTCTCACCCCCACCGTGATGAGCAAATTCGCGTAAAACCGCTGCTCGCCGGTGGCGATGACCAAGACCGTATCGGGGCCGGACGCCTCGTCGTAAAACGGAAAGCGCCCGTAGCCCTGGAAAGGAATGTCCTCGCCGATGATCCGGTGATATTCCTGGACAATCTCCGGTTTCGAACCGTCGTCCGGGGTCATGTACCCCGCCGACTCGATCGGAATCGTCGCCGCCAAAGCCTTGACGATGTCCACGCCGCAAACCATCCCCGGCACGAAGTTCAAAAATACCCGCCGCGCCAAGGGATTCGACTTGCTGGTCACCGGGTAATTCGCGTCGCCAATCAAAATCCGCGCCCCGTGTCCCGCCTCGGCCAAGCCGCGCAGCAGGGCTGGATGAATAATTTCCGTCTTCAGCATAAATAAAATCTCCCTTAAAATGGGCTGATGGCGCCGTCCCGGTCAAATCTTGAATAAACGCTTCGCCGTCGCTTCGCCGCCGTTCAGGAGATGCACCAGCGGTTGCGGCCGGTCCGTCCCTTCGACAAAGCTCGGCCGCGCCGCCCAGGGCGTCCCCGACTGGACATGCGCCAAATCCATCCAGTACTGCAGGGTCGCCGGCTTCAGGCCCCAAATCATGTGCAGGTGATTGGCCGGCGCGTAATGCTTGTACTCGACCATGGACGCGTACTTCGGCACCACCCAGGTGTGGGGCCAGTCGTAGGCGGAGGTTTTCCGGACCGCCTCGGAAAGTTCGTGGGGCATTTCGGTGGTGACGGCTTCGTCCCAAATCAGGGTGAAGTCGCCGGAGAGGGCGCTGTAGGCCATGCGGCCGGCGATGCCTTCGATACCGCCCGGGGTGACGAAGGTGACGCTATTGCCGCCGCCGGGGAAGTAGTCGGGGTCGGCCAGGGGCATGGAGACTTTGGCCATCGCCTCGGCCGGTTTCGCGCCGGGGAGGGCGGCCCAGTCGAAGGAGGCGGCGCCGGAATTGTTGCCGTCGACAAAGCCTTTCGTGGCCCAGAGGTCGTTCGCTTTCGGCTTGACGCCCAGCTTGTCCGCCATCGCCTTGATTTCAGCCGGTTCCCAGACTTTACGGAAATCCATGAAGAGGGGCGGATTCCCGCCGGAGAGCCAGGTGAAGTAGAGCATGGTCAAAAGCGCCTGGGCGTCGGATTCGGTCGCGTAGGGAATGGGCGCCTTGTGGCCATTGTGGTCGAAGGTCGAGTTGAAGAGGGACTCCATGACGTCGGCGACCGGCCGGGGGAGGAGGCGGGGGTCGGAACCCCATTCGAGCTGGCTCATGAAGCCGCCGCCGACCGCGTTCAGGTCGGCCATGACGTCGCGGACAATCAGGTACATGGCCAGGCTTTGGTTGAAGAGCTCACCCTGCTCCTTGGTTTTCAGGATGAGGCGGTCCCCGACCATCTTGTCAATCCAGGCCCGGAGGGCCTTGAGTTCCTCTTCCTTGTAGGATTTTTTGGTGAGGGAGTCGGCCAGGTACTTCATGTCCAGGCGGGTGATTTCCAGGCCGAAGGCGCGGCGGACCGGGATGATGTGGGCGAGGGCCGTTTCCATGCCCATGGAGTCGTGGCCGAAAATCACCACCCGGCGGCCTTTCAGGCCGACGTGGGCGAGGGCGGCCTGACACCATTCGATCAGGGCGTCGGCGGTCCCCTGGGTCATTTTCGGATCGTCGCCGGTGTCCGGCCAGGTGCCGACGTTCAGGTGCACCATCCGCCCCGACTGGGCGAAGGCCCCGACGACCGCCTGGGCGAAGACGACCCCGGGGAGGGTGGCGGAATTGCCGCAGGTGACGTTCAGGGGGATTTCCCTGGGGAAATGGGCCATGAAGGACATGAGCGAGGGCTGGGGGAAGCACCAGGCGTCGGGGACGCAGACCAGGATGTCGGCGCCGGCCTCGAGGAGCTGGCGGGCGGCGATGTCGGCGGATTTTTCCTCTTTTACCAGGGTGGTGGTGTAGACCACTTCCGGTGACACCCCGCCGGGGAGTTTTACCGCTTTGGCGATGACCTCCGCCGTCATTTTGACGATGTTCTTGCCCCTGACCCAGAACGTTTCCTTGACTCTCGGGTCGTGGGTGGCGAAGACGCCGATGACCGGCACTTTCGCCTTGATTTTGTCGCTTTCGCCGAGATTCTTGGGACTTTTCATTGCATCTCCTTTTTCGAAAAATGCGCTTTCGCCAAGAACGACCTTAGCTACTGTATCGTCCCTTAAATTCCTTTGTTTATAAGACGGCTATTTTGGCCGTAATCGAGGAAGTCGCAGCCGCAAGAGCTATTTTTACTCTCGGCGGTATAGAGAGTAAAAATCGCGGGGCGGCGGAGACTGACGAAGAGTACG
>JAVBRG010000012.1:0-32228 GCA_031548195.1 Planctomycetota bacterium | reverse complement strand
TTTGACTTGTTATTGGTGTAAAACAGGGGAACCACCCGTAACAAAAAAATCCCCCCTCCGGGTTTTATTTTATCCCCCCGCTTCTTTACCGCTATTTTTTTAGACAATACCTTGCGGCGAATCCGGCCCATGGGAATGCGTCACACTGCCAAACTTCCGCACCCTCTTCGCATACTCCGCCAACGCCACATCAAAATCCCCGGCGTCAAACTCCGGCCAGCGACACGAGGTAAAATACAATTCGGCATAAGCGCTCTGCCAAACCAAAAAATTGGACAAACGCATCTCCCCGGCAGTCCGAATCAGCAAATCCGGATCCGGCAGCCCCGCCGTGTCGAGGTGCCGGGCGATCCCCTCCTGATCCAGTTCCGTCACCGCCCGCCCGGCGAACATTAATTCCGCCGCCGCCTTCCGGGCCGCCCGGGCCAATTCGTCACGGCCGCCGTAATTCACCGCCAGGGTCAGGGTAAGGCGATCCCGATCCGCCGTGGCGGCCATGGCGGCGGCGAGTCTTTCCGCCAGCGGTTTCGAAAGGCCGGACATTTCCCCTATTATGCGTAATTGCACGCCGTTGTCCAACATGGTCGGCAATTCCGACTCGATGAAGGAGGCAAAAAGACACATCAAGGCTTCGACCTCCTCGGCCGGCCGCGACCAGTTTTCAGTGGAGAAGGCATAGAGAGTGAGGTAGCGGAGGCCAATTTCCCGGGCGTGGGTGACGATCCGCCGGACCGTTTCCGCTCCGGCCTGGTGACCGTAAACGCGGGGGTGGCCCCGCTCTTCGGCCCAGCGGCCGTTTCCATCCATGATGATGGCGACGTGTCGGGGGAGAGGGGATGGCAAAAAGGGACTCCCGGGAAAGTGATTGGAAAATGGCGGTCGAATGGCGGTTAATTGCTGACGTTTTGCGAAGTGACGATTGAACCGCCAATCGTCACTTCGCATTAATCGTTTTCGTCTTAATTTCGGGGGGTTTGATTTTGACAAAATTTGCGTAGCGGCTGTTTCACCCACTGGGTCCCGGCACGCCATTGATTACACCGCGGTTCATCGCACAGATGCCGGGATTACGTTCCCCTACCCCCGGTATCCCGGCGGCCAGTACATCTCGTGCCAAATCAGGATCCCCATCAGGACAAACACAATCCCCAGGGCGAGGCGGATCCAGGCCACGTTATTCTTGAAGAACGCGGCCAGCTGCGCGCTGGTCACCCCCCAGAACACCAGGCCGAAAATAATCAGGAGCGGCAGAATGAACAGGAAATTGTACCAGGTCAGGAGCGCCATCGAGTGCCAGAAGCTGATTTTGGCAAGGGATATGATGGTCGGCAAATAGACCTGCCCCGTGCAGGCGGCCTCGAAAAACGATACCGTCACCCCGGCGATGAAAACCCCCAGCATCAGCCATTCCGCCCGCACCCCTTTGGCCATGGCGACATTGATGCGCTTCTTGAAGGCTTTGGGAAGCTGCAGGACCATTTCCTCGGTGGCGTCGCCCCGGAACATTTTGTAGGCGTCCCAGAGACTCAGGAGACCGAAGACTACGCAAAGCAGGAAGGCGAAATAGTAAATCAAATCGGCGACGACCAGGAACCAGCCGCCGCGTTCATTGATCATGAAGATGACTTTGTAGAGGAACAGCCCGATGCAGAAGTAGGTCACGAACACGGCGGCGGTGAAGGCAAGGCAGACGGCGATGATTTCCCGGCGGGTGCGTTTCGCTGAGGACATCATGGCGACCAGGATGATGATGGTGGCGAAGGCGCAGGGGTTCACGCTGTCGGCCAGGGCGGCAAGGGTTATGGCGGAGAAGCGGAGCTTCGCTTCGGCGCGCTCCTGGGCGGCGGATTCGGTCACGCCGGCTATGGCGGGGGCTTTAGCCCCGCTGTCGTCGGAGCGGCGGATTTTTGGCCGGGCCGGCTGGGCGGCGGAACCGGAAGAGCCGGAAGCGGCGGAAGCGGCGGGAGCCACGGAAGCTTGCGGAGCCAGGGAAACGCGCGGCGCCGCCGGGGCGGCGGGCCGGAGATTGCCGGTCACCGCCGGGGCGGTGCGGGCGGGGGCGGGCGGCTCGACCGGCGCCGGAGCGGGTGCGGGAGCGGCCGGCGCACCCGGCGGCCGCAGACCGGCCGGAGCGGATGATACGGCCGGGGCGGCCGGTTTCAGACTGCCGCCGGTTTCGGCTTCACTGCCGGCGGGAGCGCCGGCGTCAAACCCGGGGTTATCCGGCAGAATCGGCGCGGCGAGGGCGGAAGGGGAAGCGAGGTTCAGGCGAAAAAAGCCGGTCGGAGGGAGAAACGCCGCCGACTTGCCTCCTTTCGCCTGTTCGTCCAGAAATTTCTGAACATCGCCGTCGAGTTTGGGGATGATTTCGTCGCCTTCAACCAGGGCGCGCACCGGGGTGAAAACTTTTTCACCCGCCGCGTCCGTTTCCAAAATGCCCAGGAAGACGACCAGGGTGATGTTGCCGTCGTCCGGCACTTTCATGGCGTCCAGCAGGTCGAACATGTAGAGGACGTTGTCGGTGCCGTGTTCGGGGTCGGCGATATTGAAGCGTTGCGATGTCATGCGTTCGGCATACTTCGTTTCGGCGGCGCCGACGACTTCATTGGTTTTGGTGCAGAGGCGGCAGCTGGGATTGTAGAAGTACATCATGTGGGGCTGGGGTGCGGCGCCGGCGTTTTCGCCGGCGGCGGCCGAAGCCTCCGGCAGGCTGGAAAAGAGGACGGCGATGAGGAAGGCCGCCATCGCCAGCCGGAACGGCAGCGGGGCGGTCTTGACAAGCGTCTTCAATACATACATAGTTAGGTATCCTGTTTCTAAAACTGTCGAAAAAGTGCAAAAAGGAAACGCCATGCGCCAAACTCTCTCTGTCCCGTTTTGCCTTGCCCTCCTTTTAACGATTGCCTCGAGCCGGGGTTGCGGTGAAGCCTTTGGCGCCCAGGCTTCGGCCGGCGGCCTCGCCTCGCAGCAGGAGATGCTGTTCGACGCGGTGGCGAGTTATGACGGCATACGCATTGTCGCCGCGCCGGACGTCCCCATTCCCGACTATACGAAAGACCCGGGCGCTTCGCAAGTCCTAGAGATAATTCGCACCCGCATGGAACCGATAACGGTGGGTCGGCTCGGCCTGTCCTGTTCCTGCATGCAGGCGACGATGGAGAAGCGTTCCTTCGTCCAGGGCGAGCGGGCCTTTATTGTGGTGCGGAAAGTGAAGCCGTCGCCGCGTCCCGGCGCGACTTTCGCGCTGTTTGCCCAATTGACTGCGCCGTACAAGGCGGCTTTGCAGTATGACATTCAGGATTTTGGTCCTGGGGCTCCGGTGGCGGGTTTGGCGGCGGTGCCGGTGGCGGAGAGTGTGCTGGCGCCGGCGCGTTCGGTGGCGGTGCCGCCGGCGGGACAGGGGGTGCCGGCGGCGGTGCGTGCGGCGCCGGTCCAGGCGCCGACTTTTGGTTTCAAGTTCGAGGATGTGCAGCCGTACCAGCCGCGTCGTTAATGGTAAGGGCGGACATATCATTTCCGCTTGCGTGAACGGGTCCAGCTTCAAGCTGGTTGCGGGGGTCCCAGGGGGCCGCAACCAGGCCCCCTGTCCTGTGCGGTTGTCAAAAAGTCATCGAGCGGTTAAAGCGGTAAAGCGGTTTTGAAACGCGGTTAATGGGCCGCGTAAAAAGGAAGTCCAATTCACCATGCGGTAAAAACCCATCATAAACTCGTTACGCGGCCCTTCCTTATGGAGCAAACAGCGACGAAGGAGCGCCTTTGCGTCCGGGCGACCAAGCAGGAAACGAATTCAAGGCGGGCAGCCCCATACCTCATGAATTCAGGCGGGGGTCCGGGGGCCTGCCCCCGGATCGTTCAAAGCGAAGCAAAGTCCCCCAAAAACAACCTCCCTCTTTCTGGAGCCATCATGGCCAAAAAACCCCTCACCTACAAAGACTCCGGCGTCGACATCGACACCACCAACGCCCTGGTCGGCGGTTACCTGAAAATCGTCAAGTCGACCTACAATCCCGGCGTCATCAAGAACGACAATGGCTTCGGCGGCCTCTTCCGCCTGCAGGGCGCTCCCGGGCTCTTCGCCAAACGCTGGCGTGACCCGGTCCTGGTTTCCGGCACCGACGGCGTCGGCACCAAGCTGAAAATCGCCTTCATGCTGGACAAGCACGACAGCGTCGGCATCGACCTGGTCGCGATGTCGGTCAACGACGTGCTGGTGCAAGGGGCGGAACCGATGTTTTTCCTGGATTACATAGGCATCGCCAAAGCGGACAAGCGGGTGCTGCTCGACCTGGTGAAAGGGGTCGCCGACGGCTGCAAACAGGCGAACTGCGCCCTCTTGGGCGGCGAAACGGCCGAACTGCCCGGCCTCTACGCCAAAGGCGAATACGACCTGGCCGGCTTCGCGGTGGGGGTGGTGGAGAAGAAGCGCCTCATCGACGGTTCGCAGGTCGAGGCGGGGGACGTGATTCTCGGCTTGCCGTCGTCGGGTTTGCATTCGAACGGTTTTTCCCTGGCGAGAAAGGCGCTCCTCGAAACGGGCGGCCTCAAACTGAACGGTAAAATCGCCGAATTGGGCTGCACTTTGGGTGAGGAACTGCTGCGGCCGACCAAGATTTACGTCAAACCGGTGATGGCCGCCTTCATGGCCTACCAGGTGAAGCGGCCGATCCGGGCGCTCGCGCACATCACCGGCGGCGGCATTCTGGAGAATGTCCCGCGGGTGCTGCCGGCGGACTGCGACGCGGTCTTCAATTTGGACGCCTGGGAGGTGCCGCCGATTTTCAAGCTGATTCAAAAGGCGGGGGGAATCGAGGATCGCGAGATGTTCAGGGTGTTCAATATGGGTTTGGGCATGATCATGGTGGTGACGCCGCCATCGGTGGAGACGGTTCTGTCGAAATTGAAAAAGGCCGGCTGCAAGGCGAAAGTGGTGGGGAGAATCGCCGAAGGCAACCGCGAGGTGCAATTGGTGTGAGGCAGGCGGACCGCGGGAGTGCTTGGAGGTTTGGTGCGCGGGGGCGCATCTCAACTGGGTTACTCCAATCCGCATCGGGCGCACCTCAACGCTGTTACGTCAATCCGCATCCAGTTACCCTGGACACCACCCCACACGTCATTCCGGCGCCATTAACATTGAACCGGGGTGAGGCGTAACGCGCCGAAATCCAGGCCGATAAACGATCGCTACAGTGGTGTTTGCTCCTTGTCTTACGGAGGTGTAAGTTCCGACACTGGGGTGTTTAGTGGAACCACCCAGCGACGGTTTAGCGGCCTGGATTCCGGCGAGTTACGCATCCCCCCGGTTCAACGCTTGTGGCGCCGGACTGACGCGTGGGGTAGTGTCCAGGGTAACTGGGTGCGGATTGACGTAACAGCGTTGAGATGCGCCTGGTGCGCGGTCGGAATTGCAACTGTGAATCCCTAACTGCGCGATAATGCCTGTCGCTCAGATAGGGATCGGCAATTTCCATAATTGCCGGGTACCAGTACCGGTCGTCCTCATCCCCCCGCCTCGAACAGCGCCTTCGCCACCTTGCGGTGTTCCGTCAACCAGCCCTGGAATTCGGCGATTTCCTTGGTTTGGGCGAGGATGATATCCTCCGCCAATTGCCGCACCTGCGGGTTCAGGCTGTGGGCCAGGGCCGGCAGGGACATTTCAATCGCGGCGGCGTGGTGGGGAATCATCATGGCGACGAACGAGGCGTCAGGATTATCCTCGGCCATGCCGGCCATCATCCGGTTCATTCTGCGGTTCATCCGGTCCATGGCGTCCTGGTCCTCCCCCCCGTATTTTACCAGCAAACTGTGCATCAAACCAATCTCCCCCTCCTGATCCCTCATAATCGCCTCCGCCCACTCGCGCACCTGCGGTTCCTTCGAAGTCATGAGGACCGACTTCGCCATCTCGACCGCGGCTTGATGATGGGCAATCATCCCCGACAAAAACACCTGATCGTCATGATCGACCCAGATGCGATCCCGAACCGGGGTGCTTGCCGTCAAGGCGTCGTCCGGTGAAAGCATATCGGGGTGTGAACGCATTTCCGTGGAGGGCATGGAGCCTTCGCGCGGCAGGGGCGGATCCGCTTTCCGGTCAGCCGCCGCTGGTTTCTGATCGTCCGCCGCTGCTTGCCGGCCAGCCGCGGCTGGTCCGGGAGTTTTATCGTCATTATCAAGCTTCGCCCCCGGAGCGGATTTTTTCTTTTCCGGCAGGCGGTCGGCGGCGGCCGTACCGGCTGGCGACTCCGGCGGTAAATTTGGTTGCAGACAACAAGGTGGCGGATCACCTTCGACCGCATCGACCCCGACATAACCGTCGTTGAAATAAGTTTCATCCTGAGAACCGGTGCCGGGATCCACGGCGGCACTGTAAGTGTCATCGATATCACCAGTCGCACCGTAGGCGCCGGCGTCGGCATCCGGACTCAGTACATAGTATGCGTCGCTCCAATAATCATAGGGAAGGATATTTTCAGAATCGCCCTTCTCAGCGTCGCCAATTTCTGGTATATCGTAATGATTCCAATCATCGGCTGTATTGCCCTCGTATGCATAGGCATCATAAGCATCTGTGGCTTCTGCCGCGTGGCTGTTTGGGTCGAGGCCGATTAACGTTATAGCCGTCCAGGCACAACACAGAGCGGCAATGATCAAGCGGGTAATTTTTCCCATTTGGTAACTCCTTGTACTGTCCCCTTCACCTTTCGGGCAGTTCCGAAAAGTCGTTTTGGAACTGCTTGTCACTCGATGACTATCGCTGGGTGGAGGGGTTTCACGCGTTTTAGCGGCGGATTGGGGCGGGGGAGTCGCGGATTGGCGCGGGGAATTCGCGGATTTTTGGGCGGGGCTGATCCGTGACTATAGGCCGGTTCCGGCTGGGCGGGCATTGGGCTTGCATAGCCAATCCTAGCCATATGAAAAAGTTGACCTGCTTCATATGGCCAATTATCGCTATACTTGCATAAATGCCAATGTCACTTGCCTTTCCAAGTAATTTTGCGTGACCGCGCTGGTTATTTCGTTGCATTAGGCGATACATTTTCATAACATGGACGGAAATTGTAGACCAATCTGCCACCTGTTTTTTTTGTCAAATTTCTGCCAAAGATTTGTTCTACCTGCTGGCACAGGATCGATTCCTCGCCGGGAATTAGCCCCACATGTGGCGCTACTCCCGTTTTCGCCGCTTCCGTGGCGCTAGTCAAGGAAGCATATTCTTTTTATTAGCTGGAGATGTGATATGGCCATCCGAACCAAGCTTTACCTAGCATTCGCGGCCTTGGTGGTTTTAGCCCTCTTTGTTGGCGCGGAAGCGATGTACGCGTTTACCAGAACCCAGAAAATGGTCGAGGCGACCAAGCAGGAGGTCACCTACGTCAGCAACCACCTGGTTCCCATAAACCAGCATCTCAGCCGCATGGCCACCGACACCATGGCCGCCGGCTGGGGTTTCTACTCCTACATCTTCAGCCACTTCGACGTCGACTACAACGACGGCATGCGCTATGCCGACGCCTCGGCCAAAGGCATGGCCGAAGTGGAGAAAGTGCTCGCCGAAGCACCCAAGGACCGGCTGGGCGAACTACGGAAGGACATTCCCAACATCAAAAGCAGCCTGAACCAAATCATCGCCATGACCAATCAAATCCGTAGCCAAATCGCCCGGCTCGAAGAAACCAAGCAATACATCAGCGGCCTAGGCGACAACGTCAACAAAACCCTCACCGCCCTGCTCGAAGAAGCCGTCGGCTCCATCAAATCCGGCTTCCTCGCCGAAATGAAACCGGGCATGACCGAATTCCCCGCCATCCTCCAGCGCCGTATCGACCGGGTCAATTTCATCGATAAACTGGGCGACGAATTCGCCAACGGCGAACTGGAATTCCGCATCGGCAACGGTTATTACCAGGACCAGGCCGAACAGTATTTCCTCAGGGCCGCCGCCATCCTCAAAGCCGCCGCCGACGAATCCTTCTCCTACGCCAACACCCCCGAACGCGTCGGCCGCCGCCAGGAAACCAAGGACGCCTTCCTATCCTTCGCCAAGGACCTCAACGACTACGTCGCCAGCATCCAGTCCTTCTCCAAGGAAGCGAAAAGCACCGAAAAACTCGGCGCCGACATGACGGACATTTCCGACGCCATGGACGTGAAAATCGCCGAACTGCTGAAGCAGAACGCCGACAGCGTGGTCAGCCTCACCGCCGAAATCGCCGCCAACACGGTGCAAATCGACGCCCTGGTGGACCGCGCCGCCTTCATCACCACCATCCTCGTCATCGCCTCCGCGGTCATCGGCGTCATCTCCGCCTTCTGGATAACCCGCTCCATCACCCATCCCATCAACAAAATCATCGACCGCCTCGGCAACGTGGAAACAGACATCTCCGACGCCTCCGCCACCCTCAACAACGCCTCCCAGTCACTTGCCGGCGGCGTCACCGAACAAGCCTCCTCCCTGGAGGAAACCTCCGCCGCCATGGAGGAAATGGCTTCAATGGCCCGGCAGACCGCCGACAACGCCAAGCGCGGTTCCGAACTCGCCCGGCAGACCTCCGAAGCCGTCAACGCCGGCGCCACCGCCATGGACGAAATGGGCCAGGCCATGACCAACATTTCCGAAAGCTCCGACAAGGTCCAGAACGTCATCAAAACAATCTCCGACATCGCCTTCCAAACCAATCTCCTCGCGCTCAACGCCGCCGTCGAGGCCGCCCGCGCCGGCGAGGCCGGCAAGGGTTTCGCCGTGGTCGCCGACGAGGTCCGGAACCTGTCGCAACGCTCCGCCCAAGCCGTGCGCGACACCGAGTCCCTAATCCAAAACACCGTCGACTCGGTCCGGCACGGCAACAACATCGCGGACAAACTGGCCGGCAGTTTCACCGACATCCGTGAAGGCATGACCGGCATCGGCCAAAACATCGAATCCATCGCCAACGCCGCCAACGAACAAGCCCAGGGCATCGACCAGGTGAACAATTCCGTTGCCTCGATGGACCGTGTCACCCAGCAAAACGCCTCCGCCGCCTCGGAAACAGCCGGCGCCAGCAGCAATCTGGAGAACCAGGTGCAGGGCCTGCAGCAGGACATCGGGAATCTCACCCGCATCGTGCACGGTGTGGTCGGCGCCAAGCTCCGCGCCAAAAGGGCCGCCAAAGCGACATACGCCAATCCTACCGTCCTTCGGCCCGATTTGCTGGAAATGGAGTGAGCGGGGGCTGGCCGGCGGCAAGTAAGTGTTGTATTGCCAGCAGAGTGGAATTGTGGAAAGTTACATTTAACCACAGAGACACAGAGGGCACAGGGCACCACCAATGTGGTTCCCTGTGCCCTTTTTGTCTCTGTGGTTAAATTCACAATTTCAATGCGTCAGCGGTATAATCCGCATCCTGATACGTCGAACTCATTCCCACACGTCATTCCGGCGTCGCAAGCGTTTAACCGGGGTGAGGCGCAACTCGCCGGAATCCAGGCCGATAGACAATCGCTACCATAGCGTTTGCATCTTGTCTTACTGATGTGTAAGTTCCGAAACAGAATGGTGACCTTTCCAAATATAAAAAAACATCCCCTCCATCGCAAACGATACACGTCGTGAAGGGGATGCCGTCGGAATCAATCAGGTTCTGGTGCAATTTGTTATTGCGACGCGAGCCGCTTGTACGAATCCAGCCTTTCCTTGGCGTCGGAGACGGCCTTGGCGAAAAGGTCCTCGGCGTGTTGGGGGAAGGCTATTTCCAACGAAGAGTAGCGGTTTTCACCGCGTAGAAATTCCTTCAGGTCGCCGGTTGGTTCTTTCGAATCCAGAATGAAGGGGTTCTTGCCTTCATTCTTCAGGAGAGGATTGAAACGGTAGAGGTGCCAGTAGCCGGCTTCGACCGCCTTTTTCATTTCCGCCTGGCTGTTGGCCATGCCGGCCTTAAGCCCGTGTTCGATGCAGGGACAGTAGGCGATAATGAGGGACGGACCGGGATAGGCCTCGGCTTCCCTGATCGCCTTCAAGGTTTGCGCCTGGTCGTAGCCCATCGCTACCTGGGCGACGTAAACGTAGCCGTAGCTCATGGCCATCATGCCGAGGTCTTTCTTCTTGGTTTTCTTGCCGGAGGAATTAAATTTGGCGATGGCGCCGGCGGCGGTGGATTTCGATGATTGCCCGCCGGTGTTCGAGTAAACTTCGGTGTCCATGACCAGCATGTTGATGTTTTTGCCGGAGGCGAGGACGTGGTCCAGCCCGCCGTAGCCGATGTCGTAGGCCCAGCCGTCGCCGCCGAAGGCCCAGTAGGATTTGGCGGGGAGGAAGTCCCTGTTTTCCAGAATAAAGGCGGCCATTTCCTTTTCTTCGGCGGAGGAAGGATCATATTTGAGGAGAGCGGTCGCAAAGGCGGCGGAAGCATCCTTCGAGGTTTTCGGGTTTTCCATCGCTTCCAGCCAGGCCGAAGCTTCGTTCTTGAGTACGCCGTTGTTGACGAATGTTTCGGCGTAACCCCGGAGACGCTCGCGGATTTTCTCGGAACCAAGCAGCATTCCGTAACTGTACTCCGCGCAGTCCTCGAAGAGGGACATGGCCCAGGCCGGCCCGCAGCCCTGCTTGTTCTTGGTGTAGGGGGTCGAAGGGGTGGACCCGCCGTAAGCGGTCGAGCAGCCGCTGGCGTTGGCAATGTACATCCGGTCGCCAAATAGCTGGGTGATAAGTTTAATGTAGGGCGTTTCGCCGCAGCCCGCGCAAGCTCCGGAGAACTCGAAGAGGGGTTGGGCGAATTGGCTGTTCTTGACCGATTTGTCGAAGTCGATTTCTTTCTTGACCGCCACTTCCCCGACGGCGAATTCCCAGTTCTTTTCTTCGGCCTTCTGAGTGTGCAGGGGCTTCATGAGCAATGCTTTTTCCTTGGCTGGACAAACCTTCGCGCAACTGCCGCAGCCGGTGCAGTCCAGGGGCGATACTTGTATCCGGTACTCGTATTTGTCGAGGCCGCCGCCGATCGCCTTTTTGGTGGCGAAGCCATCCGGAGCCGCCTGTTTTTCCCTGGCGTCGAGAAGAATCGGCCGAATCGCCGCGTGGGGGCAGACGTACGAGCATTGGTTGCATTGAATGCACTTGTCGAGATTCCATTCCGGAACATCCACGGCCGCGCCGCGTTTCTCGTAGGCGCTGGTGCCGGCCGGGAAAGTGCCGTCCTCCATGCCGACGAACGCGCTCACCGGAATGACGTCCCCTTCCTGACGGTTCATGACATTGACGATTTTGTCGATGAACTCGGGGATGCTCTTGTTATCGGAGGATTTGACCGTGATGCCGGCCCAAGCCGCCGGCACATTCACCTTGACCAGATTGCCGATACCCTTGTCGACGGCGGCGCCGTTCATCTCGACGACTTTTTCACCCTTCTTGCCGTAAGTTTTCCTAATGGCGTCTTTCATGTAGCCGACGACTTCTTCGATGGGGAGCAGCTTGACCAGCTTGAAGAAAGCGGCCTGAAGAATGGTGTTGGTGCGGCCGCCCAGCCCCAAATCCTTGGCGATGTCGATCGCGTTGATGATGTAGAACTGGACCTCCTTCTCGGCAAGGGCCTTCTTCATAACGTCGGGCAGGTTCGCGTCCAGTTCCTTCTCGCTCCACTGGCAGTTCAGGAGGAAAATACCGCCCTTCTTGAGATGCTTGAGCAGATCGTACTTCGTCACGTAGGAAGGATTGTGGCAAGCCACGAAATCGGCGGTGCCGACCAGATACGGCGCGCGAATCGGCTCCCCGGAGAAGCGCAGGTGCGACTGGGTCAGCCCGCCCGACTTCTTGGAATCGTAGACGAAATAAGCCTGGGTGTTGAGGGACGTATGCTCGCCGACGATTTTCACAGTATTCTTGTTCGCGCCAACCGTCCCGTCGGAGCCTAGGCCCCACAGCTTGCAACTCAAGGTGCCGGCCGGCGAAATGTCAATCTCCTCCTTCTCGGGGAGCGACAAATGCGTAACGTCGTCGTTGATGCCGACGGTGAAGTTGTTTTTCGGTGAATTCGCCTTGAGGTTCTCGTAAACGGAAATGATCTGCGCCGGCGTGGTGTCCTTCGACGACAAACCATAGCGCCCGCCGATGATTAAAATCGGCTTTTTAATGCTGTAATAGGCTTGGCAGACATCCTGGTAGAGCGGTTCGCAAACCGCGCCGGGTTCCTTGGTACGGTCAAGGACGGCGATGCGTTCAACCGAGGCGGGAACCGCCCGCATGAAATGTTCGACCGAGAATGGCCGGTAGAGGTGAACGTTCACCAGACCGACCTTTTCGCCTTTGGCGGTCAGGTAATCTATGGTTTCCTTGATGGTGTCCGAGACCGAACCCATGGCGATGACCAGATACTTTGCGTCCTTCGCGCCATAATAGTCGAAAAGCTGGTAATTGCGGCCGGTCAGGCTGTTGATGTCCCGCATGTACTTTTCGACCACCGCCGGGAGGGCGGTGTAGAAATTATTCGCCGCTTCGCGCTGCTGAAAATAAATGTCCGGGTTCTGGGTGGTGCCCCGGGTGCTGGGGTGTCCGGGGTTGAGGGATCTTTGCCGAAAGCGGGTCAATTCCTCCATGTCCACGAGCGGCTTCAAATCGGCGTAGTCCAGGGCGTCAATTTTCTGGATTTCATGGGAAGTCCGGAACCCGTCGAAGAAGTGGAGAAACGGCACCCGCCCCTTGATGGCGCTTAAATGCGCCACCGCGCCCATGTCCATGACTTCCTGCGGATTCGCCGCCGCCAGCATCGCGAAGCCGGTTTGCCGGCAGGCCATGACGTCGGAGTGATCGCCGAAAATCGACAGCGCATGCACGGAGAGGGACCGCGCCGACACGTGGAAAACTCCCGGCAAAAGCTCGCCGGAAATCTTATACATGTTTGGAATCATCAGGAGAAGCCCTTGCGAAGCGGTGTAGGTCGTGGTCAGGGCGCCCGCCCCCAAAGACCCGTGCACCGTCCCCGCCGCGCCGCCTTCCGACTGCATTTCCACCACTTCCACCGTTTGACCGAAAATATTCTTCTTCCTCTTGGCCGCCCATTCGTCGACATATTCGGCCATGGGTGACGAGGGTGTAATCGGAAAAATTCCCGCCACTTCGGTGAAGGCGTAGGATATGTACGCGGCGGCGGTATTACCGTCCATTATCTCGATTCTTTTCGACATGGTGATTCCTTTGCAATTCAAAATCCCGAATTGACACCCCGCCATAGAAAATGGCGCATCCGATCCAGCCATGCGTGGTAGCGAACCGGATGCGCGTACTCGACATCCCCCGGTTACAATGCCAAACGATAGATTTCCGCGGCGATTTCCGGAGTAAGCTTGATGAAATTGCCGTGATTCGGCGCTTCGTGGAACATGTTCTTGACGAGATTTGGAATGTCGGCTTCCTTGCCGCCGATTTCACTGATTGATACCGGCATGCCGATTTGCTTCACGAAATTCTTGAAAGCTTCGACCCCTTCCATTGCCGTGGCCTTCGGATCCTCGAAATTCATCTGACAACCCCAAACCCGAGTCGCGAATTCGACAAACCTGGTGACGTCCTTGTGTTGAATCGCGTAAGTCATCCAGGCGGGGAAGAGAATCGCCAAGCCGGCGCCGTGCGAGCAGCCGTAGGTGGTCGACAGCTCGTTTTCCATGTGGTGGGTGCCCCAGTCGTGGTTGCGGCCCACGCCGGTGATGTTGTTGTGGGCAATCATCCCGGCCCACATGATGTTGGCGCGGGCTTCATAGTTTTTCGGATCCGCCATGGCGCGTTTGCCTTCCTTGACCATGGCCAGTAGAACCGCTTCAAGAAGACGGTCAGTTATTTCGACGTCCTTTGAATTGGAGAACAGGCGTTCCATGCAGTGGGCCATGATGTCGGTTATGCCGCTGGCGGTCTGGTACGGCGGCAGGGTGGTGGTCAAATCCGGATTGAGAATCGCGAACTTCGGACGGAGCACGTCGCCGTCGGCGCAGCGCTTGTACATGCCGTCCTCGTGGGTGACGACCGAGTCGGTGGAGCCTTCGCTGCCGGAGGCGGCAAGAGTCAGGACCACTCCGATGGGGAGGGCGTCGACGACCGCCTTGCCCTTGTAAAAATCCCAGAAATCGCCGTCGTAGAGGGCGCCGAAGGCAATTGCTTTCGCCGAATCGATGGCGCTGCCGCCGCCGACCGCCAGCACGAAGTCGACCTTCTCCCTCTTCGCCAGCTCGATGCCCTTATACACCAGGCCGCTTTTGGGATTGGGTTCAACCCCGCCCAGTTCGACGCTGGCGAGGCCGGCGGCCTTCAGGGAAGCTTTCACCCGGTCCAGGAGGCCCGAACGCACCACCGACCCGCCGCCGTAATGGATCAGCACCTTCTTGCCGCCGAATTGCCTGACGTATTTGCCGGTTTCCTCTTCAGTCTTCTTGCCGAAAACGAAATAGGTCGGGCTGTAGAATGTGAAATTATCCATGGGGGAGTTCCACTCCTCTCTTTTCAAAATTTGCGGCCGCCCACCCAACCGGCGGCCGCGATGCAAACGTATGGTTATGGAATTCAAGTTAAACCTGGACTTTTGCAAAATCACCATTCAAACCGCCGAATGGCGATTTTGTAAAATCAAAAACCTTTGAAATTCGGACAAAAACGATTTTTACAAAGTGGCGATTGGCGGTTTAATCGCCACTTTGCAAAAGTTCAGTTAAACGCCAAAGCTTAGGCGTAAATTCCCTCACGCATCCACTTGTTGAGTTGGGTCTTGTCCATGTGGCCGATGCCGAGGTAATCGAGGCTGTAGCCGACCTGCTTGACGAGGTCCCGCTTTAAGAGGCAATTGGCGAGGGTAATCATGCTGTCAACAATCGGGGTTGTGGCGCCGTACTTCTTGCCGAGTTCGCTGATCAGATAGCAGCCAATCGGCACGTCTTCGGTGATGTAACGCGTTTCGAGGTCAAACGGGCCGTCGCCGTAGGGTTCCTGGCGATAGCGGTAATCCTCGTCGAAGGGAACTTTGTAATCTTTCCCCATGTATTCGGGACCATAGATCGAGGAACGGGAGAAGAAGTGGTCCAGGTTGACCTGGGCGATGGTGGTGCCGGCGGCCTTGGCGACTTCGTTCGTTTCTTTCCAGAAATCTACCTGAACCGTGGCGGTGGCTGGTGACAGGCCGTGGGCGTAGAGGGAGTAATTTTGTTTAAACTTGCCGAAAAGGGTGAAGTTCTGCATGATGGCGGCGCCCATGATAGCACCCGGCACGTGGATTACCGGATTGACGTTCGATAGCGCCACGTCAAGAATGGTGTCACCCTTCTGGATACCGAAGTCGTCGCCGTTCTCCGCGAAGAAAGCCGGGTCGAAGGGGGGGAAGTGCTTGGCGGATTCAAGGAATACGTCCGAGTCGGTCGTGGGAATGGCGGCGCCGCGCATCAGGCAGACGCGGTCGCCGATGTTGACGTCATTGGTGGTGACGCCGCCCTTGACGAGTACGCGGGCGCCATAGGGGGAGGTGCCCCAACTGCCGATGATGACCTTCTTGGTGCAGTTCATTTCACGCATCATTTTGCGGAGCAGCAAAGCACCGTAATTGTCGGGAATGATATGGACAATCTGGCCGTCTTCAAAAAGCGGAATCAGTTTCTTGAACAAATCCCGGTGGCCAAGGGCGACCGTGGTGACAATGAGGAGACCGGCACCCTTCACCACTTTGGCGAGGTCGTCGGTGACCATGTCCATGAATGCGCGGCCGCTCCGTTCGAACATGAGCAGATTTGTTTGCGGCCCTCCAATGCGGATGCCGCTTTTGTCGACATATTTCAGGGTTTTCGGGGCGAATTTCGGATCGTCCCACAGCCGAGTTTCCCGGCCGCCCAGTTTGGAGTCCGCCGCGCAGGGTTTGCCGACGCCGCCAGCGCCAAGAATCGCGATGGGCTTGTTCTTTATGTTAGAAATAAAATCCATTCTCGTTCCCTTTCACGCCCAAAATAGTTTATGTTACGCGTCTATTGCTTCGGCCCAAATAGCCAGGCCGGCAATCTTGATATTGAATTGAATAACTATGCTTCACGATTCACAGACGGTGGAAATGTCAAAGGCGGCGGCAGGCAAGGCAGCAAGGAAATGAAGGCGAGTGTTGTTTGACATGAAAATAAAAAGGCAATAATCGTGCCAAAATTTTGCAGAGGGAAAGAATTTTGCAGTTTAAATGGCTGTAATTTGTCTTTTTCGGCCCTCGACTGGCGGAATATTGGTAGACTGCACATTTTGTGTTGCTGTAAGCCGAATATTCAGGGTGTATTTGCCGGGCTTCGCCTACCGGATCCCATTTCTCAGGTCACCAATCGGCAAGAATTCGCGTCGATTTGCCTAATCATCCGCAAAATATATTTGCATATAAATTTAGTTTGTGAGTAATTAGCGGGTTATTTTCAAACCAGGCCCCACCCAGATTCCCAACACCTGAAAAATGCTTGTTAATATCGTATCCCTTCAAATATCAGCAGATAACTCAATGATGACAAGGTCCGGGTTTCCGCCGTGGGATAAAGGCGAAGAGTGTCAGCAGTTATGCAAAAATGTTTTGCGGCAAACTTTACTTTTTGCAAAAAATTTTGCATACTTATTCCCGTCCCGTCACCACGGAAAACCCAAAGGAGCCCATATGGAATTTCGGAAAGCTATGGCCTACCTCAATGAATGCATGCTGGGCGCAATGCTGATTGCCGAAGACAAACGTATCGTCGAGTTCAACCAAACGGCGGAGAAACTTCTCAAAGGGGAGGGAAGCCTGAAGAACAAGCCGGTGGATCTGGCGGTCAAATTCATTCCCATGGAGGACAGCGGAATCGTATACGCAAACGTCGGGTTCGGCCGCTATATCAAACAGTGCCCCGCGCCGGAACTGGAGGATCTGCCGCCCGGATCGAGAATGATCGTCTTCCGCGACGCCACCAAGGATATTCTTTATGAAATGCTCCTCAAGGTGGTCAACAAACTCAAGGAGTCGGTGATTATTTGCGACGAATACAGCCGGATTCTCCTGCTCAACGAAGCGGCTATAATAATGGATTCCATCCCCATCAAGAAAGTCCTCGGCATGCCGCTCGGGAGCGTCTACCACATCCAGAACGACAGTTTCCTGGCCATTCCCAAAGTGATAGAAGACAAAGAGCCCATACTGGAATTGCGGCAAAACTACAACACCCTTTTCGGCAAGAACGTGGATATCGTCTGCGACAATTACCCCATTGTCGAGGGGGGGCAGACCCTGGGCGGATTCTCGGTAATGCAGGACTGGTCGCAGATTGACGAATTGAACAAGCGGATCATGGATTTGCAAAGCCAGCTCCTGGAAAGGAAATCCGCCAGCGCCAAGAATTCGACCAGCCAAGCCCTGACTGTCAAATACAGGTTCAAGGATATAATTCACATTAGCCCGTCCATGAGCAAAGTGGTTGAAAAGTGCCGGCAAATCGCCAAATCGGATTCTTCGGTAATGATTTACGGCGAGACCGGAACGGGAAAGGAGCTGATCAGCCAAAGCATCCATGCCGCCAGCAGGCGTTCCGACCGTTCCTTCCTCGCCATCAATTGCGCCGCCATTCCGGCGAACCTGCTGGAGTCGATGCTCTTCGGCACGGAGAAGGGGGCCTACACCGGCGCCGAACGCCGCGAGGGCCTTTTCGAGCAGGCTACCGGCGGCACTTTGCTTCTAGACGAGATTAACTCCATGAACATCGATCTTCAGTCCAAGCTGCTGCGGGTGCTCCAGGAGGGGGTGGTGCGGCGCGTGGGTGGCACCAATGAAATCAAGGTGGACGTGCGGGTGTTGTCCAACATCAACATTCCCCCGCACCAGGCCATTGAGAAGAATAAGCTTAGGCAGGATTTGTTCTATCGTCTGGGAGTGGTGAACATCAATCTGCCGCCGCTGCGGGATCGCAAGGAGGACATTCATCTCATGACCAGCCACTTCATCCAGAATCTAAGCAAAAAGCTGCTCAAGAACATTTCCGACATCGACTCGGCGACGCTGGAACTGTTTCTCGCCTACGATTGGCCGGGAAACGTGCGCGAATTGCATCACGCCATAGAATACGCCATCAACGTGGCGCCGCGGGACAACTCGCTCATCACTCCGGCGCATATCCCCGAGCATATCCTCGCCACCGTGAACGGCCGCCCGCCTGATAACGGCGAAGCCGCGGACAGCCCCGCCAGTTTGAACCAGATTTTGGGGGATGTGGAACGGCGGGTATTGACGAAAGCGCTACAGGACAATGTCGGCAATGTGACTAAAACGGCCAGGGCGCTGGGAGTCAGTCGACAAAACCTGCAATACCGGTTGCGGAAAAATAAAATCGAATTTACCGCCGAGTCGCAGTAGGGGAAGTCATAACAACTCGCTTACAACAGTTTGTGTATTATTTTTTTGCAATCAGGTATTTTTAATGCAAAATATTTTGCGGCAAGAAAATTATATCGCAACTACAGATGTGAACGCGACTTGCCTAAAGAGTACCATGAAATTTCTCGGCAAATCGCAATAATTTTCTTTTCCGCGGGAATTTTCCCGCAAAATATATTTGCATATGCTTCTATTAGCTGTTTGCCTGTAACCATAATGGTCGGCTTTACTGGTCGCGCCTATTGCCTCCCCTTCCGATCCATTGCCATACAAGAACTTAGCTTCGATCGCTTTGGCGCAACACCCCGCCTTGTCCAAAATGTTTCAAGGGAATACCAGTATTATTTGTGAGTGAACCCGTCATGTCTCCGCTTTGGCAAGGGGATTGCTTTTATTAAAAGAAGACGAATCCAGCCCCTGGCGATAAAATTTGCATACACACCCGACAAAACTTCTGGACCTTCACTTCCTTAACGACCCCCATGACGCTGTAGAAACCTCTTCGGAAGGAGTTCGAAAATGGCTGATTACATGGAACGCATCAATGCGCTGCGCGCGCAATATCTGAGCACCCGGGTGGACATGGACGTCTACAACGCCAAATACCTGACCGAAGGTTTCAAGGAAGCCGAAGGACAGCCCTGGATTATTCAAAAAGCCACCGGTTTCCTCCACCAATGCCGCAAGAAAAACATCTATATTCTCGACCACGAACTGCTGGTAGGCGGCGCCGCCTTCAAGCCCCGGGCCGGAATCCTGTGCGCCGACAGCTCGTGTTCGATCATTGACCGCGAACTCGACACCATCAGCACCCGCAAATTCGATCCGTTCTTCCTCAGCGAAGAGGGCAAGGCGATCTTCAAGAAGGAAGTCTCCGAATATTGGAAAAACAAGTGCGTCCTGGACCGCTGGCGCGCCCTGGCCCCGAAAGACATGGAGACCCTTCGCGACAATGGCATGATCTACATTGACCGGAAGGCCGTTCGCGGTTACGGCGAGACCACTCCGGGTTGGGATCGCCTTTTGTCCATCGGCATTTCCGGCATTCGCAAGGAGGCCGAGGAAGCGCTGGCCAAGCTCGACGATGCACGTCCGGGTGATTTGGAGAAGATGTTCTTCCTGAAGTCCGAGCTCATCGTTTGCGAAGGCATTGTCCACCTTGCCAATCGTCATGCCGATCTTGCCGAGAAGCAGGCGGCGGGTTGCATCGACACCATCCGCAAATCCGAATTGAAGAAAATTGCCCGCGTCTGCCGCCGCGTGCCCGAGCATCCGGCCACCTCCTTCTACGAAGCCGTCCAGAGCGTCCTGTTCTATGAATACGCCATATACATGGAACAAAACGCCTCGTCGTACAATCTTGGCCGCATCGATCAATACCTCTTTCCCTATTACAAGAAAGATATTGACGAATGCGTCATCACCAAGGAGGAAGCGCAGGAGCTTCTGGATTGCCTGTGGATTAAAATCGCGGAATTGAGCCTTTTCCAGGACGAAATTACCGCCCAGTTCGCGGCCGGCTATTGCATCACCGTTCAGGTCACCGCCGGCGGCATCGATCGCTTCGGCAACGATGCGGTGAACGATCTCTCCTACCAGGTCATCCAGGCCACCATGGACGTTCGCCTCAAGGAACCAAACCTGTCCATCCGCTACAACATCTCCAAGAACCCGGATTCCTTCCTGAGAAAAGCCATCGAATCCATCCGCCTCGGCTTGACCATGCCCGCCGTTTACCACGACGACGCCGGCATCCGCATGATGCTGAACAAGGGCGTGCCATTGTCCGAAGCGTGGGACTGGGTGCCATGCGGCTGCGTTGAAACGAATCTCGCCGGCCGCATGAAGCAGTACACCGACATGGCCGACGTCAACATGGGCGGCATCATCGAAATGGCCTTGAACGACGGCGTCAGCCGGAAGACCGGGCAGCGCGTCTCCGTCTCCACCGGCGACCCGGCTAACTTCAAGACTTTTGACGAATTCTATGAAGCGGTCAGGACCCACATCCGCCACTTCGTTAACGTGGTGGTGTCGGGAAACCAGCTTCTCGACTACCTAAGCATGAACTACCGTCCGGTGCCGGCCCTGTCCCTGATGTTCCCCAATTGCATCGCCACCGCCACCGACTACAGCATGGGCGGCGCGAAATACAATTGCGGCGGCGGGGTCATCACCGTCGGCCAGGCGGATATCGTCAATTCCTTGGCGGCAATCAAGACCCTGGTCTACGACGAGAAGAAAGTTTCCATGACCGAACTCTGCAAGGCACTGGCCGCGAACTTCGAAGGCTATGAGGAGATCCAGAAACTTTGTCTCGAAGCCCCGAAATACGGCAACGACGACCCGCGTGCGGACTGGATTGTCGGCGAAACGTTCACTTACATTGTCGACGAATTCGAGAAGTACGACACCAAGTTCGGCAAGATGACCATGGGCATGCTGCCGGTGTCGGGGAACACCCCGATTGGCGCCTGGGTCGGCGCGCTCCCCTCCGGCCGCAAGGCCTGGACGCCCCTCACGGACGGCATCGGCGCTACCGGCGGCACAGACCGGAACGGCCCCACCGCCCTCCTGAAGTCGGTCAGCCACATTCCCCATTCCCGCTTCACCCAGGGGACGCAACTGAATCTGAAACTTGAACCGAGCATCATGGCCGGGGAAGCCGGCATGACCCACATGATGCACCTGATCAAGGGCATGTGCACCCTGGACGTCTACCACGCGCAATACAACGTGGTGACCCGCGAGACCCTCATCGCTGCCCAGAAGAATCCGCAGGAATACAAACATCTTTTGATTCGCGTGGCTGGCTATACCGCCTTCTTCACCGAACTCGGCAAGGAAATCCAGGACGAAATCATCGGCCGCACCGAAATCGGCGCCTGGAGTTAGTAGAACAGGAGGAGTTTACCGCCATGACTGCCGAATACAACCTGAAGCTGAGCGGTACAGTCCTAAAAATAGAACGCAGTTCCATCCACGACGGCGAAGGGTTCAGAACCGTGGTGTTTATGAAGGGCTGCCCCCTGCGCTGTCTATGGTGCTCAACCCCGGAAAGTTTGTCGAACGCCATCGAAACAGTCGGGGAAAACACTTACGGAAAGATCATGAGTATCGATGAACTCATGATCGAAATCCGCAAGGACAGCATTTTCTATTTCCACTCCAACGGCGGCCTGACCCTCTCCGGCGGCGAACCGTTGGTGCAGGCGGATTTCTCGTCCGAGCTTCTCAGGAGCGCCTGTCACGAAGGCATCAACACCGCCATGGAAAGCAGCCTCGCGGTGCCATTTTCCAAAGTCGAGAAAACCCTGCCCTACCTGAACACCCTATACGCCGACATGAAGCACATCGACCCCGATCAGCACAAAAGATACTGCGGCATGGACAATACGGTAATCCTCGACAATATACGCCGTATCGACGCCCGTGCCGGCGGCCTCCGCCTAATCATCCGCATCCCCCTGGTACCGGGCATCAACGACGACCCGGAAACGCTCGCCGGCATGGGCCAATTCGCCGCCGGGCTGAAAAATCTGCAGTGCCTGCAACTGCTGCCCTACCATCGTCTCGGTACGGAAACATACCGCAGGCTGGGACTGGCCTATCCCCTGGCCTCGCTGCCGGTACCCAACGCCGAACACATGGAAGTGTGCCGGGAGATAATCCGGGAACACGCCGGGGCGGCCTGTTGTTGATTTGCGAAATTTACTCGAGTATTTCCCCCATTTTCACGCCAAGCATGGCGATAGTCATATTTAGGTAATTTTTCCGCTGCAAGTTTTGCAAAACTGCAATCGCAATTATTGTCTTGAATAATTTTACCTTCGAAACAACGCATAGGCATGGCGAAGGCAGTTCCCGTCCGCGTTCGACCATGCGACATCAACCTTCGCGCTCAACCCTAGACCCGTGGGCGGTTCCGGATACGATCATGTTCGCATCCGCCCGCGGCTTTCAGCAAAGGGTAATTCTAAAAAAGTATTCATGGAATTACCCCAAACAGAACGCATCCGTAACCCGCCCCTAATCGCGAACCACTTCGCCGAATCAATTGGCTTCCCTATCTCGCTGGCGTTTTCACCGCCGGTAACGGGCTTTGTTTCTACTGCCGCCATGGCGTCGAGAGACAGCCATCGGCGTGTCAATCTTTCCATCCGGGTACTTTCATCGCGTTTGAGCATTTGCAAGAATTCAAGAAACCGAAGAATAGGGAGAGGGATAGGATAATGGACAATAAGTCTAGTTTGAGACCCTTCATCATATTGCTGCCGGGTCTTCTTTTTGTCGCCATGCTTCTTTTTGTCGCTTACGACGCAAAAGGCTTTTATGACGCATTGAATTCCTTTTTCATTGTCATGATGCGCAATTTGGGTTGGTTTGTCAGCCTGGTCATGCTGTTTTTCGTGGTGGTGTGCGTGGTCATACTTTTCTCGCCTCTGGGAAGGATAAGATTGGGCGGCCCCAACGCCCAGCCGAAGTTTACCTATCTGCAATGGTTCGGCATTTCCCTCTGCACCGGCATCGGTGCCGGGGTGGTGTTTTGGGGGGCGGCGGAACCGTTGCTGTTCGCCATGGAACCGGCGCCGAGCCTTGGCATAGCCCCCGGCAGCAATGCGGCGATTCTATGGTCCATGCGCACTTGTTTCATGCACTGGGGATTCACCCCCTACGCGAGTTGCGTGGTTATGGGCGTGATCCTGTCCTACGCCTGCCTTAACATGAAAACCCCTTTCAAGGCCAGTTCCTCGCTGGTTCCCATTTTTGGTAGAAAGGTCCTGGACAGCTGGTGGGCGGATGCTTTCGACGCCTTGTCCGCTTTTGCCCTGACCGGAGCCGTCGCCGGAGGTCTCGGTTACGGGATGCTACAGCTTTCGCAGGGCGTCAATGGCTTTCTGGGCATCAAGCCAAGCACCGGGGTTTATGTTGTCTTAATCCTCTTTATGTTCGTTTGTTACAATCTTTCCGCCTTAAGCGGCTTGAAAAAGGGCATTACCTGGCTTTCGAACCGCAATGTCCAACTGTTCTTCCTATTGCTGGCTTTCATGTTCGTATTCGGCCCGGTCTCCTACATCTGCAACCTGTTCACCGAATCGTTCGGCGAGTATATTGGCCATTTCATCCAGGCAAGCACTTACACCGCCCCCTACGCAAATAGCGAATTGTGGCCGCAATGGTGGGACATGTATTGGTGGGTGGACTGGCTGGCTTACGCCCCACTCTTGGGTTTGTTCATGGTGCGCGTGGCTTATGGCCGGACATTGCGGGAATTCATCCTGGTGGAATGGTTTTTCCCCGCGCTGTTCGGAGTCGTCTGGTTCTCGGTTTTCGGCGGCACGGTGCTGAACGCCCAATTCTTCCAAAACACCGACTTCTATTCAATATACAAGACTTCCGGCGCCGAGGCGCTCACCCTGGCCGTATTCAACACCGTTCCCCTGTCCAGTCTGGTAAAAGGCATCATGCTGATCATCATCACCGTTTCCCTGGTTACCCAATGCGATTCTATGGTGGTCACCCTGTCGGGCATGTCCCAAAAAGAGGGTGTGGAAAACCGGGAACCGCCGACGGTCATGAAGTTGTTCTGGGGAGTGATGTTTGCGGCCATCGCCCTGATCTTCACCCTTCTGGGCGGGATTGACGGAGTGAAAATCATCAAATCCATCTGCGGCATGCCCCTGGCCTTCCTGTGCTGTTTTATCGTGATAGGCTTCATTTTTTACATGGCGAAACGTCCCCGCACCGCGAATGGTGATTACGTCTATGAGGATGAAATCGCCAAGGCTCCGGATAACGGAGAAGAGCCGGCAGAACTGTCGGCATCAGTACGGTTCTTGAAATCATGGCTGGAAAATAGAAAAGTTGGAAAGTGAACAGGATACTTTTCTAAGCAAACCCATGACGGTATTTGGGAGAAGAACATGAAAAAAGATATGGGCAGGTCCATGCCCTTGGGAATGCACACCTACACCCTGCACCTGAGCGGCTTCGGCGAGAGCTGGGGCTTTAGCGGCGAACACGCTTTTGCTAAAGTCAGGGACCTCGACTGGCTGATGGACCGGGCGGTCGAGTGGGGTTTGGATGGCCTCCATGTCACCAACGTCGACCTGGAACTGTTGACCCCCGAACATCTGGCCGAAGTCAAGGCGGAAGCGAAAAAACGCGGGCTGTATCTCGAACTGAACGTATCCTTCAACGCCCCCTGCGACCCGCGGGTGAACGCAACTGTCGACGGGGCTTTAAGGACCGCCCAGGCCATCGGCGCCGACCTCGTCAAGTTCAGCCTGGACATCGAACGCCCCCGGCCCCTCTACGGCACCTGCATGCACCCGAAAGTCATGGCGCAACTGGCCGACCGCTACGAGAAGTTCAAGGCGAACATTCCCCTAATGGAGGAGTTGGGGATGACCGTGTCGATTGAGAACCATTGCGACGCCTACGCCGATGAGGTAATTTGGCTGGTAAAGAGCCTCAACCACCCCAGTATCGGCGCCTGCATCGACACCATAAATTCGCTGTGTGTGTTGGAAGGGGTGGAAGCCTGCGTGGAGAAGATGCTTCCCTATGCCAATTGCTGCCACCTCTGCGACAACGAACTGCGTATCGATCACAACGGCACCCATTCAATCGGCGTTCCGGTCGGCACCGGCGATATCGACTGCGCGAAAATCGTGCAACAGTTCAGGGAATTTTCCCCCAGGATGAAACGCATTACCCTGGAAAACGAGTGCGAAGTCGGCGGCATGTCCATGGAAGAGGCGCGGGAGAAGGAAATCGATGCCTGCAAGAAAACCATCAGATACCTCAGAGACGAACTGGGCTTGGGAGTACGGGGCAGATAAATTTTGCCGAGGCATTTCAAGCAACTGATTTTAAGAAACCCTCCACTACAGGTGGAGGGTTTCTTTCGCACTACATACGGTATTATACCAGCTGGTCAATCCGCTCCAATTGGTTTAAAGGTATGCCGGAAATATTATGTAAAACCTCTTTAACCTTATCCAGTTTTTCCCTATCCAATTCCGGCCGTTCTTCTTCAAACAGCTTCATAAGTCGGTCATACTCCTGATCGAGATTCTCGTTGAAATACGCCGGGTCCAGTCTCCAGCGGGTGCCAATTCGCGGCGTAAATAAATCCCGGCAATGTTCCAGCGTATGCTCGGAAGTTAGGAACTCGCCGTCATGGCCAATTTCCCGTATGTCGGAAAGGTTCAATGTTTCTTCATTGACCATTACCGGAGCGAAGCAACGCTTCACCAGGCGGAGTATTTCAAAGTCGCTCAGCATTTTATCAAAAGAAGTGGCTTTAACGCTGGTGAGCACACCACCCGCCTCCAGTATCAGGTTGATTCCGTTCCGCCAGGCCGAATAGAACGTCATCATGGACTCATAGCCGGCCTGGGCGTTGACCAGGGGTGCGTCCGTGAGGCAACCGCCGCCGCGCGAAGGTAATTTATAGAACCTGGCCATTCTCGCCCCAAAGCCCTGCATAAGCGTTCCTTCCGGTGCGGCGCAAGCGTACTGGGCGTTACGCATGTCCACCGCGGTGGATTGCATTCCGTAGATTACAGGCGTACCGGCGCGAATCATTTGCGTCAAGGCAATAGCACAGGGCGGAACTCGTATACAGTTCGCGTTTGCCGTTGTAGTAGACCAGGGCGATACCCAGGGCGGCGGTCAGGATGATGAAATACGAGGGGAGGCCATAATGCATGAAGCAGTATTTCATGGTGGGGATGATGGCTTCCTTGGTACCGGGTTGTAGGCCCAGGAAGGCGGGCGGGTTCATGAACATGTTCACGGGGTCCGAGACGCCGAAGAAGCAGATGCCGACGGCGATGGTGCCGGTGAGGGAAAGAGTGCACCAGGTAAGGAGGCTCAGGCTGGGCTTGGCGTCCTTGCCGCCGAAACGGATGTTGCCGGACGGTCCCAGTAGAAGCCAGACGAACAGGGCGACGATGGCTATTACACAGAGGACGTAGAGCCATTTGAAGTGCCCCATGATCCAGGCCAGGGAATGGGTCAGGGCGGCTTCGAACTGGGACGGGAAAACCGCCCCGAAGAGGATCACCAATAGCAGGCAGATGGTGCCGGGGATAAATACCGTCTTATCAATTTTACTCCAGGTGCCCTGCTCGGTCGGAGTTTTATCGCTTGACATGGGTTTGCTTTCCTTCTTGTATTTTTGAATTGTCAAGATGCCTTACACCGGGGATATGCATGCATTTCGGACAAAGAACCCGTCGATAATCAGACCCCGCATTTTTCTATCAGCTCCTGGGCGATACCCTTGGAACGCAGGATGCCCTTCATCCTTTCCAGGCGGTCACCGGGCACTTCCGGCTGCTTATAGGAATCGAGGAGCTGTTGAATTCTTCGGTCTATGTTCTTGTAGAACGCTTGCGGATTCCTTTCTATGCCCCGGGCGGCCAGGTGGACTTCCAGGGGGTCGACCCGGCAGTATTCCAGGGTGTGTTCCTCCATCAGGAAATGTCCGGCGTGGCCTATTTCATGGATGAGGTCTTCCGGCACCGTCTTCTCATTCACTTCTATGTCGCCCAAATAACGGTTGACGTAATCTATGATTTCGTAGTCCATCACCACCTTGTCGTAGGACATTTTTGTTGAGTTTCCTGTTGCAGGAGGCGATGAATCTTTCGGCCAGCGGCATGATGTCCTGCTGGCGTTCACGCAGGGGCGGAATGGTGATATTGACCACGCCCAGGCGGTGGAATAGGTCTTGCCGCAATAGATTTTGCTCGATAGCTTGCAGCGGCGGGATATTCAGGTTGGACAATACCCTGACGTCCACGTGGATGTTCTCGCCGCCTCCCAAGCGGCGGATCATGCCGTCCTGAAGAACGCGCAGCAATTTGGGTTGCAGGAAGAGGTTCATTGAATTGATTTCATCCAGAAGCAGGGTGCCGCCGTCGGCCTGCTCGAAGAGTCCCTCGCGTTGCACAGCGCCGGTGTAAGCCCCTTTTTCGGTGCCGAACAACATCGCTTCCAGGAGCGAATCCGGGATGGCCGCGCAATTGATGGCGATAAACGGATGTTCCGCCCGCCGGCTGGCATTGTGAATGCTTTGCGCGAAAAGTTCCTTGCCGGTGCCTGTCTCGCCGTAGAGCATTACAAAGGAATCGGATTCCGCCACCCGACGGCATTTTTCCACCGTCTCCCGCATGACAGGGCTGCTGAAGATAATATCTTCGAAAGAATAGCGCGCCGGCAATACCGACCCCTTTTTCCCTTCGGGCTTGCTGTCCCGGTTCACCAACAGGCGCTGCAACTCGATAACGCGCGTATTCAGCGCTTCGGTGATGGACCAATCCTCCATCATGCACACTGCCGCCAGAAGATTGCCGTCCTTTAATATGGGGTAGCTGTTGGAAACGATTTGCAGTTCCTTGCCCATATGGGTCCGGTAGTTCTGGCGTAGGTTGAGAAGCGGCTTTTTCTTGTCGATTACCAGCGGTATCGCCAACACGCTGTCCTTGCCCGCGTGATATAAGCTGGATATGTGTTTGCCCTCGATGTTGTCGATGAACTGCGTCTCCAGTTTACAAGCCGCGTAGTTCAGCATTTGGAGGCGGGACTCGCCATCCCATACTGCGATAGCCTCGTTGATGTGATTGAGTATGCTTTGCATGATGTCGTGGCGAATATCCTTGGTGGCGTCGCGAAACACCAGCAGTCGCGTTTTTGGCGGGAGTGAAGCGGGATTCGGGGACGGGCAGGGCAGCAGGTATTCGTCGAAGGCAGGGTGGCCGAAGCTGGGCGCGCCTTCCGTACCGAGAAGGAAAGGGGCGACCTCGCCTACCTGTTTGCCGTTCGGCGATTCCAGGCAGTGCAACAGTTCTTTTCCGACGGCGTTTATATCGAGGATAATACCATGTTCAGTAATCAAAATCGTACCCAGCCCACAGCATGAAAACGCCTCCATTATTTCATGATGGCTCATATCCCCTCCCTTTACCGTCGGTCCAGTGATGTTGAACACCACAAATCCCTTGAGTGGATGCATGGTGTTGAGTAGAGTGATGATGCGCATTGTTTGTCTTGTGAAAAAGCGGCTGGCCGGCCTTTTCTCCATGAATTATGACGATGCGCATTTTTTATGCCAGACCCACTCCTCGTAATGCGGGCGCATTGAAACGACGCGCGAAGCGCAACCGATAAGCGGTGAGTGGCGAAAGCCGGCTCCACCGGCGTCGACACACTGGCCAGCCCGCATTCCCGCCACAAACGCAAACCGACTCACGCCACCTCAGTGTCCACCCCAAAGTGGCGCAAGACTTGATGCGGCATTCCACAATGGACCTGACCGCATTTTCCCCTGTCACTGCCCCGCTTTCCCAGGATGGAAAAGCGGTAGTGATACAGCTGGAAACATTGGGGATAAATGGGAATTATTGATACAGACAGGCAATGCGAAAACAAAGGGATGTATGATACGCGGCAAAACAAAAAACCCTGCAACTCCCATTATACCAGGGAATTGCAGGGATTCAATTTATTGGTTGCCCCCCAGGCAACCGCGCAGACACTTTAACCCTTTTATTTCAAAGCATTAACTAATTTAATAAAAATCAACTACCCGCATAACTACCCACAAATGTAACGGACTCTGTCATCTATTAAAACCGTATTTCGGACAAATCCGGCTATTAGAAAAAAAGTACAAAAAATGCGCGGGTAACGCAAAATCAGGTCGCAACCGCCTTCTTCCGCTGTCCCGGTTTGCGGGTAGTCGCCTTTGCCTTGGTTCGCGGCTTGGCGGTCTTGACAGTCTCAACGTTCTTGGCCTGTTTGCGACGGGCTTTGCTTGCTGCAATTTTGGCTTCCTTACTGAAGTCCACCAAATTTTCAGGGTGTAGCCTTTGCTGCTCCCTGATTTGCTTCAGATAGCCTTCAAGCCCGCCCGCCTTTTCAAGCAAACGTTGACGGATTTCATGCAATTCCTTGATGATATCATCATCATACTCGTCATCATACTCATCATCGTACATTTGGTCGCCTCCTCAGTTCTTCGGGAGTTGCAATGGTGACTTCATTATATCCGGCTTCCGTAATGATTTCCATAATCTTTGGTCTATTTGTGGCTTTGTTTATATGCGCACAGTTCCATGTCAGCAAATAAGCCATGCCATGTGCTGCCGCTGCCGCAATATGGTAGGCGTCCAACGTCGCCTTTTCCGGCACGATTTTGGCGGCAAGAAGCTTGGCAAAGAGTGTGTCGACTTTGTCTGTACCGATCAGTTCCGGTATACCCGCCGCCGCCGCCGCCATCCGCAGCCTTGCAGCTTTTGGGTCACCTGCACGTATTTCATCAAGGACCGGCCTGGAAACATACAAATCGAAATAGTGTCGGCTCGTCGCCCACCACTCCCGCGTCAACTCCTGTTTCGCCATCTTGACGATGTCCCGGTTTGGCCTGGCGGTCAAGTAGCTGATGACGGAGGTTTCGAGGTAGACTTTTGGTTTGGGCATTCGTTATTACCCCTTGATTGATAACCTAATTGAGTGAGCCTACCCAGAATTACAGATATTTTTTTATCTGTGGGACAACCCAATTATTCATTTCGTTTTCATGAAATTCTGCCGATTTTTCAGCGGCCCAAAATGCCGTTGCCACAAGGGACATCATACGCTGTTCGACAATCTGTTCTCTTACGATATTTTGTCCGGACAAACGGTTATACTCTATCAACATTGTATTTGAAAACATAGGTGTATCAGGGTTTGCAGCCATTTGTAAATCATGTTCTCTGGAACCAAATCCGCAATTATCCCAATCAAATACCCCACACAGTCGGTTATTGTTGTCAATTACAGAATTATCACCATGAAAATCACGATGCGAAAGCACTATTCGTTCAGTTTCGCGTGCGCTTGCACTTTCATATTTTGATAACAGTTTTTCAATTTGCCTCTGCGGCAAAAATCCGTGAAACGCAGAGGCGCACTGTTCCAGGTCCAATCCACCAGTAGTTTCAAAATCCAGATTGGGAACGACAATCTTTGCCTCTATGCAATCTATTGAGTGTAATTGGTGTAAGAAGAGTGCACAATCTGTCGCAAGTAAATCCTGTTCAGCAAACGATAACGTTTTTACAAGTTTAATTTCATCCCAAGTTTTTCCCTGTATTTCACGGTGAATAGAGCAAGGGATGTATTGGTAATTGATACTCAAATCCGGTACTGGCACACCAATTCGCGGCGCTATAAACTTGCATAGAGCTGCCGACCTCTCATACAATTCTAACGTGACTTCCTCGTTTGGAACACGAACGATAGTATCTCCGACACGAAATGCTTTACTGACCCACCCCTCGGATACAAATTCGATTTGACTGTCCGGAAATACTGTAACCAGTTGCTTTTGTATCTCCTCAAGGTTTGCACTGGTCATTTTTTACGCCTTGATTATACCAAAAATGGGATAAAGTGGCTTTTGCCCCCGCATGGGTGAAAAACGCACCTCAAGTGTGTGCGTATCCTGAATACGTGCGAAGCGCAACCTATCGGCGGTTAGTGTCGTAAGCGAATTTGCCGCGTCGACACATCTGCCCAGCACACAACCGTGATTGACGCTTGCCGGGGGATTGTGATAGAAAATTGACAAACCGGAGCTACACCACCAACCCCATTCTACTTGACTATCACCCCGTTACGCAAAAGGAAAGCGTCACGACTCGAGACTCAAGCAAAATAAGGTTCGCTTGCGTTTTTTTGGCGTACTTGACGGTGTTCCCCGTACCGCTTTTGCGTCCGTTCCATACCGCGATGACGTATCCGGCATGGTCGACCATGTATTCGTTGCGCTGCTGCATACAGCCAGGACAATACTCTTCGTTGAGAACCGTAGAGAAATTTATGTATGCTTCGAGATTGTAGAACCGTTCCCGGTCTGGAATGGCGAAGCTCTCAATCATTCCGGCATAGGGCAGAACGCATTCCAGGGTAATGCGCTGGTGCCAATCGCGAAGGGCTATGACCTCTTCCATTGCCTAGGTGTCGAGGCCGACCGCACCGCCGCTGATGAAATGGGTGACGCCTTTCTGCGTGATGAGGTATTCGCACCGCTCACGGACGAACGCTTTGATTTTCAGGCAATCCGGGTGCGCTTCTTTGGTGCCGAAGTGGAAATATTTGGGGCGGCGGCCGGTGAAGCAACAGGCGTGTCGAATGTTGTCCATGATGTCCCTGACGTTGAAAAACGTCGGGAGGGTAGACGGTGATGTCTCCGGTGAGATGCCGAAAGGTTCCACCATGACCGCTACGCTCCCGGCAAGGTTGCCGGTCGACTCGGTCATGGTGGCAAAATAATAAGAGGGGGTGCCGCCACCCGTAGGCCTTCAAGAGCCGCTAAACTCCGTAACCCGCCGGGAAACGCGACGACACCCCCAATGTGGCTTGGGGGTCGAAGCGTTCCCGGTTGCGGGTTACGAGCCGCACCCGAAGGTGCCCGGCTTTCGCCGGTTAGCGGAGCCCATTTTTGAAGGCCCGAACCGAGAACGACGCCCGAAGGCGTCTATGTACTACAACCCCGTAACGTAAAACTTTACGGGGCACCACACCATCAATGTATGAACCACTTCTGACAAAGGCAAGGGAAAAAGCAATAGTTTGTGATGGGTATTCACTTAGCTAAGGTTCTTTTTCTTGGCATCCGATGTTCTGGTTGATTGCGTATACCTGACAAGTGGCAGCAACCCGTGGAGTGAATTTAGTGCCAGCAACCCGTGGAGTAGAACTGCCGGTACACTTCTAAAATAGCTGGATCTCTGAATCATCAAATGCGCCCTTTTATTGAAAGGAGGAGCGCATGGACGAAGATTCAGAATGGCTTCGCAG
>JAVBRG010000098.1:0-27401 GCA_031548195.1 Planctomycetota bacterium | reverse complement strand
TGCCTAGCCGCCGGCTGAAAAAGTGATTTCCGCCCTCGCTTCCTCGTCTGACACGATGATATACATTTTCACAATTCCAATAGACGTTCGGTATAGCCCGGACACTTCCCCTCCTCGGAAGAGAAAAAGGGCAAACCAGTTCTCCCTGGTTTGCCCTGCGGTTTTTTTGGGGCGGCCGGTATATACCGCCGCTCTTGATCTCAAGGCCGCACCACGAAAACGCCCCTACCGGCCGCGCACCAGCGCCTTGGCGACCGCGGCGTGCCAGCCGTCCAGCCTGCTTTTCCTTTCCCCCTCCGGCATGGCGGGACGATATCCCCGATCCGGCGCCCGCTTGACGATCTCCGCGCCGTACATCCCCACCGCCATTCCCGCCAGATAGGCCGGCCCCGAACCGGACAGTTCCTCGAAAGCCGGAACCTCCACGTTCATGCCGGTGATGTCCGCCTGGAACTGCATGAGGAAGGCGTCCCGGGTCGCGCCGCCGTCGACCTTCAGGGTGTCGATGCCGTAGCCGCTTTCCTCCCGCATAATCGCCATGATGTCGGCGATTTGATAGGCGATGCACTCCTCGGCCGCCCGGACGATTTCCTTTTTGCCGACCCCCCGGGCCAGGCCGCAGATGATTCCCCGCGCCGCGCCGTCCCAGTAGGGGGCGCCCAGGCCGCTGAAGGCCGGGACCAGGTAGAGGCCCGGGACGTCCCGGGCGGTCCGGGCTATTTCCCCCGCGTCGCGGGAGCGTTCCAGGAGACCCAGGTCCTCGACCAGCCAGCGGATGACCGCGCCGGTGTAATTGATGGTCCCCTCGAAAACGTAATTCACCTTGCCGTTAACTCCCCAGGCGAGAGAGGTGACGATGCCCTTGGCGCTGAAGAGGGGTTTTTCCCCGATATTAAGCATCACCGAGGAGCCGGTTCCGTAAGTCGCCTTGATGGAACCGGGGGCGAGGCAGCCCTGCCCGAAGAGGGCGCCGTGGGAGTCCCCGAGGACGCCGTGGAGCGGGATCGGCGCCGGCAGGATCCCCCCGAAGTCGCTTGCCCCGAAACGGCTGTTCGAGTCGACCACCCGCGGCAGCCAGGCGGTTTTCAGGCCGAAGAGGCCGCAGACTTCCTCGTCCCAGCCGAGGCTGGAAATATTGAAGAGCTGGGTGCGGGAGGCATTGGCGTATTCGGTCAGCGCTTCCCCTCCGCACAGCTTGTGGATTAGCCAGGAGTCGATGGTGGAACAGCACAGGTCGCCCTGTTTGCCGAGCCGTTCGGCTTCGGGGACATTTTCGAGAATCCAGGCCAATTTCGCGGCCGAGTAATAGGGCGAAAGGGGAATCCCGGTGGCGAGGCGCACTTTCTCCCCCACGCCGCGACCGGACAGCCGCCGGCAGATGTCCTCACCCCGGGCGCACTGCCAGACGATGGCGTGGTACACCGGCCGCCCGGTTTTGCGGTTCCAGGCCAGGGACGTTTCCCTTTGGTTGCTTAGCCCGGCGGCAATGACGGCGCCGGGATTCACCCCGGTTTTCCCGAGCACGCCCCGCACCGTCAGCAGCAAATTGGTGAAAATTTCCTCGGGATCGTGTTCGACCCAGCCTCTGGCGTCCACGATCTGGCGGTGTTCCAAATCATGCCTACCCGCCACGCCGCCGGCGGAGTCGAACAGGATCGCCTTGGTCCCCGAGGTGCTTTGGTCGATGCTTAACACATACTTTTCCATGCCCGTCTCGCTTTCTCTTGTCCCGAATCGACCGCGAACGCCGCCGGCTCAGGAGGCGGAGCGGTCGTCATTTTTCTTGGGGGGGCTCGCCCGCGTTCCCGGTCATCTTCACGGCATCCTTGCCGGCATCCTTGGCGGCGCCGGCATTGCCGTCCTCCCCTTGGTCCATGCCGGAGGACAGGCCGGACTTGAATTCGTGCAGGGCCTGTCCCAGCGCCTTCGCCACCCCGGGCAGGCGTTTCCCGAACAGGAGCAGGGCGACCAGGCCGATAATCAGCCACTCGTAGCCCCCGGGCATGCTGAAGAAGGCCAGCGGCAGGGCGTTTGTCATGTAATTCTCCTTGGCGGATCGAAAGCGCTTGAGTTGCGGCGCTATTGCCTTATGATAAAGCCTTATGATATGGTTACGAAACGGGCAAATCAAGCCCATAACCTCAGCAGGACGGAGAACCAGACCCATGCGGCAGCATCCCATTCTAAGCGCCTTCCTCGCCCTGGCGAACATCGCGGTCGTCTGCCTCGCCGCCTACCTCGCCATCGACGCCTTCGACCAGAACCGCCGGCAGAACGTTCGCACCGAACAAGCCTTCAACCGCCTTTCCGAGTCCCTCGACAAACTCGGGATAGCGGTCTCCGGCCTGCCCGCCGCCGTCAGCGCCGCCGGGCAAAATTCCGCCGGACCTACCCCTCCCGGCGCCGGAAGGGAAGGGGAGACCGCCCTTTCCGCCCCGCCGCCGCCCGCCGGCGGCGGCAAATCCTCCGCTTTCGCCGGCGGTTATTTCGCCAATGACGATCTCCGCGACCCCCTCGAGGAAGACGGCGGCACCGTCACCAGCCGGGTTCAATCCCTGCCCGGCAACCTCAACAACCTGACCACCAACGAGGCTACCGTTAGCATGATTTGGGGATATCTAATGGATTCCCTGGCCGAGCGTAATCTCGACGACCTGACCCGCTTCGAGCCGCTGATGGCCGAAAGCTGGGAGGTGACCCCCGACGGCCTGGTCTACACCATTCATTTACGCAAAAACATCATGTGGCAGTCCTACATCGATCCGGTCAGCAAGCGGGAGGTACCGGCCAAACCCCTCACCAGCCGGGATTTCCTCTTCTTCTGGAACACCCTGCAAAACCCGAAGGTTCCCTGCGAATACCTGCGCACCTATTACGAGGACATCGAAGGCCTGGAAATCATCGACGATTACACCTTCAAGGTGAAATGGAAACAGCCTTACAGCATGGCGGAGGAATTCACCCTGGGCCTCTCGCCCTTGCCGGAACATTACTACCGCCCCGACCCCTCGTGGACCGACGAGCGTTTCGCCGAGGACTTCATCTCCTCCCCGAGAAACCAATGGATTGTCGGCGCCGGCCCCTACCGTTTGGCCAAATGGGACAAGAACGAGGAAATCATCTTCGAGCGGGATGAAAATTATTACGGCCGCCGGGCCACTTTCAGCAAGCGCCGCATCCGGCTGATTCAGGACAACAGCACCTCGTTCCTGGAATTCAAGAAGGGCGGCCTGGACCTCTACGGCCTGCAGCCGACCCAATGGCAGGACGAAACGCCGGAACCGGACTTCCACCTGGTCACCCCCGACATCGATAACGCCAATGCCGATTCGAAGGAATGGGACCGGCGGAAAAAGGCCGGGGACGTCCCGGACAATTACCGCTTCGAGAAGTACCAGTACAATTCGACCAGCTGGTATTACGTCGGCTACAATCTCCGCCGCCCCCTGTTCAAGGACCGGGAGATTCGCGTAGCCCTGACCCATCTCGTCGACCGCCAACGGATTCTCGACGAAGTGTACCTGGGTCTCGGGGAAATCATCAGCGGCCCCTTCATTCCCACCAGCCCCTATTACAACCACGACGTCCAGCCCCTTCCCTTCGATATCGACAAGGCCAGGGAAATCCTCGCCCGCAACGGCTGGGAGGACACCGACCAGGACGGCATTCTCGACAAGGATCTGGCCGGCGACGGCAAGCGGGTTCCGTTCCGCTTCACTTACATCATTCCCTCATCGTCCACGACCGCCCGCAAAATGGCGGCGATTATCGAGCAGGACATGATCAAGGCCAAGATCAAGGTCGATTTGAAACCCATCGAATGGTCGGTATATATTCAGCTGCTGGACAACCGGGATTTTGACGTTTGCAGTCTGGCCTGGGTCGGCGGCACCGAAGGCGACCCCTACCAGATTTGGCACGGCTCCGGCGCGAACCGGAACGGCAGCTCAAACCATGTCAGCTACGACTCCCCCGAGGCGAACCGGCTGATTGAAGAGGGCCGGCGCACCATCGACAAACAGCGGCGCTATGCGATTTACCATAAACTCCACGAAGTCATCGCCCACGACCAGCCCTACACCTTCATCATGTCCCCGACCATGACCATCGCCCAGGCGAAACGTTTCCGTAACGCAATTGTCTATAAAGGCGGGCAAATGAACACCGGCCTGCAGTGGATTCCCAAAAAGCTGCAATGAAAACCGGGGTAGTTTCTTGACTAGTCAAAAAAACGCGGTAACGTGAAGAAGGGATTTATGCGGCGTTTCGACGCTCTTACCGTCCGGCGTGACGGTCACAATGGGTGGATGGGCGACTTTGTTGAGAAAGGGTGGACCATGTTTTTAAAGAGGATCGTAACTGCGGCATTGCTGTTGACCATGATTGGCGTGTTCGCCGGCTCCCGAGCCAGTTCGGTGGAAATCGCCCTGGTCGCGAAAGTGTCCGGCATTCCCTTCTTCGACGCCATCAACGCCGGCGCCCAGGAAGCGGCGAAGGAACTCGGCTTAACCGTCAGCTACGTGAATCCGGTCGAACCCACCGCCGAAGGGCAAATCGAGGTCATCGACGCGCAAATTCTCCGTGGCGTCGACTGCATCACCGTCTCGGCGAACGACCCCGACGCCCTGGTCCCGGTCTGTAAAAAAGCCATGGAAAAGGGCATCCTCGTCACCAGCTGGGACTCCGGCATCGCCCCGGCCGGCAACAAGCTTTTCGTCGAACCGGGCGATCTCGAAGCCGTCGCCCGCCTCCACCTCGAACTCCTCGCCGCCCACATGAATTACCAGGGCAAGTGGGCCATCGTCTCCGCCGGCGCGCAGATGACCGTGCAAAACACCTTCATCCACTGGCTGAAGGAAGAAATGAAGAAAGACCAGTACAATAAGATGGAACTCGTCGCCACCGTCTACGGCGACGATGTCATGGAAAAATCCTACAACGAGGCGATGGGCCTCCTGACCGCCTATCCCGACCTGAAGGGCATCATTTCCCCCACCACCATCGGCGTCGTCGGCTCCGCCCAGGCCGTCACCGATCAGAACAAAATCGGCCAGGTCGCCGTGAACGGCCTCGGCCTCCCCAGCCAGAACGCCGGTTTCCTGAAGTCCGGCGCCGCTTCCGAAATCATCATCTGGAATCCGGTTGACGTCGGCTACCTCACCATTTACGCCAATCACGCCATCCTCAGCAAGAAAATCGCCGGCAAACCCGGCGACACCTTCGACGCCGGCCGCCTCGGCAAATTCACCGTCAAGGATCTGAACGGCCTCCCGACCGTCACCACCCAGTCGAACGTCGTCTTCACCGTCGGCAACGTGGATGAATGGGCGAAGAAGCTGTAGGTTCGAGAACCCCGTTCCAGCAGCAAAATTACCTTGAATTTCATGCAAAACCGCTATGTGCGAAGTGACGATGCGCGGCTCAGTCGTCACTTCGCAAAATTTCCGCCGCTCACCTCCCTTCGGCGATTTTTTGGGGACGCTCATGCCGGACGACATCCTTCTCGAAGCGCAGAAGATAACAAAAACCTTCCCCGGCGTGCGGGCCTTGAACGGCGTCGACTTCACCCTCCGGCGCGGGGAAATCCACACGCTCCTGGGCGAAAACGGCTCGGGGAAGTCGACCCTCTTCCGCACCATGGCCGGCATTTACCGTCCCGACGCGGGGCAGATTCTGGTCGACGGCAAAGCGGTCGGCGAATGGAATCCCGCCAATGCCGAGCGCCGGGGGATTTCCATCATCCACCAGGAACTGAGCCTGTTTCCGGATTTGTCGGTGGCGGAAAATATTTTTCTCGAACACGAATCCTTTGTCTCCGGCGGGCTGGTTCGCTGGAAGCTGGTGCAGGACAAGGCGCGGGAAATCCTCGATTATCTCCGGGCCCGGGACATCCAGCCCTGGGATCGGGTCGAGTCCCTGTCCGTAGCCCAGCGGCAGATTGTGGAAATCGCCAAAGCCCTCGCCGCCGCGAAAGTGCGCGTGCTCCTGATGGACGAGCCGACCTCGGCATTGTCCCTGGAAGAGACCCGCACCCTCTTCGACATCATGCGCCGGCTTCGGGCCGACGGCGTCGGGATCATATTCATCTCCCATAAACTGGACGAGGTTTTCGCCGTATCCGACCGGGTCACGGTGCTGCGGGACGGCAATTACGTCGGCACGGAAAAGATTTCCGACATCACCCAGAACGATCTCATCCGCATGATGGTCGGCCGGGACCTGGGGGACATGTCCCGCCGGCGGACCAGCCACGTCGGGGACGGGACGCTCCTGGAGGTGCGCCACCTCTCCCGGGCGGGCCGGGTCAAGGAGGCGTCATTCAGCTTGAAAAGGGGGGAGATTCTCGGGATTTTCGGCCTGGTAGGGGCGGGCCGCACCGAACTTGCGGAAACGCTCTTCGGCATCGCCCGGCCTTCCGGCGGGGAGATTATTCTGGAGGACAAGCCGGTCAATTTTCCCGATTCGGCCGCCGCCCTGGCCGCCGGCATCGGTTTGATACCGGAGGACCGCGGCCTGCAGGGGCTGGTCCTTCCCATGAGCCTTTACGAGAACGCGACCCTGCCGGTCATCGACCGGTTGTTTCCGACCCGGGTGATGCGCCGCTCCCGCGAGAAACGCGAGTCCCGGCGGGTTTTCACCGACCTCGACGTGCGTTACCACGACGTGTCCGACTGCGTCGACACCCTGTCCGGCGGCAACAAACAGAAGGTGGTCCTGGCGAAGTGGCTCCTGACCGGGGCCAAGGTGCTGATATTCGACGAGCCCACCAAAGGCGTCGACATCGGGGCGAAGGACGTCATCCACCAGCTGATGGACAAGCTGGCGGCGGAGGGCATGGGGATTGTCATGATTTCCTCGGAAATGCCGGAGATTTTGAAAATGAGCGACCGGGTCCTGGTCATGTGCGGAGGCAGTACGGTGGGTGAACTGCCCGGCGCCGAAGCCACCCAGGACGCGATCATGCAATTGGCCAGCCCCAAATAAACCGAAGGGAGAGTGAGGCGCATGTCGGCTACCAAACAGGAAACGCCCCGGCCCCCGCTATTGGATTCATCCTCCTACCGTACCCTGGGGCTTTTCGCATTTATCGCCGTCTGTGTGACGGCGGTGACGTTGCGGAATCCGCATTTTCTCGACGAAAACAATCTCAAGGTGATTTTCAGCGACACCGCCCTCCTGGCCATCGCCGCCGCCGGGCAGCTCCTGGTCATGCTTACCGGCAACATCGACATTTCCTGCAGTTCCATCATCGCCGTTTCCGGATTTTCCTCGGCCCTCCTGATGAAACACCATCCCGGCACGCCGCTGGTGGTGGTCTTTCTGGTGGCGGTCGGGATCGGCATCCTAATCGGGTTGGTGAACGCCCTGATTATCGCCTACGCCGAAGTTCCGGCCATCATCGTCACCCTGGGTACGCTGTCGATTTTTCGGGGCGTCAATTACCTGATTAGCGGCGGCGGCTGGGTGGTGTCCCGGGACCTTCCGCCGAATTACACCAAGATGGCCAATGCCGAGTGGTTCGGCTCCCCCCTCTTGACCAATCTGCTTCTCTGTAGCCTGGCGGTGGCGGTGGCCCTGCATATTTTCCTCAATTGGACCCGCCACGGCCGGCGCCTTTACGCCATCGGGTCGAACAAGGACAACGCCAAGCTGGTCGGCATCAAGGTCGCGGGCTACGTGGCGGCGGCCTATGTGGTGGCAGGGGCGCTTTTCGGCGCGACCGGCGGCATGTGGTGTTCCCGCTACAATTTTGCCCAGTCCAGCACCGCCGTCGGCTACGAAATGACCGTCATCGCCAGTTGCGTCATCGGCGGCACCAGCGTCACCGGCGGCCGCGGTTCGGCGGCGGGCATGGTTTTGGGGGCGTTCCTGCTCAGCTTCATCATTCACGCCATGAATGTCCTGAAGGTGTCCCCTTTCTGGAAGATGTTCATCCAGGGGGCGATAATTTTGGCGGCGGTGATTTTCGATTCGTACATGTCCCGGAAAAACCGTAAGTAGGTTTTTTTGCATCGCCGGTACTTTTCGCGTTTTGGCGCTTAACGATGGAGTAGACGCATGGCAGCAGGCGACAAACCGGAACGGGTTCGTTTCGACTATTGGTGGGAGCTGGTGCTTCTGGGGATTATCGGGATTGAGCTCCTGCTCTTGGGGATATATTTCCCCAAGCTGCTTCGCCCGGCCGAATTCATCGGCATAACCATCAATTTCATGGAAATGGGCATTGTCGCCATGGCCATGGCCTATGTCATCATTTCCAAAAACATCGACATATCGGTCGCCTCGTTGATGGCTTTGGTGTCGGTGGTGGTGGCTTCGGCCGTCAAGAGCGGGCTGCCGCTGTGGCTAGCCTTATTATTGGGTTTGCTGGCCGGAGCGGTGGGGGGGTTCCTGAACGGGGTTTTGATTACCAAGATGAACATTCCCTCGCTGGTGGTGACCTTGGGGACGATGTCCCTGTACCGGGGGGCGGCTTATGTGGTGACGGGTGACCAGACGTATTCGAAATATCCCGAGGTCTTTTCGGTGATTGGTCGGGGGAGCGTGTTTGGTTTGCCGGTGCCGCTGGTGGTTTTCCTGGTCATCTTTTTGGTATCGGGGTTTATACTTCATTATACCACGTTTGGTCGTAAGGTTTATGCGATTGGCAACAACCGCACGGCGGCGTTATTTTCCGGTATCAAGGTGGATCGGGTGGTGATTGCCATTTTCACTTTGATTGGCTTTTATTCGGCGATTGCCGCCATTATCATGACTTCCCGCAACAACAGCACGCGCGGCAATATGGCGCAGGGTTTGGAGCTGGACATTATCACCTCCACCGTTTTGGGGGGGGTGAGTATGGATGGTGGGAAGGGGAAGCTTTTGGGGGTGTTTTTGGCGGTGTTTGTGATTGGGATTGTGCGTAACGGGATGTATGCGAAGAATATATCTCCTGAGATGATGAAGATTGTGATTGGGATGCTTTTGATTTTGAGTTTGCTTATTCCCAAGGTGGGGAAGCGGATTAGGGAGGGGCGGGGGGCGCGGGCGGCGGCGTGATGCCGTTTGGTGAATGGCGTGGAAGAATAGTGGTATAATAGCGGTATAAATAGCGGTTAAAAGGTGGTTCAATAAAATCCAGCCGAATGGCTGGATTTTAATGAACAACCTTTTTAACCGCTATTTTTTACCGCCTTTTTAGAACCCTATTCTTAAAACTCCCCCTCCCCCTCCAACGGAACCACCAATTGCGGACTCATGACCTTAACCCCAGGCTGAGGCAACGCCCGCGCCGCACCACCTGACGACGACCCCTTCGACCAAGCAACCGGCCTCCCCCCACCCCCCGGCCTCGCCACAAGCGCATCATGCCGCCGCCGCCCCCCCGTCACCAAACGCACCAAATCGTCCACCACCGTATTCAAAGACTCCGCCTGGGTAATCAACTCGCCCGACGAAGTCGCTGTCTCCTCGGCATTCGACGCATTCTGCTGGGTAACCTTGTCCATCTGGGCGACAGACGTGTTGACCTGATCCACCCCTTGCGCCTGCTCATTGGTGGCGCTGGCAATTTCACTGATAAGCTTGCCGATTTCCTTGGTCCCGCTCTGAATGTCGACGAAATCTTTGGTCAGGACACCGGCAATGTCCGAGCCGTTTCTGACACTCTCCACCGTGCCGTTGATCAAATCCGCCGTGTCCCGGGCCGCCTGGGCCGAACGCTGCGACAAATTCCGCACCTCATCCGCCACCACCGCAAACCCCTTCCCCGCCTCACCGGCCCGCGCCGCCTCCACAGCCGCATTCAGGGCAAGAAGATTGGTCTGGAAAGCAATGTCCTCAATGGTCTTGATGATGCGGCTGACCTTTTCGGAACGGTCGCTAATCTCCCCCATGGCCTTAGCCATATCGGTCATGGCATGACCACCCTTCTCGACCAATTTGGCGGTTTGCTGGGTGCTGGCATTGGTTTTCTGGGCGTTCTCGGCGTTCTGACGGGTCATGGAAGCCATTTCCTCCAGGGCCGAGGACGTTTCCTCCAATGACGCCGCCTGGGTGTTGGCGCCGTCGGCCAAGGAGCGCGAAGCATCGGAAATCTGACCCGAAGCGTAGGTGATATGCTCGGCGCCCTGGGAAAGCACGGCGATGGCGTGGTTAATCGGCCGGGTGACGCTACGGGTGATGGCGACGGCGAGGATTATCCCGATAATCAGGGCTGCGGCGGCGACGACGGCGAGGATAAGCTTCGAACGATCGACCAGATCGGAAATTTCCAGGTTGTCGTCGCGGATGTTCTTCATGCCGTCGGCCAGCTGTTTATTGGAGGAAGTGGAGAGCTGGGTCGAACCACGGTTGATTTTATCCAGCATGCCAAGCGTTTCGTCGCTCAGTTGATCCAGACCGACATAAAGATCGTTGGATTTTTTTATGCCGTCCAGGTATTTTTCGAAATTATCCAGGACGGTCTGGTATTGCGCCAATACGGCCGGAATGGTGATGTTGTCGGGATTGACAAAGGCCTTGAGGGTATCGCGGATGCGGGTCATTTCGGTGACGGTGTCGCCGAACATTTTTTTCGACTCCGCGCCGCTATAGGACTGCGCCCGCCAGAAGGCGGTGCGAACATGATTGAAATCGGTCGACAAACCGTATAGGAAAGACATGGCCCGGGCGCGGCGAAGCAGGCCGGCCTTGCCTTCCAGCGCGTTTTCGCCGGTCAAACCGCCCACCATGTCCTCCAGCAACCGGCTGGTTTCCTGGGTCAGCCTGTCCAGCATGTCCTGAGCCTGGTTGGCGATGCCGGGCATATCCCGCCGGGTGTTCATGAAGGTGTCGGTGGCGGTTTTCAACCGGCCGGCGATGCCGCCGAAAGCCTCGACATCCCGCTGCATTAGGGGCAAGGCTTCACGCGTTTCCCGCATGTTTTCCGGTGGCCGGCGGCCAAGCATGGCTTCGATGTTTTTACTCGCCTCGCGTATTTTCCCCAGGTAATCATTCCCCTTGGCGAAATCCTTGTCCTCATGATTGTAGGCATAGCCGTAATAATGCGAACCCGCCGCCAAGGCGTTGGTGGCGAGGCTGAAGAATTGCTCGTTGGCGGGGGCGGTTTCGCTGGCGGCCCTCTCCACCTCGTAAGCGGTGGCGGTCAAGCCGCGGTCGGTGCTGACAAACGCATACAAGCCGACGGCGGCGATAATGAAAGCCAAACCCACCATGATGAAAAACCCGGTATACAATTTTGCACGCAGACTCATAACCTTTCCTTTGCCATCACGAAAAAGAGGACTATTCAAAACGTATCGCGTCAGGATAGACGGAATTCCTGTAGAATCAATTACATAGCTATGTTCTAATATAGTGATTTTCAGGATTATAACGATATCACCAAGTTTGTCAAGAAAAACTAAACGTAATTTTATAATACTTGATTATTGCCGGCAAAACGTGGCAAATAAACAACTGATTTGACTAACAGTGTAAATAAGCGTATATTTACTTGAGGAATGGTAAAAAATTACCCTGATCCAGGGGATTGTTAACTCATTATAGACAGTATTTTATAACTTGCCGCGCCATGACATTTGCCTATGGCTGGAGGATGGCGCTGTAAATTATCGCCGCTGATTGGCGTTTTTTTTTCAACATCGCCCAAAGGAGAGATGCAATGGTAAAAAAATTCGATGCGACCCGGCGCAACCGGCTTGGCGCCACCCTCACCAGTTGGATCGTCGCCATCGTGATTTTAGTGTTGATCGTGGCAGGTTTACTGTACTATCGCGGCGGTGAAACACCGCAAACCGGGGCCGCCGTTACCACCACCGCTCCGGCCACCAACAATCCCACCGAAAGCAAGAGCTCCGCCGCTTCGACAACCCAAAAACCCCAAAGCTGAGCAGGTCGAATCGATGCGGGGACAACCCGCGCCCGCCGGTTACTCTCACCAGCGGTCCATTGCGCCCGGTCCGGCGCACAAACCAAAGCGGGACGCCCTGGCGAAGGGCGTCCCGCTTTGGAGGTGGCGGTATTGATTGTTGACCCAAGCTGATTTCTCAATCCGCGTTGGCTTTTTCGACAATGCCTCGAACCACCTGGAATTGCTCGTAGGTCATGCCTTCCAAGGAAATCCCCAAGCTGGCGATTTCGTCTTGGATAGCCATGGCCCGCCGCTGCATTTCCTCGTGCGCGGCGCTGGTGCCGCCGAAAAGTTCAAATGCCTGTCCCCGGGTATAACGGAAATGGCCGTCATTGTCCAAGCCGTAACCGACCAAAACCGCCCGCCCCCTTTTAACCCGAACCGGAGCGATTTCTTCACTGTTAAATTGTTTTCGCATGATGTTAGGCTATCCAGAGGGGTGAACTTCAGTAAAAATTGGACAAACCCGCGTGGGCCCATCCACCCTGCATCTTGATGCGCTAGCGCATAAATGGCGGGTTAACTTTCTCCGACCAATCCGATTATAGCCAACCGAAACAGGCATTTCAAGAGGCCGCTAGGCAAAATCACGCTGATAAATCGCACTTTTTCGAAGGTCATTGAATAATCCACCCCGGGCGGTTGACTAGGTCGAAGCGATGCCATAAGATTGGGGGGATGTTGCAAATTCGGGACGAAACACATTTTTTCCCTAAAGTTTGCTGGCGGACGTCGCCGAAATGGTCGATGTCCACAGTGTGCGAGCGAGTAGCGGTCCAGCCGGGACCGCCCAGCCGGAGCCAAAAGCATGGCCAAAAAAGATGGCGACAAAAAAGCCGACAAAAAAAAGGCGGCCGACAATTCCATCGCCAAAAACCGCGCCGCCTTTCACCATTATGAAGTAATACAAAAACTCGAATGCGGCCTGGTCCTCTCCGGAACGGAAGTGAAGAGTCTGCGCGACGGCCACGTCAATTTCGTCGACTCCTTCGCCAGCGTGGTCGAAGGGGAATTGTTCCTCTACAACCTGAATATCGCCGAATACAAAATGGGCAATCAATTCAACCATTTGGCGGTAAGGAAAAGAAAACTCCTCGCCCACAAACGGGAAATCCGCAAACTGAAAACCGCCACCGAACAGCGCGGCTTCACCCTGGTCCCCCTAGGCATGCACTGGAGCCGGGGACTGGCAAAAATCGAACTGGGCGTGGTGCGGGGTAAACAAATGCACGATAAACGCGACACTATCAAGAAACGCGAACAGCAGCGTGAACAACAGCGCGCGATGCGTAGTTATGTGAAATAAAAATGCCGGAAATTAAAAATTTTTTAGCGGCCGGTTTTGTGACCATTATGGGCGCGGTCGAATTAATCCCTTACAAAAAACCGGGTTATAAGGAAGATTTTTTCCGCCGGGAGTTGCCTGCGCTTTTACCCGCCGCGGGTTGATTTATACGGATGTATTGGCGCTTGACTTGGGGTGGGGGGTGGGGTAAAGTGGAATTGAGGAGTAGTGAAATTTTTGATTCTCCACAAGGAGGTGGGTCATGTCAGTCGGCTTGAACGCTAATTCCACAGTACCAGGCCTAAACGCCAACCGTTATACGTCGGCGGCGGCCAAACAGCGGGCCGCGATCATGGAAAAGATCGCGTCCGGACACCGCATCAACAAAGCGGCCGACGATCCGGCCGGCTTGAAAATTTCGGAAAGGCTCCGCGCCCAGCTTTCCGGCATGGGCCGCGCCCTCTCGAACACCCAAGAAACCTCGAACATGATGGGAATTGCCGAAGGCGGTCTCTCCGGCATCTCCTCGATGCTCAATAAAATGCGCGGCCTCGCCATCGGCGCCCTCAACACCGGCGTGCGCGGGCAAATGGAAACGGCCGCCGACCAGATGGAAATGAACTCCGCCCTTTCCACCATCAGCCGGGTGGTCTCCACCACCAGCTACGCCGGCACCAAGCTCCTCGACGGCACCAAAGGCAGTCTCTCCTATTCGGTCGAAGATCCCGGCGGCATGATCGACACCTCCGGCACCCACATCACCAGCGCCAATCAGCTTGCCGATGTCCCGGTCAGCTTCAACGGCGGAGAAGCCGCCCAGGCGGAAAAGGCCAATCTCGCGGCCGATTTCGGCGGCGCGACTTTGTCGGAGGCCCAGGAATTCACCCTGACCGGCGCCGACGGCGCCCGCACCTTCTCCTTCGCCGCCGGCACTTCGGTAGCGGACATGGCCAAGGAAATCAATTCGCTTGCCGACTCGACCGGCGTGAACGCCTACGCCATTCGCGACGAAGGCTCCGGCGCCACCGCCATCCGTCTTGCCTCGACTGAATACGGTGCCGAGGCCATGGTCAAGGTGGATCAGTTGCAGGGGGACGCTTTTGCCCAGGCCGGCCAGACCGTGGAGGATTATGGCCAAAACGCGACCTTGCTGATTAGTGGCGAGGAAGTCACCACCGAGGGTCTTACCGCCAGTTACAATACCGGCACCAGCAGCGGCCAGGTCGCTTTCAATGCCGGTTCCCCCGGCGCCACCACCATCGCCCAGACCGGTTACGATCAGGACAACCTGACCGACGCCACCGCCAGCCGCGACGCTTCCTTGACCAATGTCAAGGGTGGCATGCAGTTGCAGCTTACCGACGGTTCCGGTCAGCAAAGCCGGCAAAATGTGTCGATTGGCGATTTCAGCCCGGGCAATCTGGGGACGGTGGAGTATAACGGCGAGAAGTACAGCATCAACGATCTTTACGGCGGCGGGGCTGCCTCTTTGCAGAACAATCCCGAGCTGGCCCTGAAGATTATCGACCAGGCCATTTCCGACGTGTCTTCCGGCCGGGCCAACATTGGCGCCTATCAGGCCAATGCCCTGGACACCAACGCCAATTATCTGCAAGGGGCGATTGAGAATGTGACCCGCACCGAGTCGGCGATTCGCGACACCGACATGGCGGCGATGATGAGTAATTACATCGCCACCCAGTTGCTGGAGAAGTCGGGCCTGATGCAGGTGCAGCAGTCGAACGTCCAGGCGCAAAGCGTATTGCAGCTTTTGGGAATGGGGCGGTAAAACACCGTCGCCGGCTGGAACCTGACGGATAATTCGGTTTACAAGCGACCGCCCGCCTGGGAAGGCGGGCGGTCGCTTGTATAAGCGGGTTTTACCGGCACACTCCAACGCCCCGGTAAAGGCCATGGTTACGGCCGCCGGCCTTTTCCTTCATCCGGCTCGGGCAGGAATTTTTCCAGCACCCGGGCCAGTTCGGTGCGTTCGATCGGTTTGCCGACAAAGTCGTCCATACCGCACTGGAGGTAGAAACTGCGCATATCGTTCATGACATTGGCGGTCAGGGCGATGATGGGTTTTCTCTGATTGGGACCTTCCTTTTTCCGCACCGCCCCCACCATTTCCACGCCGTCCATCCCCGGCATCATGTGGTCGACGAACAAGATGTCGTAAGCGTTCGCTTCGCAGAGGGCCAAGCCCTCTTCGCCGCTCGAGGCGGTGGTCACGTTCACCCCAGAGAGGCCAAGCATTTTCTCGCAGACCATGAGGTTGATGCGGTTGTCGTCGACCACCAGCGCCCGGGAGCGCCGACGCACCTGAAAACGGGTGGCGATGGCGGTGTCGGAGCTGGTGGGCCGGGCGTTCTGGACCAGGAGCGGCAGTTTGAGGAAGCGGGTCAGTTCGGTGACGAGCAGCGGGCAGAACAACACCCGGTCCCCCCGCACCGGTTCCTCCATGCCGGCGATGTGCGAGCGTAACAGGCCGAAGCGGCAGTGGGGGAGGAGCTGGCGCAGTTTGCCTATGCACTCGGTGGAGATGCTGGAGGTATAGAGGCAGTGGGTGAACCCCATGGCGTTCAGGGGCGGCAGATCCGCCAAATCGTTGGGTGATTCCAATTGCTCCCGGTAAACCCGGGCCACGCCCAGACGCACCAGTTTGGCGTCGACATTCCTTACCCTCCGGCCGGTTCCCAGCAGGAGCACTTTCACTTCGCCGGGGTTCTCGAGATAGGCGAAAGGGCTGGCGTCGACGATTTCCTGCGGCAGGGTTACCTTGAAGGTGCTGCCCTGGCCGTAGACGCTTTCCACTTCGATGGTGCCGTTCATCGCTTCGGTGAGACGTTTGCTGATGGCCAGACCCAGGCCGGTCCCCTGGATTTCGCGGTTGGTGCGGAGGTCGACCCGGGCATAGACCCCGAACAGGTGGGGGATGTCCTCCTCCTTGATGCCGATGCCGGTGTCTTTCACCGTGAAGAGCAGCTGGTAGCCGTCCGCCTGTTTATCTCCCGCCACTTCGAGGACCACGTGCCCCTTCTGGGTGTATTTGACCGCATTCGACAGGATGTTGACGATAATCTGTTTGATGCGCACGTCGTCGCCGGAGAGTTGCGAGGGCAAATCGGGGTCGGCTTCGATAAACAGGTGCAGGCCCTTTTCCTCGGCGCGGAGGCCAATGACGCCGACGATGTCGGAGAGGAGTTTGTCCAGGGAATAGGTGACGGGGAGGATTTCGATGCGATTGGCGTCGATTTTCGAAAAGTCGAGAACGTCATTGATGATGCTGATGAGGGAGTCGGCGGAACCGACGATGTTCTTGACGTAATTTTTTTGAATGGGGTTCAAGGGGGTGAGGGCGAGGAGTTCGGACAAGCCCTTGATGGCGTTCATGGGGGTGCGGATTTCGTGGGACATGTTGGCGAGGAAGGCCGCCTTGGAGCGGGCGGCGGCTTCGGCGCGGCGCTGGGCGCGGAAGAGTTCGGTGACGTCGTTGATGGCGGTGATGGCGCCGCGGCAGATGTCGTCGTCGATCATGGGCGAGATGGTGATGTGGACGTGGAGGAGGTCCTCGCCTTCGACTTCGATGGTATCGTGAAAATTGATGGGCTGGAGCGAGCGGAGGACGTCCTCGTTGAAGCGGTGGATTTTTTCCACCCAGCCCATGTCGACCTCGCGCCGGAAGAGCAGGGCGAGCGGCCGGTGGGTGAGTTCGGTGTGACCGGCGCCGGTGAGCCGGCGGCAGGCGCTGGAGCCGATGATGTATTCGAGGTTCTCGTTCAGGAGGAAGATCATGTTGGGGGTGTTGGAGAGCAGCAGATCGTTGTAGAGGAATTGAAGGCGCTTTTCTTTTTCGAAGGTCTGGCGCATGCGCTCGGTGTTTTCCGAGATGCGGGTGAGGATGCGGTTGTCCCTTTCCCGGCGCCGGAGGGTGCGGCGCAGGCCCTGAATCTCCCGATTGGCTTCGTCGAGATTGTCGAAATCCGGTTTTTCCATATCCATGGCAGTAGGCTCGCTGTTGGCCTGGTGTCCGGTAAAAATCCCGGTCGGCGGCCAGGCAAAAAAAATCTCTCAAAACGACCAAATTTGAGAGATATGACTTAACCGCCAATCCCGGCTGAGTAACCCCGTCCCGGCCTCACAAGGCGCAGAGGGCGAGGGTTTGGATGTGCCGGCGGGAATCGGTGTGGCCGGGGTCGTTCGACATGGGGCAAATTTCCGAGAGGGCGTAGGCGCCGAATTTATCGATGTCCGGGGGCAGGTTCCGGGCCAGGATGTCGGCTTCGATTTGCTCCCCTCCCGACATCACGTAATAACGGGCGATGGAGGAAATGGCGATGATCCGGGTGTAGACATAGCCGCCCAGCTCCTTTTCCCGCATCGCCGCCAGGAGCGACTTCACGGCGGCTTCGGCCGAATTGGCGATATTGGCGCGGGTGAGGAAGGCGATGCGGATGCTGCTGCCGACCGGGACGCTGGAGGAAAACACGCCGCTGCCGTCGGGGAGGATTTTCACCAGCGAATTGACCCGCGCGGCGCTGTTCGGCAGGCCGTCGGGATGGCGTACCCAGACCGGGAGCGGCCAGTCCTCGAGGACCGCGGCGATGCTGGCCGGGTCGAAGCCGACCTTTTCCAGATAATCGGCAATGGTGATGTCGTCGACCAGATGCACGATGTTGTCGGTGGCGATGCTGACCACGGGCGAATAGGCGGTGGGGGTGGTTATTTCGTAGCCGGCGGCGAAAACCGGTTCGATGTCACCGCCGATGGCGACGAGGATCATGCGGTCGCGGTAGGCCTGGTCGTCGAGAAAAACCAGGCCCATGCCCTGGTTGAATTCATCCGCCACCATGCCGCCGAAAATGGGTATGTCGCCGGCGAGTTCGAAGAGGGCGCCGATGAAATTATCCACGAACAGGTTGGGGACGACGGGCAGAATCAGGAAATACATTTTGGGTTGGACATCGAGGCCGTTCTGGCAGACGGCGAAGAGCTTTTGCATGTCCTCCCGATTGGTGGCGGTGGTGACCGGTTCCGACAGGGCGATGGAGTGGAGGAGTCCCGGTTTGTCGATGCAGGACAATTCCATGGTCAGGGTATCGCCGGCGGCTTGAAAGGGGCTGGCGATACTGGTGCCGCCGATCAGGGTGTGGTCGGATTTGCCATGTAGTTCGCTGAGGTATTTCGCGTATTCGCCATCCGGCGGGCAAGCGAAGAGGGTAAAGCCGGAGCGGGTCAGACCGCCATCGCGGCAGGGCGCCGGTTGCTTGCGGACATCCTGGTTAAGCGGCTCGCTGGCGAAGGCGCACATGATTACGATCCTCTCGAGGTCGCCAAGTCATGGCGACGGGAGTTGCGGGACCGAATGCTGTCCCCCATATTAATTCTAGCCGCGTCCGGCGGCATTGTCAACCATCGAAATATATTGCCGCCATTTTTCCGGAAAAAATTTCCCTGTTTTTGTTGCCTGTGGAGTTGATGAAGAAATCCCTAAACCCCAAGCATTACGGTATTTTAATCAAGCCGGTTTTTGAACTTGCTTAACTTTTTAAGCGTATATATACCTTTTGTATCCGTTTACCCAAACCTCCATTCCACCGGGCACGGCATCCCGGGCGGGGGTATGGAAGGCGGGTCAGGCCAGATAGTTGCGAAACAGTTGATAAAGGGTAGTTATTTTCCTTGCCAAACAACAGGAAATAAGGTATGTATAACGAAATTTCCAAAAATCCGTGGGCAATGATTGCCGGCATGCCGGCGGGTTTATACGATTTTCAAAACGCGGGCCCCTGTCGTGTTCGCGTAGGTTTAAACTGTTAGGAGAGAGTAGAATGAACGCAGCGAAAAAAATGCTTTGCCTTGCCGCCATGTGCCTGATCGCCGGTAGCGCCTTTGCCGCCGACTGGTGGGACAACCTGACCCAGCACACCAATAACGCCGTGCAGGAAGTTCGTAACGCCCAGCGCCAAGCCTCGAACACCGCCAACTCGGCCGCCCAAACCGCCCAGAGCTACCAGGACGTCCTCAACCAGGCCGCCGCCGACGGCAATACCGACATCATGAACTACCTGCGCCAAAAGGGCGCCGACCTGAACAAGATCGGCCGTGACGGCAACACCGCCCTCCATAACGCCGTCCAGAACGGCCAGACCGGCGTCATCGATTGGCTGCACCAGAACGGCGCCAATGTCAACACCCGTTCCGCCACCGGCGACACCGCCCTCCACACCGCCGCCCAGAACGGCAACGTCGATGTCATGAACCAGCTGAAGAAAATGGGCGTCGACGTCAACGCCATCAACCGCGCCGGCGACAACGCCATGCACCACGCCGCCGCCAACGGCCAGACCGACGTCATCGATTGGCTCCGCCAGAACGGCGTCGACCCCAACAGCCGCAACATCGCCGGCCAGACCCCCTTCCACACCGCCGCCCAGAACGGCCAGACCAACGTCATGGACGCCCTGAAGCAGCTCGGCGTCGACGTGAACACCCAGAACTACCACGGCGAAAACGCCATTCACGACGCCGCCAAGGCCGGCCAGACCGGCGCCCTCGATTGGCTCCGCCAGAACGGCGTGGACGTGAACTCGGTCAACAACGCCGGCGACACCGCCTTCCATAACGCGGTCCGGAGCGGCCAGCGGGACACCGCCGATTGGCTGCGTCAGAACGGCGTGGACGTGAACGCCGTCAACCGCGCCGGCCAGAGCGCCGCGCACCAAGCCCAGCAGGCCGCGAACCAGGTCCAGCAGACCGCGAACCAGGCGCAACAGGCCGGCAGCGCCGCCGCCAGCGATCTCACCGGCTGGCTCCAGAGCATCGGCGCCAAGATTCTCGGCGGTCAGTGACTTTCAGCCCAGCGGCAAGCGGAATATTACCAGTAACATCCAGGCGGCGACCCCTTACCGGGTCGCCGCTTTTTTTGCTGCCGGTACGCAGTCATTACTGAGACAAGTTGCATAACCGCCCAACCGAAAATTTAGGCGCCACCGGCACCAAGCAGACGGCGGGCGGCGGAAATTATTTTCAAAAACCGTAAAATTTCCCAAATAAGGCGAATTTCCCCGCCCATTCGGTCGATAGGAAGGATACCTCCCAATCAAACCCGCTTCGGACATCCGAAAAGTTCCTGCATAAATGCTTTTCGAAGCGACAGAAACCTAGAGCGGTTCTAGCCGAAAGGGAAAATCTTGCCAAAGCACAAAGCGCCCAAGCAAACAATCCTCCCTAAATCCACCGTCACCGCCGCCGCTGTCGTCCAGGCCGGCGTTTCCACCGGCTCCGCCGCCTCGCTCACCCGCAGTGAACCTCCGCTCAATTCCAGCCGCCTGCTGTTTTTCATTATCGCGGCGATATTCCTCGCCACCCTGCCCGCCTGGGCCCTCACGGTCTATGATCTGAACCCGGCCGCAACCGCGCCGGTTCTCCCCACCAATATTGACGTCGACATGTCCCCGGTCTTCATCACCAACCAAAATCCCGACAACCTCTCCGGCTCCGGCGAAGTCGATACGCTGCGGGTCGGCGACCACGCCCGCCTTTCCCTCGGTTTCAGTAAAACCGCCGCCTACGACTCCGCCGTGACCTCCGCCACCGGCGCCGTGACCCTCAAGGTCAATAACGACGCGGCCATCCACGGCAAAACTTTCGTCGGCCGCGACCCCGCGCTGGGCGGCAGCTTTTACCAAACCAATTTGAACGTCATGGGAAACCTGGCGGTGAACCAAGGGGGGGCGCTGGAACTCCACGGCTACGCCGACGGCGGGGGGAGTGGCGGCGACCCAAACAAACACGCGGCGGCAAGCGCCCAAACAGTGAACATCACCGGCGGTTCGCTGGTTTTGGGGGACTTTTCCACCCTGACCACCACCTTGACCGGCAATTCCAACACTTACAGCCTGACGCTGCAAAACGGCGGCGCCTTGATCCTGAACGGAGGGCCCCATCCCACCGACGACCCGACCTGGGTACGAAAAGGCCTGATACTCACCAACGGAGGGGGCGGAATTTCCGTCTCCTCCGGCGGCGTTTTGGGGGCCGGCGCCAAGGGCGGGGTCATCGTCGGCACGGCGACGCAAAACATCGACATCGCCTCCGGCGGCACCCTCGACGCGGGACTGGGAAACCTTTACGTCGAAGGAATCGGCGGCATCAACTTTGACGGCTCCTATCGGGTCGGCCGCGCCGGCGCCGGCGTCACCACCCTCACCGCCCTGAACAGCGTCGTCAACTTCGCTTCCGGTTCGAGCATCGGCCTGACCCGCGACCTGTCCCGCTACCTGAATGGCAACAACCTCGGCGCCAACGGCCTGACCCTCCTCACCGCCAAGGAAATCACCGGCATCCTTCCCGCCTCCTTCCGCACCGGAATGGGTACATACAATCTTGCCTGGACCAACCCGATCCCCCTAATCATCGAGGAACCGGGCGAGGAACCGGGGACCGAGGAACCGGGGACAGTCACCGAACCGGGCGATGATACCGGGAATGATCCTGGGGGTGGCATTGGGGATGATATTGGTGGTGATACCGTAAATGATACCGGCGATGATACCGGCAATGATATTGGCGAAGATCCGGGCGATACCACCGGCTCCGATACCGGCCCTCAACCTGAGCCTGGCGGCGACTCCGGGGACGACGATCCCCCGGTCACTGCCCCGGTCATCCTCGCTGGCGGGCAGGACGACGAAAGCGACGGCGGGGAGATCGTTCCCTTTAGCGATCCTGTTCCCGCCACCCTCACCCTCACCCGGGTCGACGGCGGGGTAACCGGCGACCGTTCGGCGGCGGATTACGAAAACTTCGGTAAAAATATGGCGAACATTTGGGCCAACGGCGGCGCCATGGCGAGGGGACAGACCGACCTGATCTACAACCTGATCGCCGCCGAAGAGAAAAACGTCGACGTCTCCGGACCTGCCGGCGAATTGAACCGGGCCGTCCTCGGCGCCTTTGTCGACGGCAAGGGCGCGGCAATCGAAGGCACCGGCGGTTATGCCGATTCGGGTCTTTTCGAAATGTACGACGGCGCCGCCCAGTACGGACCTAATACGGCGGCATACAATACGACCGACCGCTTCATGGACGCCCTTTTCCACCGCTCGGAACTGCTCGGCGCCGAAATGGATCGCCTGGGTGAAAACTGGCCCCAGGATGTCGTCGGCGTCGGCTACGCCAACGCCAGCCTCTGCCCCCCCGACCCCTGCGCCCCGGACAAGGAACGCCTCAACCGCGTCTGGGCCGGGGGGTTCGGCGCCGACGAGGACGCCAGCCTCGAATACGGCATATCCGGCTACACCTACAAACCCCGGGGCTTCATCCTCGGCTACGACCGGGCGGTCGGCGCCTTTACCCTCGGTGCCGCCGTCGCCCACCAACAGGGCGATTACACCGACAAGGCGGCCACGGCGAACGATTCGAAAATCAGCGGCTATATGGGCGGCATATACGGTTCCTATCATGCCCAAAACGGGCTGAACGTCTCGGCCCAGGCGGTGTACAGCCAGTACGACAACCAGCTTTCGGACCAGCGGGGCGGCTTACGGAGAACAGCCGATTTCGACTCCCATTCCTGGGCCGTCGGGGCCAAACTCGGCTACGACATGGCGGTCGGCAACCGGCTTACCCTGTCCCCTTCCATCGGCATCGAGAAAATCCGCGCCGTCAGCAAGGAACACACGGAAAGCCTAAGCGACACCAGCGTCCTCCAGATCGGCTCCCTGAAGCGGGACTCCCTCATGGTCCCCCTCGACCTCAGCGTCGGCTTCGATATCGTGCGTAATCCCCGGCATCTCCTCCGTCTCACCGGCAACGCCGGCTACGCCCACGATTTCGAAAACGGCGGCCTCGACGGAACCCTGACCTACCAAGGTTTGTCCGGAGCCGGCGCCAACGCGGTGGGAGTGGTGGAAGCGGATCCGGGGCAGGCACGCTATAATTTGGGGGCGGGGCTGATTTATACCGGCAAACGTTTCGACGTCAGCGCCCGCTACGACTGGTATCAGCGGGCCAACCAGACCACCCGGCAGGCGCGTGGCGATATTGGCGTGAAGTTTTAGCAGGCGCAACCATCCCACACAGCCGGGCCAACCGGACCCGCAACGGTAATCCGTTATGGCAGGTCCATCAAGCCATAATTCACCATCTCACCTGATAAACCAGCGACAAAAGGCAAACACTAACGCATAGCGTTAATAAAGGCGGAGTGGCCTCCACTCCGCCTCCGGTTTGGCTATCACTATGGAAATCGAGGGATTTTTAGCTTTTACGCCAAAGTATATGTATGAAGGCATGGAAAAAAGTTCCGCCTTCAGTCGGAAAAAACGGTGAAAAGCAGTTGACTTCCCAACGTTCTGAGGTCTAATGGAGACGACTTGAACGTGATGGGGGAACGTCCCAGGGGGGACGCCCCAATCGACGTAGGAGGCGTCAAATGGCTACATCTTTAAATACGCTGAAAAATTATCTGTTGGGCAAAGGAATGTCGACTTTTTTGCCGGCTCTCACCAAACATACCCCGGATCTGCTATTGGGTATGATTGACAAATTTAGCGCCAATGGCATTAAAATGATGGTCGAACAACACAAAGGAACCCCGGACGAGCTCGAACGCCGCATCGACGCCGCCCGCGGCTTCTTTGAAATGACCAAGCGGAAATTCCCCACCCTGTCCAAAGCCACCCAGCAAAAAGTGGCCTTCAACCTATTTTTTAACGCCATTCACAAAGGCGAGGAGAAACGCACCGCATACCGCGAGAAATACGGCGAGAATCCCCCGTTTTTCATCCTCCTCTCCCCTTCCATGGCCTGCGACCTCCGTTGCGAGGGCTGCTACGCCTGGAAGTATCCGAAGGACCAGTCCCTCTCGGTCTCGAAAGTGCGGGAAATCCTCACCGAAGCCCGCGATGAAATGGGCATCCACTTCATCGCCATCTCCGGCGGCGAACCGACCTACTGGCCCCATCTCGAGGAAATCGCCAAAGAGTTCGACGACATGTTCTTCATGGTCTACACCCACGGCATGCGGATTGACGAGGACATGGCCCGGCGTTTCGGCGAATTGGGGAACATCTACCCGGCCATTTCCATCGAGGGCACGGAACAGTTCACCGACGCCCGGCGCGGTCCCGGCGCCCACCAGCGCATCCTCGCCTCCATGGACCGGCTGAAGAAAAACGGCGTCCTCTTCGGCTACAGCCTCACCCACACCAAGAAAAACCACGAAGCGTCGATTTCCGAGGCTTTCCTCGACGAAATGATCGCCCACGGCGCCGCCTTCGGCTGGGTCTTCCAGTACATCCCCATCGGGCGGGAACCCGACATGTCCCTGGTCCCGACCGGCAAGCAGCGGGTGGAACGCCGCGAGAGACTGCAGGCGGCCCGGAAAAACAAGCCGCTCCTGGTCTTCGATTTCTGGAACGACGGCGACTCGGTGGACGGCTGCATCGCCTGGGGCCGGCGTTACCTGCACATCAATTCGCGCGGTTTCGTCGAACCCTGCGTGTTCGTGCATTTCGCCAAGGACAACGTCCACGACAAGACCCTCGGCGAATGCGTCCGTGGCGAGGCTTTCAAGGAAATGCGGGGCAAGGCCCCGTTCCACAAGGATCTCCGCCGGCCCTGCCCGCAGATCGATCACCCCCACATCCTGCGGGAGATCGTCGAAAAGCACGGCCTTTTCGGCACCCACGAAGGCGCCGACGCCATTGTCGGCTGCCACTTCGACTCCCTGTGCGCGACCGCCAATTCCTACGCCCATGAACTGTCCGAGCACGACAAGCGCTGCGCCGGCGGCTGCGGCGGTTGCGGCGGCGGCACCGCCGCGGCGGAGGAAGCGCCGGAGCAGGAGGAGGTCGCGGCTTGCGGCGGCGATTGAAGTTTGGTGATTTTGCGGCAATTTTTCGGCAGCGCCCCCTTTATCGGGGGCGCTTTTTTTCCTGACGCCAATTGGACCTTCCCATGCCCTACATTTTCAGCGAATGGGACAAACCCTATGATGCCGCCCACCTCGAGGAGGTCGCCAGTTTGTGGAACCGCAACTGTCAGGGCCGCCACGCCTTCTACCCCTGGTCGGGGGCGCTTCTCGCCCACCACACGACGGACGACCAGGGCCGGATGCTGGGGAGTCTTCTTATCGCCCGGGCCGACCAGGGTGAATTGGCCGGTTTGGTGCATGTGAACCAGGTGCTGGAGGATGGTTATCCCTGGACGGCGGCGGTGGAATTACTGTTGGTTGACCAGGGGCATCGGCGCCGGGGAATCGGCGGCAAATTATTGGCCATGGGATTGGAGGCGATTGATCGTTACCGCCCGCGTCCCGACTTCATCGACGCCCTGGGTTCGTGGCCGGTGGGATATGTTTACAACGTGCTGGCCGACGGTTCGGAGCGTTCGGGGATTTTTTCCGGCGAGCCGGAACTTTACCGGCTGTTCACCCGGGCCGGTTTCGTGCCGGTCCGGAAAAGCATAGTCATGCGGGCGGATTTGACCGCGCTCGCCGGCAAGGCGCGGCCTTTGCCGGAATGGGCGACGGTGCATGTGGGGAAGCGGACCGCCCGCACCTGGCTCGACCGGGTGTTCCGCGACCGCGAATTGTGGGATCACGAATTGGTGGGAAGGGCCGGGGAAGGGCTGTTGTCCCGGGCGATTTTCGGTTTGATGCAAGGGGAGTCCAGGCACGAGGGGAAGGCGATTTTCGGCGTGTTCGGGGTGAATACCCCGTACCAATTCCAGCGGCGCGGCTATGCCGGCATTAACTTTTCCCGAATGATGCGTTACCTGCACGACCTGGGCGGCGAAGCCTTGGAACTGCATGTCTACGCCGACAACATGGCGGCTTTGGCGTTATACCACAGCGTCGGTTTTCAGCGGCTCAAGGAGACGTCGATGCTGCACCGGCCGCTGTAAACAAAATTCGAACGATGCCACCGGGTTTATCGACATAGAACTGGGGGAAGCGGGCGGCCGAATTGGCGCGGGCCGCCGGAGAAACGCGATCCCGGAGGCATAACATGCACAGCCCTTCGCACCGTGGTTCGTGGTGGAGTATATTAGCCGGCATGGCGTTCCTGGCTTTCGTGGCCGTACCTTCGCCCTCGTCAGGGCGCACTGGCCAAGCCGAGGATTACGCCTGGATACCTGGCAAATTGGCGGATTACCTCAATCCGAATTTTCAGGAAACGGTCCGGTCCATTTCCCCGGATTACGACGAACTGCATCGGGATCAGCAAATTGAGGCGTATCTGCGTGCCTACCGCCAGTTGAACCACGGCCAAACCCCCGACCTGTCCCCCTACGACGCCTTTTTGGCCGACGGCGAGAAAACCGGCCCCAATTTGCCGCCGCCCCTTCCGGCGCCGGACGAATCCGCCCCAGTTCCGCCGCCTGACGGCGCCGGCGTCAATCGACCCGGCGGCGACGGCGACAGCGATTACACTTTCATTCCCGGCTACGGCTACCATTACGATCCGCCGGGATTTGCCGGGGCGGTGCCGGCGAGCGGCGGTTCCGCCGGGGCGGTCCCCCAGCCGCTGGAGGTCGGGGTCAACAACGTGCCGTATTCCACCAATCCGTTTGTGGCGAAGCCACGGGAAGTGGACCAGTTGCATGTGACCCAGGAGCATGTGAATCAGGCGGATGTCACGCAACTGCATGCCGGACCGAATTAGAGGGTCAGCCTACCGCATCGCCCGCCAATCCACTTCACGGGCCGCAAACACCGGCCCGTCATGGCAAACCCGCCGGTAACGCGTCTCCGCCTTCTCCCCCGCACCAGCCATCGGCACCACACAGCCCATACAAGCCCCGAAACCGCAGGCCATCCGCTCCTCGAGGGAAACTTCACACGGCAACCCCAATTCGTCCGCCGCCTCCGCCGCCGCCCGCAACATGGCCAAGGGACCGCAGGCATAAATCCGCTTCACCCCTTTCACGAACATCCCCGACGACCCGCCGCAATGCTCGCGGAAAAGCGTCACCGGATTTCCCTTGACCCCGCTGCTGCCGTCGTCGGTGCAAACGCTCAACTCGTTCGCGCATTCCCTGAAACCGCCCTCTTCCAACAGCATCCCGGCGCTCCGGGCCCCCAGGTAAACCAAGGTCTCCACCCCCGCCGCGCGGAGCCGCCGGACCAACGGCCCAAAACTCGGCGCGGCGGGGGGCGGCCGGGGGGGCGGGGGGGGCGGGGGGGGGGGGGGGGCGGGGGGGGGGGGCGGC
>JAVBRG010000041.1:0-12946 GCA_031548195.1 Planctomycetota bacterium | reverse complement strand
AGTAGCAAAAATTGGCGGCAAAAGCGGAAAAAATGTGGTTAAATAAAATCCAGCCATTCGGCTGCATTTTATTCAACCACTTTTTTACCGCCCTATACGGAAGCCGCGCACTCAAATCTCATCCAGCCAATGCATCGGAATGTCCGCTTCGTCGGCACGGTCCAACGGCAAAGGCTTCCCTTCAACCTGCGGCGACTGCGAAACAACCGGCGACTTTTCCTTCGCCCGGCCCTTGACCCTGCCCTTGCCAGCCTTGCCCTTACCCTTCTCCGAAACCTTCACTTCATTCCCCGCCTTCACTTCAACGTCGACTTCCGCCTTCACCTCGGCTTTGGCTTCGGTTTTGACCCCGGCTGCCGCCTCGGCTTGCTCCTCGGTCTTCACCACCGCCTTCGCCTTGCGACCCCGCTTCGGTTTATCTGGTTTCTCCGGTTTCGACTCCTTCGCCGCCGCCGCCGGTTCCACCGCCAGCTCAGGCTGCGGCGCACTCCAGAACGAAGCGGCCCGTAAAGGCGTCGGGTTGACGAACAGTTCCTCCAGGGCCATTTCCCCCACCCCGGGCTTAACCCCAAAACTCCGTGTCCCAGCGAATTTTTCGCCCTTTTCCGGCCTTTCCGCCGCCGGCTTCGCCGCTTCAACCTGACGCCCCTTCCTGCCCCGGGACGCCCGACCCGCCTTTTTGTCGCCACGCGACAAAACCGGAACCGCAGCCGGCAGGGATGCAGGGAGCAACACCCCCGCCGACGCCGGCGCGGATGATCCCGCCGGTTCGCTTACCAGCCCGCCAGCCACCGCCGACACTTTATCCGGCTTCTTGCCCGACGGTTCCTTTGCCGAAAACGCACCGTTACGCCGTCCCGCCGCCTCGGACGCCTTCGCGCTTCCCCCACGGCCGCCCACGCCCACGGACGCCGGCTGAACCGCCACCACCGCCGCCACCGGCGCCGCCACCGCCACCGGCGCCACCGGCGCCGGCTGAGGGGCGGAACCGTCTTCCCGACCCTGCAAGCGCCGCAGACGCTTGTTACGCCGCCGTCGGGCGGAACGGCTTAAACGCCGCGGCTCCGGACCACCCGGGGAAACGCCCGGGGAAACGGCCTCGGCAGGGACATCCGGCTCCTCTTCGTCGTCGGCTTCGGCCGGAGCGGATGCATCGGACGCGGCTGAAATGGCCGGCATGGCGGGAGATTCCACCACCAGAACCGGAACCGAAACCTCCGGGGATGTCGCCGGTACCGGTGGTTGAACCGGAACCTGGGGCTGTGCGGATACCGGAACCTGCACAGCCTCGACGGCGGCCGGCGCGATAGCCTCGGCAGCGGGAATATCCGTCGTTACGTTCCCCTCATCCGTATCCTTGTCCTGGAAAATTTCCTGCTCCCGATCCCGACGATCCCGATCCCGATCGCGGTCCCGATCGCGGTCCCGATCGCGATCCCGGTCGTAATGATTGTGATTGCCGTGATGCGCATAGGGCTCCTCGCGACCATAGATGCGCTCGGCTAGCATGTCCCGCCAGTAATTGAGCCGGGTCTGATCCCCGTTCTCGGCGGTGAGAACGATCTCCGCCAGGGCGAGGGCTTCGTGGAAGGCGTCCTGGGTGACGAAATTGGCGATGGAACCGCGCTTGCCCCGGTGGACGTATTCGGAAAACCGGTGCTGGGTGATGTAAATGTGCACGATGCGGTCGACCAGTTTACGCGGGAAGCGGAGGCGCATGGCCATGGGTTCGAGGAAGGAACGGACCTTGTCGAATTTCAGGCGGGGGGTGTCGGAAAAAGACCAGGCGCGGCCCAGATGGAACTTCAGGGGTTCAAGCAGGAGGACCGCGAAGAGGAGGGCCGGGGTGGCGTCGGGGTGCACGGTGTCGCCGTTGTCCAGGGCCCGGAGACGCCGCCAGAACAGCGCCTTGTCGAGGCGTTCGTCGGCGAGGCAGCCGGCCAGTTCCGGCAGAATCACCTTCAGGAGGCCGGTGTCGTAGAGCAGCCGGACCGCCTTCTCGCCGGCGGAAAAGGCAAAGAGACGGGTGATTTCCTCGAGCAGCCGGGCCGGGGAGGCTTTGGCGAGTTCCTCGCCGTGGCGGCGGATGGCGTCTTCGGTGCCGGGATCGAGTTCGAAGCCGAGCCGGCTGGCGAACCGCACCGCCCGCACCATGCGCACCGGATCCTCGCGGAAACGGATGCAGGGGTCGCCGATGCAACGGATGCGGCGCTTGGCCAGGTCCTCCATGCCGCCGACATAGTCGATGATGGAAAAGGACTCGATGTCGTAAAAAAGGCCGTTCACGGTGAAGTCGCGGCGGAGGGCGTCCTCCTGCGGCGTGCCGAATAGATTGTCGTCCCTTTGGAAAAGATCCGCCTCGGGATCGCTGGGATCGGCGGCGCATTTCGGGGTGGAGCGGAAGGTCGACGTTTCGATGATCTTGTCGCCGTAACGGATGTGGGCGAGGCGGAAACGCCTGCCGATGAGAATGCAGTTGCGGAACAGGGCGCGGATTTGCTCCGGCTTGGCGTTGGTGGAAATGTCGAAGTCTTTCGGTTTTCGGCCCAGCAGGAGATCCCGGACGCCGCCGCCGACCAGGTAGCCGATAAAATTGTTGCGGGTCAGGCGGTAGAGAACCTTGAGGGCGTCGGGGTCGATGTCGCGGCGGGATATCGAATGTTCGCCGCGCACGCGGACGATGGGGTCGAAGGCCGGGTCGGTGGAAACGTCGACGCAGTGGACCCCGGCGGAAGGGCAGGGCCGAGCGGCGGAATCGTCGTCGGCCTCCGTAATGTCGGGCTCGTCGTCACCGGCCGGTTCGGGGCCGCCGGCGGGGTTTTCGGCGTCGTCCCGGGCGTCGGCGCTCGACCAGGCCGTATCCCTTACTTTGAGGATTTCCGCGACCGGGCATTCCGGGAATGGCCAAACCGAGGCGTCGTCCGTGGCTGTTTGTCCGCCGACGTTGGCGGAATTCTCCTTGGCGGAGTATTGATTCATAATCTGGATGCCTTTATGGGCAGGGTCCATCCGCCGGAGGGGAGATCGCGGCCGGGGATTGTCGGGGCGAACCGGAAACGGGGTTTGCCGCGCGTTGACACAATCCTTTTGCGGTCCCCCCGAATCGCCTGTGCAAAAGCGATCCGGGCCGAACCGGGCCGAACCATCCCGCAGGGTTGTCTTTCCCTCGTCCCGCGAAGAACCGGTTAAACAGGCCGGTTGACGGAGGCATTTCCCCGCCGCCGGCGTAATGGTTTCAAGCGACTCGTTCAATATGCGCGCCGAGGTGGCGCAGGCGTTCGTCGATGCGTTCATAGCCGCGATCGATCTGGGTGACGTTTTCGATGACCGAGCGGCCCTTGGCGGCGAGGCTCGCCGCCAGAAGCGCCATGCCGGCGCGGATGTCGGGGCTGTGCATGCGCCCGCCATGGAGTGGTGCCGGGCCGACCACCACCGCGCGGTGGGGGTCGCAGAGCACGACCTGGGCGCCCATGTCGAGGAGCTGGTCGACGAAAAACAGGCGGCTCTCGAACATCTTTTCGTGAATCATGACGCTGCCGTCCATTTGCGTCGCCGCGACCAGGGCGATGGAGGTGAGGTCGGCCGGAAAAGCCGGCCAGGGCGAACTGGCGATGGTGGGGACGGCGCCGCGAAAATCGGGGATGACGCGTTTGGGCTGATCCGCCGGCACGAACAGGTTGTCGCCCCTGATTTCCGCGTGCATGCCGAGGCGGCGGAACTGAAAGAGGATCATCCTGAGGTCTTCGGGGCAGATTTGCTCGATGGTGATTTCCCCGCCGGTGATGACCGCAATCGCCATCAGCGAAGCGACCTCCAGGTAATCCGCCCCCAGGGTAGTCTCGTGCTTGCCCTCGGATAGCGCCTTCACTCCCCGGATGCGGATGACATTGGTTCCGATGCCGGAGATGTCGGCCCCGACCTGCACCAGAAAGCGGCAGAGTTCCTGGACGTGCGGTTCGCAGGCGGCGTTCCTGATGACCGTCTCCCCCTTGGCGAGGCAGGCCGCCATAACCGCATTTTCGGTGGCGGTGACGGAGGCTTCGTCGAGGAGCAGGTCGGTACCGGTGAGGCCGTTCGCGGCGGTGATGGCGATGCTGGAACTGCCGGCCTTGACGGTCGCGCCCATTTCCTCGAGGGCCATCAGGTGGGTGTCGATGCGGCGGCGGCCGATTTTATCGCCGCCGGGGAAGGGGAGTTCGACCCGGCCGAAACGGTGCAGGAGCGGGGCGGCCAGCAGCACTGAGCCCCGCACTTTGCGGCACAGTTCGGCGTCGAGGGGTTTGTCGGCCAGATTGCAGGAGAGGGGTCGAAGATCGTAGTCGCCTTGTTTGGCGAAGCGCATGCCCATGCTTTCGAGGAGCTGGAGCAGGGTGAGGACGTCGCCGATGCGGGGAATGTTACGAATCCACACGCCGCCGTCGAGGAGGAGGCTGGCGCAGAGGATGGGGAGTGCGGCGTTTTTATTGCCCGAGGACCGGATTTTGCCGGACAGGGGATGACCGCCGTCGATGATGAACTTTGCCATGATTCCCGAATCATTGTTATCACTGAAGTTTTTTCGAATAGCGCTTGAACCGCCAAGCGCCGTCCGAAAAATTCATATTCGCCCGCTGGTCGGTTTTTTAACATTTATAAACCGCCGCCGTTCCACCGCAACCGGAACTTACCTTACTTTAAGGCAAATGCCTCCGCCGGTCAAGGGGGTAGGGAGAAGCGGGCCGATGGCGGCGGGATATTTTCGGTGAAACCGGCGGTCCATATTTGGAATGGGTCTTTTTTTATAAATGAAACCTTCGCCATCGTCGAGGTCCATAGCCGCGATTGCCGCGAGGCCTTGGACTTTCCGGTGGACGACTATGAGGGCGCCCTGCTGATTATTTGCGGTCGAAAGGCCCGGGTGGACTGTCTGGTCAGCAGGGATAAACACTTGCTGGGGTTGGAAAAAACCGATCTGGACATTCAAGCGCCGGAGGCGCTTTTACGGGCTTTGGCACGAAAAACACCGTGACCGTCAGGTCCGCTTCCGGCTCGACATTCCGTTCCTTTTTGGTTATGATGGTTCGGGGATTTGGCGCTATCGCAGGGTTCGCAAATAATAAGGATAATAAGGAGTCGCGGGATGACGAGCACAACCATACCTGAAGTCGATGCAGTTAAAGCCAATTTGAAGCGCAAATACACCGAAGAGGAACGGGACGCCTTATACGAGGCGACGATGGACGCACTCATGGCCGGAAATAAAGAGGAAGCCAATAGGTTGGTCCGGCTGATGCCCATACACCCCCGCTGGGCAAAAATCATTGCCAAAGTTTATGGCAAGGAATATTTGCTCGAATCGTTCAACATCACCCATGCCGATGAGGTTTATGGCGAAGGTTGGTTGGATGAATACTAGGGAAGAATCCGACGAACTGTTGTACTGGACCGCCTATCAGGCCAAATCCTATGAAAAGCGGGCCAGGTCACGGGTAGAAATACAGTATGGCGAAACGATGAGACAGGCAGCGGCGGTTGTGGTCAGGTATACCCGCGGTGCTTCCTTTGATCAGTTGTTGGCCGCGGAAAAGTCCTTCCAGGAAAATGACCTCACCGTATACGCCCAATTGCCGGCCACCTTGAAGTCGGTGCAGCAGGGCATCAGCGATTTCAGTGCCGGCGAAGCGGTTTACCGGCAACTCCTGAACGACACCCCGGCTTATCTAGCCCACAAATACCGGGAAAACGAAAAAGCGGCGCCGGACAAGCTGGTGCCGTTGGACGCCATGCGCCGCGCCCTCCGGGGCCAAATAAAGCGCGTCGAGAATTATCGCAAAAACGTCATGGGGAATCCGCACGAATACGATTTCCTGTCCGCGCGCATCGGCATGCTCCAGCGGGCGGAAGAACTTTATGATCTGATGCAACGGGACCGCCTGATCCAAACCCCAAATTAAAACCTAAGGGTGGGAATTATTGCTTGCATTGCTGTACGGCTAATGTAGAATTACAATTTCCAAATAAGTCTACGCTTTTTACTTCCGGGGGAGAAAGGCGGCAGTATGAATAGATACGTCATCCTCGCCCTGCTGGCGGCGGCGGTGCTGGTGGGGGTGATCTCTTCAGGATGCAACCGTAAAAAAGAGCGCGATCCCGCATTGGCCCAAGCCCGGCAGAAAAACTCCGGCCGCAAGGGATCCCGCAAAAGCATCGCCAATTCCCGCCCGGCGGAAGTCCTCTCCGCCTCCACCCAGCGTACTTCCCAGCGGCAACGCCAAGCCGTGAACCGCTATAATGACTTCGGCCCCATCCCCCCCATAACCCAATCCGCCGCCCAATACGCCTACTCGAACCCGTCTCAACGCGTGGAGACGACCTACGCCATGGCTTCGCCCAGCTTCCCCGCCGCCCGGTCCTTCGCTTCGGCCACGTCCGGTTACGAACCCCTGCCGGAACCGGTGCCTGTTTCACAGCTGCAGAACTTCAATTCCGGCGTCGGCACCTACGATTCAGCCCACAGCTACGGCCTCCCCCTCGCGAGCGCCGCCCAGGTCTCGTCCGAATACAGCCCGCCCCTTTATCAAACTTCCGTCTATCAGCCAGCGGCTTACCAGCCCGCATCCTACCAGTTCGCGTCCTATCAGCCCGAACCCATGGGCACGGTAATTCAACCCGAGCCCGCCCCATCCCTGGCGCAAAGCTATCCGGCGATGGACTACCTGCCTCCGCTTGGCGCCTATTACGACCCGCCGGTGCAGATTCAGGTCATCAATCACCCAACGCCGGAATTGGCACTGGCCCGGGCCGTACTCGATACCGCGCCCATTGTCACCGGCTATATCGCGCCGCCGCCGCTGCCGGAGGTTTATATCCCCTCCACATATTCGCCGGCGCTCCCCGAACCGCAGAATTACTGCCCGCCGGCGCCCATTCCCGAATTGGAACCGGTCCGCTACCAGCGCGCCGCCGCCACCCCGCCGAACATTCCCGAGTTGACCCCGGGGATGATGAGCATGCGCTACTCCGAGCGTCAGCAACAGCTTCCGCCGCCGCTGCCGGAATTCACTCCCGATGCGCGGGGCAATTATCCCGTCAATATCCCCGCCTCCTATCCTGCCGCTCCCGCCGCCGGTCAAACCAGCCCCTTCACCTATTCCACCGTTCCTCCTATCGGGGTGGAAGCGCCCCAGGATTGGACACCCAGCCCGACCACGGCGATGACGCGAACGGTTTATTTTTAAATATGCCTTGTGCGGTTTCGCCGAACCATGTTATGGTTAACGCCACCAACGAGGACGCCGCAGGGCGTCCCGTTTCGTTATACAGGAGTCCCGCATGTCCTTCAAACTCACCAAATTCGTCATGGCCCTGGTCATAACCCTCGTCGCCGGCCTGTGTCTGGTCGCCGCCCTCCGCGCCTTGGGCATCCACCCCTTTCTGAAAACCACCCTCGACGCACCCGCCGCCCTGATAAAGGAGGCGAACGACGCCCTGGTCGCCGTCAAGGCGCGCCAGCCCGGCGAACGCCGGCCCGCCAGCTACGACGCCGTTCTCGCCCCCATCGACAAGCTGCTGGCCCTCGCCAAAAAAACCTTGGAGGAAGGCTACGCCGATCCGGAAAAAACCTACACCCAGGTCCGCGCCCTCGCCAATCCGATTATCGACGTCGCCGGCCGGGCCGATCAGCAGGCGCGAAGCGAAACGGCTTTTCTCACCAAGGATTACCGCTTCCACAGCCAGAAAGCCGAAGCCTGCCAATACCTCGCCAACGCCCTCTGGCAAGCCATGCAAACCCGAAAACCCCAATCGACCAGCGAATTTTTTGGCTCGGACACCCCCAAATACCGGGCCGAAGACCTCAACGAAATCCACCGCATCCTCACCATGGGTATTGAAGCGGACCAGGATAATCGCGATTTATGGTATATACGTGGCGTCGTCAACCGGGCCGAGGGCCTCTTCGCCCCGGCCGCCAAGAGTCTGGAACGGGCGATTGAAATCGATAACCAATATGCGCCGGCATGGAATACGCTGGGGCTGGTGCGCATATCCCTCAGGGAGTTCGACAAAGCCGAGGAGGCGCTGGAGCGCGGGCGCGCCCTGGCGTTGGCCAAGGCCGAAGAAATGGGACAGAAGCCGGGCGCGGAATACACCGCGGCTTTATACAATTTGGCCACTTTCCACGAAGGCCTGGCCAGCTACTACAATCGTGACAATCTGGTCAATGCCTCGCGGGAATCGCAGCGCCTCGCCAGCAAACACGCCGACTCCGCCCGGCAGTACTTCCAGGAATTCCTGAAATTGGAGCCCGCCGACAGCGCCGACTACCGGGCGGCTCAGGCAAAAATGCAAAATTTACCCCGCTGAACCGGCCCAACCACCGCCTCGGACCCATACCCCCGGCCAGGTAAGCGTCAACCTAAATCGTCCAACCGTAGAAAGATATGTAGACAAGGGCAAGAGCGGCTGTTATAATTGAACTCTTAAAAGGAATCGGGCGGCGGCTGGGCCCGATTTTTTTTGGAATCCGGCAATGGGGAAAGGGAATAATATGTCAGCCAGTGAAAACGCGCCCTGGAAGGGTAAATCCATCCTCATTGTCGACGACTACCCGGCGGTCCGCCGCGCCATCAAGGACATCATCATCGGTCTCGGCATGCAGGCCGAGGAAGCCGAAAACGGCATCCAAGCCCAGAACGTCCTGAAGAGCAAACACTTCGACATGATCATTTCCGATCTGGTCATGCCGGAAATGGACGGCTTCGAACTAACCGAAGCCATCCGCAACACCGCCCAGTACCGGCGCCTCCCCATTGTCATCATCTCCACCCACGACGACGCCAAGTATATTTTTCGCGCCCTGCACCTTGGGGCCGACGACTATATCATCAAGCCACCGTCCGCCGAAATGGTGAAAACCGTGCTCGCAAGGATATTCGACCATGACTGGTAACCAGACCGCGGCCCCCGAAGCCAAACAAGACGGCAAAGCGTCCGAAATAGATCGGATGCCGGTCAAGATTTCCCACCTGGACACCCTTCTGGGCCTCACCGGCGAAATCATCATCGCCGCCTCTAACATTTCCATCCTGCAACGCCACCTCACCTCCTCCGGCGAGTCGGTCGACAAGGACACCATGGAAATGGTCAAGCTGGCGGCCATGTCGACGAACCGCATTTCCTCCGACCTGCACCACCTGGTCATGGACATCCGCATGGTGCCTATTCGCGAGACCTTCCTCCGCTTCCGCCGGCTGGTCCGGGACATCGCCAAAAAGCGCGGCCGGCAGGTGAATTTCGAAATCGTCGGCGAAGACACCCTGGTCGACAAAACCGTCGCGGAACGTCTCTACGAACCCCTCGCCCACCAAATCAGGAACGCCATCGACCACGGCCTCGAGGACCCCCTGGACCGCCAGCATGCCGGGAAAAACCCCACCGGCAACCTCACCCTCTCCGCCTACAAGAAGGAGGGCTTCACCTACGTCTCGGTGAAGGACGACGGCAAGGGCCTCAACCTCGACCTGATCCGGCAAATCGCCATCGAAAAGGGTTATATCCAGCCCAGCACCGTCCTCTCCCCCGACGAATGCCGGCAGATGATCATGAACCCCGGCTTCTCCACCGCCCGCGAAGCCACGGAAATCTCCGGCCGCGGGGTCGGGATGGACGTCGTCAAGTCGACGGTGGAGTCGATGGGCGGCGAAATCATCATCGAGTCGACCCCCGGGCAAGGTTCGGAATTCACATACAAAATTCCCCAGCTCTCGGCCGTGAACATCACGGATGCGGTGATTATCCGCGCCGGCCACGGCTTCTTCGCCTTCCCGGTCGGCAACGTCGTCGCCACCCAGTCCATTCACAAAACCGACATCCACACCACGATGGGCCGCACCGAAAACATCAAGTATCTCGATTCAATCCTCCCCCTGCACGATCTCCTGAACCTGCTGACCGGAACCCCGCTGGCGGACGACCCGAACTCGGACTCGGTCTCCATCCTGATTATCGAAGCCAAAAACGGCCGCATCGCCTGCAAGGTCTCGGAGTTCATCCGCCCCCAGAAATTGGTCCTCATCCCCCTGCCGGAGGGCTTCCACGCCACCGGCGTCTCCGGCACCACCATTCTCGGCGGCAGCCAGCTCGGGATGATTATCGAACCCTTCGAACTGGTCGCCATGGCCTGCGGCACCCCCCTGGACGCCGACTCCTACACCACCAGCTCGGCCATTCCCATGGAGGAGGGGGCGCTCCCCGCCCCGCCTCCCGCCGAAAAGGCTCCGGCCAAAACCCCGGCCCGTGACGAAGCCCCGGCGAAGAAGGCCGCCGGAGCCAAAGCGGCGGGAGCCGCCGCCCTGGGCGCCTCCTCCGGCGGCCGCCAGGCCACCCCGGCTCCGGAAATGGACGACGGCCTCGCCCAACAGTTCTTCATCGAAATCCACGACATCCTCACCCAATTGAACGAGGACATCTTCCAGCTGGAAAAGGAGCCGGATTCCATACCCAGGGTCAACACCATTTTCCGGCATTTCCATTCCATCAAGGGCAATTTCATGATGACCGGCTTCACGAACGTAGGGGCTTTCGTTCACGAGGTGGAATCGGTCCTCGACCAGATTCGCGAAAAGAAACTGGAGGTGAACCAGGAAATCATCGACCTCCTGCTGGACGCCGTGAAAAACCTGGAACAGGGCCTCGCGACCATCCGCGCCGGCCGGGGCTACGAGATTACCGACAAGGATCTCCTCGCCACCCTCGAACGTTACCGCCGGAAAGACACCATGATTCGCGGGAAGGAAGCGGAGGTCGAGGACTCGGGGGTCTTCCGCATGTCCCCCCTGGGGACGCTCCTTTTCCACGCGAAAATGGCCACGCCGGGGATGAACGTCTTCCAGTCGATGATTCAATTGAAGCCGTCCTTCCAGGACTCCTCCCTCATCGCCTACCTGATAATCCGTCGCCTGACCATGGTCGGCGACATTATCGATTCGGTGCCTTCCCTGGAGCGGATCGAACAGGGGATTGTCAAGGACAAGATGAAAATCATGTTCGCGACCAATCTGTCGATGGACGACATCAACCGTTTCTTCAAAAACCAGCTGCAGCGCTACTACTCGGTGGGCATTTTCGAAAACCTCATATTGGAGTAGGCAAATGGCGAAAATCATCCTGGGCCTGAAAGACGAGGCGGAGCAGACGGAAATCGCCGGCGCCTTGCGGCTGCGCAAACACACCGTGTCGGTAATCCCCCCGGTGACGGAAATGGACACCCCGAAAAAGGTCGCCGAGAGCCTGGTCGAGGACAAGGCCGACGTGGCGATCCTGGATTATCTCGAGGGCGACGCCTTCAGCGTGAAGATGCTCCAGGCCGCCACCGACAGCGCCAGCATTCCCCGTTTCATCTTCGTCCTGCCGAAGAACACCCCCGTGTCCCACATCCTGATGGCGGTGAACGAGGGGGCGGCGGCCCTGGTGGAAACGCCGGTCAATAACGAGGCGCTCCTGAATTACGTCGACCGGGCGATCAGCGGGCCGTCGCGGTTCCGCTTCGAGGTCGACAAGGACAACACCATGGCGGCCGACTTCGCGATGATGGAGCGGGAAGCCAAAAGCATGAAGATGCAAGCCGCCTCCAACAAGAAGCTGATCTCCTTCCTGCTCGCCACCCCCATCGCCAATCAGCACCGCAACGCCCTCATCGTCTCCGACTCCACCTACCAGCGGGATTATTTAAGGAAGCTCCTGGAAGACCACGGCTTCCTGGTCCACACCGCCCCAAACCCCGAGGAAGGCCTGCACACGGCCCTGTCGGAGAAGCCCCGCATCGTCATTTCCGACCTGGAAATGGAAGGCAAGAACGGGGTCGAATTCTGCCTCGACCTGAAAATCAACCACAAATTCATGCCCTGTTTCTTCGTCATCTGCACCGCGAACAGCGAAAAAATCGACCAGGTTCTCGCCCCCGGTAACGGCGTGGACGGTTGCGTCATGAAGCCGTCCAACGAAAGCGGCAACATTGAGCTGATCGCGACGGCGGCGATGGGTTTATTGTTGTGAAGCGACCATGGTCGAGAATCTGCTGCAGGAATCGCCGCAATCGCCAGTGCCGATTGCGGCGTTTATATTGCCGGCGGCAATTATTTACCCACTTCTACCGGAAAAAGCGTAAATTGTAATAGCTATTGTCACCGTGCTCTTCCGCCGTTTGGATAAAATTCCGGTAATCTTCGTCAATCCGCATTACTACCCAGTGATCGCAGCCCAAACCCAATCACAGGAGACACCATGTTCGACAAGCTCATCCCCCTTTCCCTGGCGGTAGGCATGCTCCTTTGCCTGGCCGAAGTCGGAACCGCCGGCGCGGAAGCCCCGGACGACGCGCGTAAACGCGCCAAGCAGCAAATGGAACAGGGTTTTTACAAGGAAGCCGCGGTGACTTTTTCGGCTCTCGCCCTGGACCGGCGAACCGCCCCGAAAGACGCGGCGAAGGATTTCCAGAACGCCTACCGCTGTTTCGGCAATGTCGGGCAAAGGGACGAGGCCGCCCGGCTCATGGACAATATGGAAAAATCCTGGCCGGACAGCTGGCGCGTCCTGCAGTCGGTCGCGGAGCTGCAGCGCTACAGTCAAAGGGCGAACGTCAGGCGGGGCCGGGGGCCGTGGAACCGCGACAACGGCACGGAAGAGAACCGGATTGTCGCCTTGCGCCTCATGCAAAAGGCCGAGAAACTGCTGACGGAAAAATCCGACCCGGCTACGCCCGACGACCGTGCGGCTTTTTACCGAGCCTTCGCGAACATGATTCTGACCGGACGGGAGGACAAACTGGCCTGGCGGCTCACCTCCCTGACCGGCCTGGACGAACCGGACGTCGTCGATGAAGACGCGGACCAATGGAGCCTGGCCCGCCGGAACGCCCCCGTGGACGCGAACGGGAACGCGATTTTGTACCAGGTTCCCCCGTCCTGGG
>JAVBRG010000038.1:0-31706 GCA_031548195.1 Planctomycetota bacterium | reverse complement strand
GCCGCCGCCACCGCCGCCGCCGCCACCCCCGCTGTCCCAGGTGAAGGCGGAAGCGGCGGCGGCGGCGAAGGCGGCGGCTGAAGGGATTCCGGAGGTGGTGGTCACACCGCCGCCGGCGGTGGAGGTGCCTGTTGTGGCGGCGAAGGCGGCGGTCGCGCCGGAGGAGCTGGTCGCGGCCGAGGTTGTCGCCGGGGAGGCGGTTGTCCCGGAGGGGGAGGAAAAAGGCCGCGGCAAGGCGGATTGGCGCGTCAAGCCGGAGGACTATGCCGGGACGGCCGGTGAAAAAGGTCGGATGGCGATGTTCGAGGCGGTGGACACGATTGCGGACGCGCCACAGATTCGCGAGGGGGGGGAGGAACTGGAATTACTGAACCGGCGTTTGGCGGAGCGGGGGGTGGAACCGGTGAGCGAGGCGGAATACGCGGCGGCGGTGGAACGATTTTTCGACCAGGTACGCCGGCAGCTTGCCGAAATGCGGGACGCCGATTTCGAGGGTTTGCTGCCGACGGAGGAGCGGTCGGACGGCCTGACCGAGGAGGAGTCGAAGGAGATTATTTTCCAGGCGCTGAAGCAGATTGGGATTGAGGACGGGAGAGCGCGGGCGATGGCGGCGGACGTCTTCACCCCGTTCGATTTAAGCGGCGCGTCCACCTTGTCGGAAATGCTGGACAGGATGTTCGCCATCGACTGGGAGATGCTGCCCATCAGCCGGGATCAGGTCGACGCCCTGGGCGAGATGACCCTGGAGGATTTTGACGAGGCGGCGGTCACGGGGGTGACGGAGGCGGAGAACAAGGCCAAATTGGACGCTTTCCTGATTGAACATTTCGGCAAGGATTTCGACACCCTGATGGATCGGAACGATCCGACGATTCCCCTGCCGGACACCCGTGAAAATATGGAGGCGGTACTGAAGGATCCGGAAGTGATCCAGGCTCTAGAACCGGTTCTCAAACGCATGTACGAGGGCGTCAAGGCGGAGGAAACCACGCCGGAGGAGGAATTGGCGGGGCTGGAACGGGAGTTGTTTGCGGCGCAGTCGGAGGACGCGAGGCAGGAATTGGCTAGGCTGGAGGCGAAGGAGGCGGTGAAGGAAGCCCGGGAGGCCAAGGCCGCGGCGGCGCGGCCGGAACCGCCGCCGGGAAATTTGCCGACCGAGGCGGAACAGAGGGCCGAGTGGAAAACGAGCCTGGATTCGGAACAGGAGCGAGTGGAAGAGGAGCGGAAGAAGCTGCTGGAAGCGGAGCGGAAGAAACAGCTTGAGGCGGAGCGGAGTAAATTACCCCCGACGAATCGCGGCGACCAACCGGTCGACGATCCGGGCGGGGACCGGCCGGAGAAAGGCAAATGGCCGCCGGACATTTTCGGTGACGCTCAGGATTAAAAAAAACTTGACAGCGCCGCCCAGGTACGCATAATCCGGAGCAAGCAATTTTTCGGCAGATTGAAACTCTGCAGCGTATTGTACCTTAAGGTACAATTCAGTAGGTGCGAGATCCCGGCGCACCAGCCTTGAACCCTGGAACCGTCGCCATGCATAACACCGTCGCCCAGCCTGCCCGCCACGAAACCGCCTCCGTCATTGACGGTCCGGACGCTATCGCGTGCGGCTGCGTTGCCGCGAACGGACTCCTTCTTGGCCTCCTCCTTACCACCGGCAAACCCGGCGCCCGAGGCCACGTCTGTTGAAAGCTTTCACAGCCCAAACATTCAGCCACAGGGGTCGGGATTTTTCCCGGCCCCTTTTTTTTGTCCAGGCCGGTTGCCCGCCCCGTTTTGTAAGCGTCCTTAGACGCAAAAGGATAAGACATGGACAGCAGCAAAAGTGAAAGCGGTTCCGGCGGCAACCGGATTTCCGGCCGCCTACCCATTCCCCCCACGGGCGACTATGTCCGCCTCTTTGACACCACCCTGCGGGACGGGGAACAAGCCGCCCGGATCAATTTGAACGTGGGGGAGAAACTGCAGATCGCCAAACAGCTCGCCCTGATGGGAATGGACGTCATCGAAGCCGGTTTCCCGGCGGCTTCGCCGGGCGATTTCGACTGCGTGAGGACGATCGCCCGCGAAGTGAGGGGGGCTGCCATCGCCGCCCTCGCCCGCACTCGTCCCGAGGACATCCGCGCCGCCGCTGCCGCGCTGGAGGAGGCGGAGAAGGGACGCCTGCACGTCTTCATCGCCGCCAGCCCCATTCACATGCAGTATAAGCTCAGGATGACCCGGGAGGAGGTGCTGCAACAGGTCCGGCAGGCCGTCCCCCTGGCGAAGTCGCTCTGCCGCGAGGTCGAATTCTCGGCCGAGGACGCCAGCCGTTCCGATCCGGCCTTCCTGGTGGAATTGTACAAGGCGGCGGCGGCCGGTGGCGCGACTGTCCTCAATATCCCCGACACCGTCGGTTACGCCGTGCCGGAGGAGTTCGGTAATTTTGTCCGGACCATCATCAAGGAGGTAGGCGCCGGCCCGGGGGTGATTTTCTCGGTGCACTGCCACAACGACCTGGGCTTGGCGGTGGCGAATTCCCTGGAAGCAATCAAGGCTGGGGCGCGTCAGGTCGAGGGCACCATCAACGGCCTGGGGGAACGCGGCGGCAACGCGGCCCTGGAGGAAATCGTCATGTCCCTGCGTACCCGCCGGGATCTCTTCAAAATGCAAAGTTGCCTGGACACGACCAAATTGGTTACGGTCAGCCGCCTGGTCGCGAGCCTGAGCGGCGTCCCGGTCCTCCCCAATAAACCCATTGTCGGCGCGAACGCCTTCGCCCACGAGGCGGGCATTCATCAACACGGGGTGATGGCGAACCGCGAGACTTACGAAATCATGCGGGCGGAGGACGTGGGGGCGGAGGCGGCGGTGATGGTATTGGGGAAGCATTCGGGGCGCCACGCTTTCCAGGATCGCTTGGAACATCTCGGTTACGACCTCGGCAAGGAGGAAATGGAAAAGTCCTTTGCCGCCTTCAAACAGCTCTGCGACGAAAAGAAGGAGGTATCGGACGGCGACCTGGACGCGCTGGTGGCGGAAATCATCTCCGCCGCGCCGGAGCGGCGCTACACCCTGGCGTCGTACCGGATTGAATGCGGCACGGAAATCGTCGGCGGCCCCACCGCCCGGGTGGTTCTGAAAACGGCGGACGGCCGGGAACACTGCGACGCGGCGGTGGGGAACGGCCCCATCGACGCCGCCTACATCGCCATGCAGCGGATTATCAAATTGAACCTGACTTTGGAAAATTTCAGCATCAACGCCGCCAGCCACGCCTCCGACTCGGTCGGCGTCGCCCAGGTGACGGTGCGGCACCCGTCGGGCGTTTCGGCGAGCGGCCGGGGCATTTCCACCGACACCGTCCGCGCCTGCATCACCGCCTTCGTCAGCGCCGTGAACAACCTTTTCATGGTGGCGGCCGCCAAGGAGATTAAAATCAATGGGGACTGAACGCACGCTGGCTGAAGCCATCATCGCCCGGCATTCACCGGATCGGGTGGCGGTGGGGGAGATTGTCCGCGCCCGTGTCGATTTTGCTTTCGTGAACGACATAACCGCCCCGCCGGCGATACGCGAATTCCGCCGCATGGGGGCGAAGCGGGTTTTCGACCCGGACCGGGCGGCGGTGATTATCGACCACTTCACCCCCAATAAAGATATCGCCTCGGCAAACCAGGTGGCGGCGGGCCGCGCTTTCGCCAAGGAATTCGGCCTCCGCTTCTGGGAGACCGGCCGCTGCGGAGTGGAACACGCCTTCCTGCCGGAACAGGGGCTAATCCTGCCCGGGGACATCGTCCTCGGCGCCGACTCCCACACCTGCACCGGCGGCGCCCTCGGCGCCCTCGCGACCGGCATGGGTTCGACCGACCTCGCCTACGCCTTCGCTTTTGGGGAAACATGGCTGAAGGTGCCGGAGACGATTCGGGTCGTGTATGAAGGGAGCCTTTCCCCCTGGGTCACGGGGAAGGACGTCATCCTGGATTTGATCGGCCGCTTGGGGGTGGAGGGGGCGCGTTACCAGGCACTGGAATTCGCCGGTCCGGCTCTGGCGGGGCTGCCTTTGGACGACCGCTTCACCATGGCGAACATGGCTATCGAAGCCGGCGGCAAGGCGGGGCTGTTCGTGCCGGACCGGACGACCCTGGACTATGCGGAAGAACGCGCGGCGCGGCCGTTCGAACCGGTTTATCCCGATGCCGGCGCGAGTTATGCCCGGACGCTACGCATCGACGCGGCGGCCCTTGAACCAGTGGTGGCGTTGCCGCACCTGCCGGACCGGGTGAAGCCGGCCGGGGCGGTGGGGGGTCTGCAAATCCAGCAGGTTTTCATTGGCTCCTGCACCAATGGCCGGCTCAGGGACATGGCCTTGGCGGCGGCGGTTCTCCGGGGCCGGAGGGTGCATCCGGAGGTCAGGCTCATTGTCATTCCCGCTTCCTACGAGGTCTATTCCGAATGTTTGCGAAGGGGTTATGTGCAGACTTTCGTTGACGCCGGGGCGGTGGTGACGACGCCGTCCTGCGGGCCGTGTTTGGGGGGACATCTGGGCGTTCTCGCCGACGGCGAACGCTGTTTGTCGACTTCGAACCGCAAGTTCGTGGGCCGGATGGGTTCGACCCGGTCGGAGGTGGTTTTGGCGGGGCCGTTGGTGGCGGCGGTCGGCGCGGTACTGGGGAGAGTGGCGGATCCGCGGGAATTATTGGGCAATGCTTTCGTGCCGCCGGCGGGGTGAGTATGCAGCCGCCTTTGGAAAAGGAATTGGAAAAATGTCTGGAAATTTGATCAGCGGCCGGGCTTGGGTGTACGGCGACAATGTCGACACCGATGTAATAATTCCGGCACGTTATTTGACCATGAGCGATCCGGGTGAATTGGCGCGGCATTGTCTCGAAGACCTGGACGCCACGTTTGCGCAGGAGGTGAAGCCGGGCGACATCGTGGTGGCGGGAGCGAATTTCGGTTGCGGTTCCAGCCGCGAGCATGCACCTTTGGCATTATTAGGTTGTGGAGTCGGGGCAGTAGTGGCAGGATCGTTCGCACGGATTTTTTACCGGAACGCTCTGAACGTCGGCTTCCCCATACTGGAATGCGCCGAACTCTCCACAATCACCCAAAAAGGCGACCGCCTCAGTATCGACTTGGCCAAAGGGATTATCGTGAACGAATCCAAAGGGGCAAAATTCACAGCGCCGGCCTTCCCAGGGTTTCTTCAGGAACTGGTGGCGGCGGGCGGCCTGGTGGCGTATGGCAAACGCCGACTCGAAACGCCATAAACCAAAGTGGACACCATAAACCAAAGTGGAACGGGAGTATTTGCCAAACTTCAGATAACACAAAAAACGGGTGCGGATCGATATCCGCACCCGTTTATGCTTATGATTTGGTAAAACTTCGCTTAATAATGAATCGTCACATCCGCATCCACCACCGTCTGCACCGGCTCCACCACATTCACATAAATCCCATAAGTCAAGTCGTTACGCGGCGGCTTGGTCACCGTGCGGGCTTCAAGCAATACCCGTTCCCCGGCCTCATAAAAACGCTTGGGAATCCGCACCCCAACGCAAGTGCAAGTCGCCGAAATCCGGCCAATCCGAATCGCCGCATTACCCGGCCGCACCACCTCGAACCACTGCGAAGGCGTCGCGTCACCCGGGTGGAACCCCGGCGGAATATCCGTCGCCGGAACCAGCCGAATCGCCTTCGGGTCCATCGGACCCGCAGCCCCGACCGGCAAACCCTGACCCTGCGCACCAGCCGCCGGTCCCCGGCCGCCAATGGCGGGACGCACAGTTGAATTGGACGTGGGCTGAAGCGAAGCCGGCATTTCCCCCACCTTGCCGCCACGCTGGGCCGGAACGACGCTGTTCACGGTCGGATAAGCCCCGCCGGCGTAAGTCGCCCCTATCGCCCCTATCGGCCGGGCCAAGTCGGCGGTGCCTTCAACCTGTCCGTAAGTGGTGCCGCTCTGGACCGCCTCACCGCCAATGACGCTGGTACCACCGTAAACGCTGGTGTCGATTACCCCGCTGTCAAAGCCGGTACCGTAAGTGGTCGTGCCGTATGAACCGGCGCCATAGCTCGTGCCGGCGCCATAAGTGCCGATGCCGTAACTGGTGGTCGTGGTCGCGCCGGTGGCGCCGCCGTAGGAGGCGACACTGGACAGCATCGGACCTGAGGCATAGTTCGCGGTGGTGTAGGTCGAACCGCCGCCGGCATAACTTGAAGGCGCGTAAGTGGTGGGGGCGTAGGTGGCGGTTTGGGTGGTGTAGCCGGTATTCCCCAAATAGCCGCCGGTGGTGTAACCGCCGGTCGCGCCACCACTGGCGTAACCGCCGGAGATGCCGGAAGCGTAATAACCGGCGTTCGCGCCGGAATTGTCGATATTAATGCGGTTTTCGACAAAGGGCGGATCGCCAATCGGCACGTTGGGATTTGAATAACGGGTCACGTCCTCGACCCGGCAGACGGCGCCGCTGGAATTGCGAAAAGCGGTGCCGCTGACGCCGGCAAAGGGATCGCCGTAGGTGCCGCCGCCGTAAGAACCGCCGCCGTAACTTGCCGAACCGCCGCCGTAAGCGCTGCCGACCGAACCGCCGTTATAGTAACTACCCCGGTTATAGGAACCGGAATTGTAACTGGCGGGGACGGTGCGGTAACTGCCGCTGCCGCCGGAGGCGTAGCCGCCGGAGACGCTCTGGGTGCCGCCGTAGTAGTCCTGGGTGGCGGAGATGCGGGTCGGGGCATAGCCCTGAACCGGCTGGGCAGTGCCCGGCGGGGGCGAAGTGAGGGGATAAAGATTGGTTCGGGGGGCGGGCGGCGGCGCGTATGATACCGCGCGGTCGTCGTAATAGTAATTACGTCCTCCGCAGCCCAACAGAACCGCCAGTCCAAATAGTGCGGCAATAAGGGAAATTTTGCGCACGGAAAAATCCTCCATTATGAAATTGGCGCCTATGAGCTTGTATATTAGCCTAACAAAAAACCTAATACAATAAGCAAATTTTCGATTTTTTACCCCCTCGCGGGCGGGATGCAAAATGTTTCGCGGGATTATTTTTTTATCGTGGCCAACGGATGTCGGCATTAAGTCCTACACACATAATTTAAGAACGTAAAGCGGTACGGTCATAATTGTCCGAAAAGAGATCCGTCTACATGAAACCGCGCCTCATGGCGCCTAAGCGTAATGAGAGGCAAAAAAAGCGGTAATATTTTCTCATGAAGCTCACTATATTATCGTCGATTGAGCACAAAATTGCATCAAGAAAAAAAAGGATTTCCGGTGGGGATTGCCATTGAAGAAAAATAGATTATAATGGCGCGCGTTAAAAAAAAACGGCAAAGCCGAAATTTATTCGCCTTTAGAAAAAACCAGACAACTTTCGAAGGACTTTTAGGGTAACAAGATATATTTTTCCGTAAACGCCACTTATGGCGGCAGCCGGAAGCCAACGCCAATTTTTACCAAAGTAACGTGAGATAAACAGGTTACGTCACAAATCGTACAATTTGTTGATAAACAGGAGAAAAGAAAATGTCTCAGTCCAATCCGGCAGGGCAACGGGCCCGTTGCCATTTCGCAGTGGTGACCGGGGAATTCACCCGATCCTTACAGTTGCTGGTGGCGTTAGCCGTGGTGGCGGTCCTCTCCGGCTACTTCACCACCCAAGCCCTTGCCCTCGATTCCGCCGATATCCGCATCGCCAAATCGCTCTCCAACGCCTACGCCGAAATCGTCGAACACGTCGGCCCGGCGGTAGTAGGCATCGAAACGGAAAAAGTGGTGAAAACCGCCAGCCTGGGCGGTATGGGCGGCATGGAAGACCCGATGGAATTCTTCGAAAAATTCTTCGACATTCCGGGCCTGCGCGGCCGCCCCGGTATGCCGGACCGCAAAAGCATGCCGAAAGTGCCCGATGACACCACCCGCACCTCCGGCATCGGCTCCGGCGTGGTCATCGACCACGACGGCCACATCCTGACCAACAACCATGTCGTCACCGACGCCGACAAGATTAAGGTCGAATTCGCCCACGAAAAAGGCAAGACCTACAATGCCGAAGTCGTCGGCCGCGACCCCAACTCCGACCTCGCGGTCATCAAACTGACTGAAAAGCCCGGCTACATGCCGGTCGCCGATCTCGGCGACTCCGACGCCCTGAAACCAGGGAACATCGTCATCGCCATCGGTTCCCCCCTGGGCTTCAAGTCCAGCGTCACCACCGGCGTCGTATCCGCCAAAGGCCGCAACCTCGGCGAACTCGCCTACGAACGCTTCATCCAAACCGACGCCAGCATCAACCCCGGCAACTCCGGCGGCCCATTGGTCAACCTCGACGGCGAAGTCGTCGGCCTCAACACCATGATTTCCGTCTCGCCCGGCTCCCGTGGCGGCTCCATCGGCATCGGCTTCGCCATTCCGATTAACCAGGCCAAGACCATCGTCCGCCAGCTGATCGAAAAAGGTTCCGTCACCCGCGGCTGGCTCGGTATCGTCATGAACCCCGAGGATCCCGACCTCAGCGTCCAGCTCGGTCACGACGGCACCGGCGTCCTGGTCACCGAAGTCGATCCCGCCGGCCCGGCCGCGAAGGGCGGCATGAAGCGCGGCGACCTCATCACCACCTTCGACAACGTCCCGATCAAGGACAACGAACACCTCCGCTACCTGGTCGCCGACACCGCCCCCGGTCGGGACATCCCGGTCTCGGTTCTCCGTGACGGCGAACGCGTGGCCCTGCACATCAACATCGAACCCCAGCCGGAAGACCTCTACACCAACGCCCGGCGGCTCGGCAACGGCGGCGGCAACGGCGAGGACAAGGGCGGCCTGAACGACAAGGACGAAGTGTCCTCGAGCCTCGGGCTGTCGGTCCGCAACCTCGACCCGACCCTCCGCCAGAAGTACAACCTTTCCGAATCGGTAACCCAGGGCGTGGTGGTGACGGAAGTGGACCAGGCCGGCGAAGCGAAGAACGTCGGCATCCGCCCCGGTACGGTAATCATCGAAATGAACAACCAGCCGGTCAAGGACGTGGCCGCTTTCCGGCGGATTCTCAAGGAAAGCGCCGGCAAGGACAAGATTGTCGTGTTCCTCCGCTACGGCGATGTGTCCCGCTACATGATTCTCCGCTTGAAATAACCGGGCGGCACTCGGTGCGGAATCTATCCCGAGAGTAAGAAACCAGTCAATAAAACCAATGTGGTACATTACCCACGGAGCCCGATTGATCGGGCTCCGTTTTTTATGCGAAAACGCAGCCGTAACCGGTTACCGGTTCTTTACCGCCCAAGTTCAACCCCGCGGTAGCCCTCCCCAGCCGCCCGCCCCATTTTTATTATGACCGTTTAGTAATAACCGGCTTCTGCCGAAGTAAGTTAACGGATTATGGGACAGTTAAAATTATCGGTAGTATCGAGCGATACAAAGTGTAAAAAAATAAACATCCAGTCAATCTTTCCTACTTCTACCCAATGGCGTCGCAATGCATTTGACTCTTTCCCCTCCCAGCACCAGGAGTTTGACTATCATGGACACCTCAACCCGCAGCTTTATAAAAAGCAGCTACGACCGACTCCTCGCCGAAAACAACATCCTCTACATGCCCTCCTGCCTCATAGTCGAAATGATGACCAAGCTCTACTCGGAAATGACCCTGGTCAACCTCTCGGGAAAACTCCACAACCTGGTCCCCGACCTGCTTATTCTCCTGAAACGCCTCTCCCGCGACCTCAAGGTCACCGCCGACGCCTACCGCGAGACCCGCATCCGCTTCTTTATCGGCAACTGGCGGGAGGACAAAATCCGCGCCCGCAAGCTCTTCTTCAATCTCATGTCCCGCCTCGGCTACCTGTCCCGCATGATCGACAACATCGATAAGCGCCTCATCTTCCACGCCATCGACGACCTCAGCAATTCCTGGACCAACCTCGACCACCTGCTCGAGGATCAACTCACCGACCCTACCTCCACCCCCCTATCCCGCGAAACCCGCGACTTCCGGCAAAAAAGCCCCGACCACTGGTGCGCCGCCATGGCGGAAATAATCCTCGACCTCGACGCCACCCTGCCGGCTAGGGAAGCGAACACCTATCTCATCCTCCTCTGTTACCGCCATGTCAAAAATGCCGTCCTCCACGCCATCGAACAGCAGCAAAGAAAACGCTCCCTGAATCTCCGTTTCGACCCAGGGCGTATACTCTGCGTCTCGAACGAGGACCTCCCCATCACCTGCCCCACCTGCGCCCTCATGACCGACGCCCTGCGCAGCCGCGGCGACGACCTCATCCCCAAAACCTATTCCTCGCACAGCCGTCGCCAAAGCCGGGACACCGTATTCCTGGACCGCCGCCCCATGGCGACGGAGCCTTTGCCGATTCATTAGCCGATTGACAAAAAACGCCCCGGACCAGCTAGTCCGGGGCGTTTATTCGCAAGACGCGGTCCAGGAACCAATCCTATTCGCTGTCCTTGAAAGACAAGCCCAGTTCCGCCAGCTTTTTCTTGATTTCCGTAAGGGATACGCGGCCGAAATTCCGCGCCCCGGCCAATTCAGCCTCCGACTTGTTCACGAGTTCCCCAATCGTGGCGATGCCCAGGGTCTCCATGCATTTCCTGGACCGCACCCCCAGTTCCAGTTCGTCAATCGACTTCGAGAGAATCTCGGCATTGGCGTTGCGGCGCTGACGTTCCATGACCTGACGGGTTGCCGCGTCCTCCCGCATCATCCCGAGCCGGAGACCTTTCGCCGCCAGCATTTCCTTGATTTCGCGGAGGCTCGTTTCACCGAAATTCTTGTAGGCGAGCATTTCGGATTCGGTACGCTTAATCAAATCGCCCAGGCACATGATGTTCATGCTGGACAGGCAGTTGCGGCTACGCACCGACAATTCGAAATCGGACACCGGCACCCGCAGAATCGCCTCCAAACGCTCCGACTGCTTCGTCTCCTCCGGCGAATAGTACATGTTCGCCGCCGCCTCGGCGTTCGAGAGAAACAGCTTCGCGGTCTTGTTCATCGGGGCGATTTTCAAGGCCCGGCGGCAGCACGCCACCGCCTTCTCGTAATCCTCCTCGTCCTCGTAAATCGTCGCCAGATTCAGGCACGCGTTCACATACACCCGGCTGGACTCGGGACCGATCCGACTGTAAAAATCCTTCGCCAGGGCGTCGAGGCCGCGGAGATCCGCCAGATACGCCGCCCGGAACAGGCATTCGGCGTAATTCGGATTGATGTCGATGGAACGGCAATAGCAGTCCAGGGCATCCTGGTAGCGGCCCGAATCCTCCAACACCCGGCCGAGAAAATAATCCAGCTCCGGCTTGTCCGAAAACTGCTTCTTCTGGTTCTCCGCCATCGCCATCGCCTCGTCCAGACGGCCCAGGCGGCGGAGGGAATCTATCGGCTTCAGGGCAATGGGCGCCACGGTCGGGGCGGCCTGAGCCGCTTTCTGAAAATATTTCAAGGCTTCCTCGTTCTTGCCCTCCCGCTCCTTGTCCAGGCCGAGAATCACCGCGCCGAGGGGATGATTGGCGGCTTTTTCGGCGTGCAGGACGGCGGCGCCATTGTTGCCAATCGCCATGTAGGCCGCAGCCAGGCGCGCCTCGGCGTCCGGTTTGGCGGAGAGCTGGGGAATGACCCCGTCGATGGCGTGCTTCAATTCCCCCTGTCGGCTGGAAATCGAATCGAGATAATAGACCGCCTCCAAATCGAGGGGATCGGCCAACAGGATATCGGCGGCGGCGTTTTCTTGGGTGGCGGCTAACATGTGCGGCAAACCTCCGTGGGGGTCAAGGTGGTAGCTGTTTTACAATCGCATCGCAACGGCAATTGGGCGAATCCATTATTATAAATGGAAATAGGGGAAAGCGGCAAGCTTTTTTCCGACTCCCCGGCTGGTTGCCGGGAGGCGCGGCTTAATCCGACCGCGCCTGTTTGGCGTGAACCGCTTCCGCAATACCGGCGTTGTCGGCTTGACCTACCCCAGCGTCCCCGCCACCAACCCCTTGACGACTATGTCGTCGCCGACCTGAAACCATTCCCGCACCCGCACGGGCAAAGCCCCCGACATCGTCTCCGCCCCGACCCCGCCCACCGGTCCCCGCGCCGCCGCGCCGCCGATCAGCTTCGGGGCGATGAACACCACCACCTCGTCTACCAAACCCGCCGCGAACAATCCCGCCGCCAGGCCCGCCCCGCCCTCGCAAACAATTTCATTCACTCCCATTTTGCCCAGTTCCACCAGGAGCGCCGGTAAACTCACTCTGCCCTCCGGTCCGGCCGGCAGGGGTAAAACCTGCACCCCGGCCGCGCGGAAGACCTCCTCCGCCGCTGTATTCCGCCTCTCCGTGCAGGCCAGTACCACTCCCCCCGCGCCGACGTCCGGATTCACCCCCGTCTGAATCGACTTGAACAACGCCAGTCCCGGCGCCAGGCGAAGCGCCCCGTCCACCACCACCCGGAAGGGCGCCCGATGCCCCTTCGCCCCTCCCCGGGCCAGCCAAGCCTCGCCCCGCACGGTCAATTGGGGATTGTCGAAGGCCGCCGTACCGGAACCGATCAATATCGCGTCGGCGCGGGAGCGGAGGTCCATAACCAGTTCCCGGCTTTTTTCCCCCGACACCCAGCGGCTGTCTCCGCCCGCGGCGGCGATTCTGCCGTCCAGGGTCATCGCGTATTTCAAGGTCAGCCAGGGCCGGCCGCATTCCTGCATTTTATAGAACCCTTTCGCCACGTACCGCGCCTCGTCGGCGAAAAGTCCGGTTCGCACCTTGACGCCGGCGGCCCGCAGTTTTTCCACGCCGTCCGCGTTCGCCGGATTCGGGTCCGCCGCCGCCACGACGACTTCGCCGACCCCCGCTTTCAGCAGGGCGTCGAGGCAGGGTGGCTGGCGTCCGCTTTTGGTGCAGGGGCTCATGGTCACGTAGGCGGCGGCGCCGCGGGCCGCCGCGCCGCCGGCATTTTTCAAGGCGGCCGTTTCGGCGTGGAGGTCTCCGAGTCGATCGTGCCAGCCCTGGCCGACGACCTTCCCTTCTTTCACCAATACGCAGCCGACCGGTGGATTGGGGGCCACCCGGCCTTGTCCGTTTTTGGCCAATTCCAAGGCTGTCCGCATGTGCTTGCGGTCCATATCGTCGAAGACCCCGTTTTCTTCAGCCATTACCCTTCTCCTCCCTCGCGTCGGATCGGCAATTTTTCCAGCCCTCCCTTGAGTCACTTCATTATGTGACTATACTAGGTTCTGGTCCAACTTTTTTCAGAGGCGGCGCGCGGGCGGGTGGTCCGACTGGGCGGGTTTGCTTTCATCCGGCGGTGTACAAGGGAGGAGAGGCGATGTTTGTGCAGAAGCAACGCGAGACGGCGGCGAAGCTGAGGGAGGCGGGGGTGATTCCGGTGCTGGTTCTGGAAGACGTCGATTCGGGATTGAAGTTGCTGGAGGTTTTGTCCAAGGCTGGTTTGAAGGCGGCGGAAATCACTTTTCGGACCAAGGCCGCGCCGGCGGTCATCAGGGAGGCGAAGAAGCGTTTTCCCGAATTGTACCTGGGCGCCGGCACGGTTTTGAACAAGGATCATCTGAAGGAGGCTTTTGACTTGGGCGCCTCGTTTGCTGTCGCGCCGGGTTTCAATCCGGTCATTGTCAAGGAGGCGGCGGACAAGGGTTACGCTTTCAGTCCCGGGGTGGCGACGCCGTCGGAGGTGGAGCAGGCGCATGAATTGGGGGTGCGGATGTTCAAGTTTTTCCCGGCCGAGGCGCTGGGGGGTGTGGCGATGATCAAGAATATTATTGCTCCGTACAAGCATTTGGGTTTGCATTTCATGCCGACTGGCGGGGTGACGGCGGAGAATGCGCCGCAGTGGCTGGCGGTGCCGGAGATTGTTTGTGTGGGTGGGACGTGGCTGGGTAAGGCTGAAGATGTGAAGGCGGGGAACTGGGATAAAATTTTGAATGACGGCAAGGCGGCGATGGAGATGTTGGCGAAGGCGCGTAAGGGGTAACGTGTTTTGGTTTTAGCGTCTCATTTACGCTTTAAGTGATCTGGTCCAGCTTCAAGCTGGTTGGGGGGGTCAGGGGGGCGCAACCAGCCCCCCTATGAAACGTGTTTATAAAATAGTCCAATAGCGGTTTAGTGGTAGCAGTTGCGGTTATGAAACGCGGTTATTGGGCCGCGTTATATAATAGCGGTAACATCATTCGGTAAAAACGCATAGAAACTCGTTAACGCGGCCCTTCCTTTTAGAGCGAACAGCGCCGTAGGCGCGCCTTCGCGTCCGGGCGGCCCCGAAGGCAGCGGATTCATGACCGGGCGGCCCCGAAGGCAGCGCACTCAGGACCGGGCGGCCCCAAGCATTACGAATTCAGTAGGGGGTCTGGGGGCTTGCCCCCAGATCGGAAACAATAATACCAGCGACCCAAGCAATCCCAAGACCAACGCACGATAAAGTTTTCTAAACAAAGGCCCTCACCCATGCTCAGTTTTCTCCTCAATAAACCCCGCGACTTCTTCTCCCTCCTTACCCTCATCGCCGTGGGAATCTTCGTCGTGCTCGGCCTCTACTGGCTCGCCGCCATCGCCCTCGGAGCCATCGCCCTCATCTTCGGCCTGACCTCCCACTTCACCGCCAAACTCTTCCGCTGGCCGGTAAAGAACATCTCCATTCCCCTGGCCATGGCCCTGCAAGTCGGGAAAAACCGCCCCGCCGCCTGGTTCGGGATCCTGCTCGTCAACCTCTGCCTCCTCCCCAGCCTGGTCGTCATCAAGGACTTCCACACCCCCGCCGTCCGCCGCATCGGCCAGGCCATCGCCCTGAACAACGCCAAACTCGGCGGCGTCGGCGACAAACTCGAAGCACTGGCCGAGGAAATCGTCGGCCATCAGCGCCTTGGCCGCTGGTCCGAATGGCTCTGGGCCGAAAACGTGCAAGCCGACGACACCCAAACCCGCTACGGCGACGGCTATCACACGATCGCCCAAGCCCTCTTCCGCTTCTCCGACCGCATCGTCAATTGGGGAACGAACCTGCAATACCGGCTTTACGACGGCGAACATCACGCCTGGTTCCTGTATTTCTACTGGTTCATGGTGGCGGTCTTCATACCTTGCGCGGCGGTTTCGTTTTTGCTGACGGTGTTTCAACTGAGCGCCCGGCGGCTCTCCGATTATCCCGGCCACCTCACCGTCTTCACCGTCTCCCTAATCACCATTTTCATTTCCTACTGCTTCTTCGCCGCCTCGTACCTGATGCCGTTCGTATCGCATCCCTATCACAACCTGGGCGTGCCGTTTTGGCTGGCGACGCTTCTGTATTTGGCGGCGGGGATTGTTTGCTTCGGCTTGATCCGGGCCAACCAGCAGGTTTTGTACACGCCGGAGGAAACACCGCAGACCTTCTCGCCGGTGACGGCGGAGACGGTAAGGGTGGCGTCGCCCCGGCCGGCGAAGAAATTGCAGATTTGAAAATCGGGAGGCGGAGGTTTGATTTTTCCGATCCGGGGGGCTTCGCCCCCCAGACCCCCCCACCGAATTCGCGGGGTTCGGGGGCGACCGGCCTGAAAGCGAACCGCCCGGGGCCGCCCGGACGCGAAGGCGCGCCTACGGCGGCTGTTCGCTCTAGAAGGAAGGGCCGCGTAACGAGTTTCCACGCGTTTTTACCGGATGGTGGATTGACTTCCTTTTTACGCGGCCCATAACCGCATTTTAATAACCGCTAACCGCTTAACCGCTATTTGACTTTTGGATCAACCGCACAAAACAGGGGGCCTAATTGCGGCCCCCTCGGACCCCCGCAACCAGCGATTCCGCTGGACCAATTGCGCAAGCGGAAATGACACGCCTACTCCGGAGCACACCAATGCCCAAAGCCCACCTCGCCATCGTCCTCCACGCCCACCTCCCCTACGTCCGACACCCGGAGCACGAGAACTTCCTCGAAGAACTCTGGTTCTACGAAGCCATGGCCGAAACATACCTCCCATTGCTGAAAATACTCAACCGCCTCGAAGACGACGGCGTCGGCTACAAACTCCTCCTCTCCCTCTCCCCCACCCTCACCTCGATGATGGAAGACCCGCTCCTGCAAAACCGCTTCGCCCACCACCTCGCCAAAACCATCCGCCTCGCCGAAAAGGAAAGAAAACGCCCCGCAAACAACCCCGAACGCCGCCGCCTCGCCGACTACTACGCCGACTACTACAAGGACATCCTCTTCTGGTTCGAAAACAAATGCAGCCGCAGAGTCGCCCCCGCCTTCGGGCAAATCGCCTCGCTCGGCAACCTCGAACTCATGACCTGCGGCGCCACCCACGGCTTCTTCCCCATACTGCAACAAAACCCCGGCGCCGTAAAAGCACAAATCGCCTGCGCCAGCGATCACCACAAAAAACTCTTCGGCGCCCGACCCGCCGGCATCTGGATACCCGAATGCGCCTACTATCCCGGCGTCGAAAAAATGCTCGCCGACGCCGGCTTCTCCTACTCCTTCGTCGACACCCACGGCATCGACAACGCCACCGTCCTCCCCCAACGGGACGTCTACGCCCCCATCGCCACCCCGGAAGGCGTCGCCTTCTTCGGCCGCGATCGCGAAACCAGCTACCAGGTCTGGTCGGCGGAACAAGGCTACCCCGGCCACCCCAATTACCGCGAATTCTACCGCGACCTCGGCTTCGAACTGCCGGAGGAGGAACTGGCCGAATTCATCGTCGCCGGTTACATCAGGGTCAACACCGGCTTGAAATACCACCGTATCACCTCCCGCCACGGCGGCGAAAAAGCGCCCTACAATCCCGACGCCGCCCGGGAACAGGCCGCCCGCCACGCCGAACATTTTCTCGAAAACCGCATGCGCCAGGCCGAACGGCTGGCCCCCAAAATGGGCGGCCGGCCGGCCCTGATCGTCGCCCCCTACGACGCCGAACTCTTCGGACACTGGTGGTTCGAGGGACCGCAATTCCTCGATTACGTTTTCCGGAAAATGCATTACGACCAGGACACGGTAAAATGCCTCACCCCGGCCGAATACCTCGCCATATATCCCGACACGCAATTGTCCTGTCCGGCCGGTTCCAGCTGGGGCGGCGACGGCACCTACGAATTCTGGGTCAACGACTCGAACCGGCACATCATTCCCCGCCTGCACCAGGCGGCGGACCGCCTGACGGAAATCGTCTCCGTCGGAGTGAGGAGGGAGGACTTCGCGGAACCACGCGAGGAAGGGATACGGAAACAAATGTTAAGGGAACTGATGCTGGCCCAAGCCTCGGACTGGCCCTTCATCATGCGCACCGGAACCAGCCCCGCCTACGCCCACAAACGGGTGACGGATCACCTGGACCGGTTCTGGACCCTCGACGCCATGCGTGACGACGGGCGCTTCGACGAACGGGTGTTCGCGGCGATAAGCCAGGCGGACAATATCTTTCCGGAATGCCGGCCGGAGTGGTACGCGCGCGGCTGATTTTACCGCAAGAATCCCGGTTAGCGGCTTGCGCGACTGTTTGGCGCGCATTATAATCGGATTGCAAATTAAGCTCTTAATCAAACACCAAGGGACAAGAAGCCATGGATACCCTAAAAGTGCGTTCCCACATCAAAGGCGTAGGCAGGGCCAAGGAATTTGTCCAGAATTTTTGCCGGGGTCATGACATTCCCCCCGACCTCGGCAATGCGTTTTGCGTAAACCTGGACGAGTTCCTTTCGAACATCATTCCCGCCGCCACTTCACCCCGCATTTGCCTGACGATTGCAAGGGAAGAGGGCGACGGCGTTCCCGACCGCCCCCGGCGGCTACTGTTCACCTCCACCCATACCGGCCCCCGCTACGATATTTCCGACGAAAACCACCCGATCTGGCCGGAGGAGGAAGTAAAGGCGAAATTCAGCCCCCTGACCCTCCACCGGCTGCACCAATTTCTCGACCTGATCGAATGTCGTTACGAAAATGGCGAGAATACCGTTATCCTGGGCAAAAATTTCTAAAAAACGACCTGGAGACGTAAATGGAACTTTCCATTCAAACGCACGCTAATTACACCGTAATCGCCCCGGTCGGACGCATCGACACCACCTCCGCGCCGGTTCTCGAAAAGGAACTCCTCTCCCGCATCGGCGAAAAAAACCATTGCATCCTCGACTTCGCCGAAGTCACCTACATCTCCAGTCTCGGACTCCGCACCGTGATGGTCGCCGCCAAATCCTCCAGCGCCCACGGCTGCCAGCTGATTCTCTGCAACATGACCGGGGTGGTCAGGGGCGTTTTCGAAATATCCGGCTTCAACACCATTCTCAATATCGTGGCGGATCTCCCCGCCGCCGTGGCCAAATTGGACGCCGGAGCCTAAGCATGGACTGGTACCGCCCCCGCCTCGACGAATTCGCCGACTATACCGGCAAATACAAACTCTGCATGCAAATGGGTTCGGAAAGTTCCCACCTCGCCATCTGGTGCTACGTCGAGGACGCGAACATCCTCCGCGCCCTCCACCGGGACCTCTACTGGCACCAGGTCGACTACCTCGAACGCCGGGTCTGGTATCCCCCCGTCGGCGAATGGGAACGGAACGATTGGCTCGACCTCCTGGTCGAAAACGTCCCCCCCGGCACCACCTTCGCCTTCATGCCGGAACTCTTGGTGCAACGCTGGCGGCAGGACCTCGGCGAACGCATAACTATCGGCGACATGCGCGAGGAATGGGACTACCTCTACAGCATAGACCAGCAAATCGCCATGGAAGGACAGGCCTTCGCCAATATCCGCAAGCGCGTCAAAAAATTCCTCAAGAACAATTACGAATACCGGGACGTCACCCGCGCCGACATCCCCGAACTTATCGATTTCCAAAACGCCTGGATGAAAGTGAACGAGGAGGAAGGGGCCACCGACGCCAGCCTGATTTCCGACCACCACACCATCATGAAAATCTTCGAACACTGGGAGGAACTCCCGACCATGTACGGCGCCCTCCTGAAGGTCGACGGCAAGGTGGTGTCCTACGCCCTGTCGGAGGAACTGGAGGATTACCTACTGAGCGGCCACCTCCTGAAGGGCGATTACAATTACCCCGGCGTCTACCAGGCCATGAACCATTTGCTGTACAAGAACAGCCTGTCCCGCTTCTCCATTTCGAACGATTGGGGCGACGGGAATTACGAGTCCCTCCGGCAGGCCAAATTGAACTGGAACCCCATCGGCTACATCCGCAAATACTTCGTCACCTGGAACGGATAATTCACATGGAAGATGAATTGGTAATTGACGAACAGGCCGCCCACGAACTGGCCACCCTCCCGATACCCCGCCTGCTGATCTCCTACGCCACTCCCGCCATCATCGCCCTAATCGCCCTCGCCGCCTACGAAACGGTGGACAGCCTGTTTGTCGGGCGTTTTGTCGGAGACCGGGGACTGTCGGTGGTAATGCTGGGTTTTCCCTTCTTCATGCTACTCCATTCCTGCTGCAATGTGGTGCGGGTCGGCGCCACTTCGATTCTCTCCCGCCAGCTCGGCGCCGGGGACAAAAAAGGTGCGGCGAAAACCATCGGCAATTGCCTGGTCGGGCTGACCGTCTTCGGGTTGTTTATCGCGCTGGCGGGCTACCTCCTCACCATTCCGATTCTCAAGCTTTGCGGCGCCCCACCCGAACTCCTGGAGGAAGGTAAACGCTACGCCGGCGTCATCACCCTCGGCGCCCCTTTCCTTTTCCTCTGCTTCGGCACCAGTTCCCTCTTGAGGGCGACCGGCCACCCCAACAAGGCGCTCTACGTCATCCTGGTCTCCTGCGGGATCAACATTTTTTTCGATTATATTTTCGTGGGCATAATCCCGTGGGGAGTTTTCGGCGCAGCCTTCGCGACGGTCCTGTCGCAAGTGGTGGGGGCGGTTTACGGCGTGGTGCATTTTCTCCGCAAGGATGCCGAGTACCCGCTTGAACGTGCCGACTTTTCCCTTTCCTACGGGTTAATCAAGGACATGTGCGGCATCGGCTTCGGCTACGCCGCCCTGGAAATGAACCTGATCATCACCGTCATCGTCACCCTGAACATGCTCACCCGCTACGGCGGCGAAAACGCCTTGGCCCAGAACATGGTGGTGGAGAGTTGCATCGCCTTCCTTTACCTGCCGCTGGCGGGGGTCGACGAAGCCCTGCAGCCGATTATCGGCTACAATTTCGGGGCGGGAAACCGGGAGCGAACCCGCAAGGCCATTTTTTACGCCATGGCGGCGGCGGCGCTGTTTCTGGTTCTGGCCCTGCTGGTGGTCGAGGCGGGGGCGGAAGTCATCGCCGGGTTCTTTGTCGGGAACGACCCCGAGTTCGTCGCCGAAACGGCGCGGGCTCTAAGAATCGTGTTTATTCTGGCGCCATTGGTGACCGGGGTCTTCATTGTGCCGGGGGTTCTCAGCGCCCTGGGGGAAGCGAAGGAAAACCTGTGGTTGACGATTGGCTCCCAGGTATTTGTGCAGATCCCGGCGCTCCTCCTGTTGCCGCGCTTCTTCGGGGTGAATGGCGTTTGGTATTCCTATCCCCTTTACGACATCGCCGGGGCGGCTTTGGGAATATGGCTCCTGTGGCGGAGCATGCGGCGCCACGGGTTGACTTTGGCACGTGGACCGGAGCGCAACGAAGAACCGACCGAAGAACCGCCCGCCGTTTGAACTCGAATCCGATGGCGGATCGAAAATATTAACATTATTTTTTACAATTACAGACCGAGACCAGTCCACCAGTACAATTGCCAAAAGGTGTCTCCCACATGCCCCCCGAACCGCCGAAATCGAACCCACTCCACGTGCAAATCGCCCTGTCCATCGCCGTCTTCCTGGTCCCCTTCACCGGTTCCAGCCTGAACCTGGCCATGCCGCAAATCGCCCGCGATTTCGCCATGTCCGCCTTCGCCCTGACCTTTGTCGTCTCCCTCTACCTCGCCGCCTCCGCCATGTTCCAAATGCCGGCCGCCCGCGCCGCCGACCTGATCGGCCGGCGGAAATTGTTCCTTATCGGCCTCGCCTTCTTCGCCCTCTTCACCTTGGCGAGCGCTTTCGCCTGGTCGGGGACCGTCCTCATCATCTGCCGCTTCCTGACCGGCGCCGCCTCGGCCCTGGTCTTCGCCACCAACATGGCCATTCTCACCGCCGTCTTCCCCAAGGAAAAACGCGGCCAGGCCCTTGGGGTGAACACCGCCGTCGTCTACTTCGCCATCGCCGTCGGACCCATCATCGGCGGATTCCTCGCCCACTACTTCGGCTGGCGAAGCATCCTCTTCCTCTCCGCCGGCATCACCCTAATCGCCATCGCCGCCTCCGCCCACGCCATCAAGGACGAGTGGCGAGTCGCCGCCGGCGAGCCCTACGACAAACCCGGCGCCGCCCTCTACATCGCCGGCGTCGCCTCCCTGATTTTCGGCTTTTCCTTTCTCCCCGGCAACAGCGGCTGGGGGCTCCTCGCCGTCGCCGTCCTGGGACTTTACGCCTTCGTTAAAATCGAACTCGCCACCCCGGCGCCGATGCTTAAACTGAACTTGTTCCTCGAAAACCGCCACTTCCGCCTCGCCGCCCTCTCCGCCATGATCAACTACTCCGCCGCCTTCGCCGTCGGCTTTATCCTGAGCCTCTACCTGCAGTCGGTCCGGGGCCTGGACACCCGCGCCGCCGGCCTGGTCCTCATCTCCCAGCCCATCATCCAAACCCTCGCCGCCCTCCTGGGGGGCTGGCTCTCGGACCGGGTCAATCCCTCCCTCCTCACCACTTCCGGCATGGGTTTAATCACCCTCGGACTGCTGCTCCTGGTTCCCCTGACCCCGGCCACGCCGATTTACTATATCGTTCTGGTACTCCTGCTGATTGGCATCGGCTTCGGGCTGTTTTCGCCGCCGAATTCGAACCTGATCATGGGCTCGGTTTCCCAACGCGATTCCAGCACCGCCTCCGCCACCACCGGCACGGCGCGGCAAATCGGCCAGTCCCTTTCCATCGCCATCACCTCCCTGGTCATTCATCACTATATGGGCAATCACCCCCTTTCCCCTGCCACGGCCGACCTGTTCCTGCCGGCGGTGCGGACGGCATTCATCCTGTTCGCGGGGATCTGCCTGGTAGGCTGTTACACTTCGGCGTCGAAGTTGCTGGGAGGGAAGGAAGCCAAGAATTGGAAATATGCTTCCGGCCGGTTTCGGGCGGCGTCGGGTGAGAATGGGAGGCGGGAAACGGAAGGGGGGGAGGACCGCTTGCCTCCCCCCGAATGAACGCTTCTTCTTCATCGTAGTAGGCATGACTTTGCCCCTTTATTCACAGGCTAAACCCGGGTCGCCTTCCGCACCGCGTCGATGATGTCCCCAAGCGAATTCGCCACCGGAATGGGGCGGTTCGCGAAGCGGGAGGTCTTCACCCCGAATTCGCCGTAGTCCGCCTGGAGACGCTTTTCATCGTAACTGTGATAGGCGACCGTGGCGTGCGGGTCCTTTAGCTGATGGCCGGTGAGAATGCACGCCACCACGCTGTCCCGGTCAATCACCCCCTTTTCCACCAAACGCTTCACTCCGGCCACCGACGCCGCGCTCGCCGGTTCGCAGCCGATGCCGTCCCGGGCAATCCAGGCCTTGGCGTCGAGAATCTCCTGGTCGCCGACATCCAGCGCCACCCCGTTGGTGCGTTCAAGCGCACGGAGGCACTTCTTCAAATTGACCGGCCGGTTGATTTCAATCGCACTGGCCAGGGTGTGGGCCTTCTCGCCCTTGGCGTCCAAACTTGCGTAATAAGTTTTAATGATTTGCTCGTCGACCTTGCCGCCGTTCCACTTCAAACCGTGCTGGTTCACGAGGCGGGAGAAGGTGGGGGCTCCGGAGGAATTCACCACCGCGATGCGGGGCATTTTCCGGATCAGGCCGTGGTCGTAAAGCTCGTACAAGGCTTTCCCGAACGCCGACGAATTCCCGAGATTCCCCCCCGGGCAGACAATCCAGTCCGGCACCTGCCAGTCGAACCCTTCCAGCACCCGGTACATGGTGGTCTTCTGCCCCTCGAGGCGGAAGGGATTGACCGAGTTCACCAGGTAAATTTTTTCCTCGGCGCACACCTCCTGCACCCGGGCCATGGCGTCGTCGAAGTCGCCCTTGACCAGCATGGTGACGGCGCCGTAGTCGAGGGCCTGGGACAGCTTTCCGTAGGCGATTTTACCGTCACCGATGAAGATGACCGCCTTCATGCCGCCCGAAGCCGAGGCGAAGGCGGCTAGGCTGGCCGAAGTGTTGCCGGTCGAGGCGCAGGCGGCGACCCGGGCGCCGACCATGCCGGCATGGGTCAGGGCACCGGCCATGCCGTTGTCCTTGAAGGACCCGGACGGATTCAGGCCTTCGTATTGCAGGCGGAAGTTTTCGCTTTTCACCCCGGCGTAGGAGGCGGTGTGGGGGGAGACCCGCAGCTGGGTGTGGCCTTCCCCGATGCTCGCCCGCTTGTTCTCCGGCGCGAAGGGGAGGAGGGAGCCAAACCGCCACACCCCGGATACGGCGCCGAGTCCGCCTTGGGGCCAATCCCCGAGGCGTCCGAGTTCGGCCGGATTCGCCGGCAGGTTCATCTTGTCCCAGTCGTAGGTGACGTCGAGAAGATTGCCGCATTTTGGGCATTTGGGGAGGACCTGCAGGATGTCGAATTCGGCGCCGCAGGCGGGATCGATACATTGTTGCCGGGCATGGGACATGGTGGACTCCGATGTGGGGTTAAATGGGTATGCCTTACCGTCGGCATGGGGTCAAACTTACCGCCCCGCCGGCAAAAGTCAATGAATCCCGTACTCGCGCATGATCTTTTGCGCCTGCATCTGATCCTTCAAACCGCTCAGGATGCCCCGCGCCTGTTCGACGTCGCGTTCCCCGGGTCTCCATTCCGACAGGAGCATGACTGCCGATTCGGTGCGGGCCGCGTTGGCGGCCTCCTCCTGCTCGGGATAAACCGCGTAAACGTCCGCGTAAGCGCGCAGGGCGTCGTTCTGGCGGCGCTGGCTGCGGTAGAGGCGGGCCGTCTCCAGAGTGATGAGGGCGGAATCCTTGCGGGAGTCGGGGTCGTTCCCCAAAAGCTCCCGGGCCGCGTCCAGTTCGTTCAGGGCCCCGGCGAAATCCGCCCCCTTGGCCAGCGCCCGGGCGGAAAGAATGTAGAGGGAGCGCTCGACCAGGCGGGGCAAATCCGGCCGGCGCAGGACGTTTCCGCAGAATTCCTCCGCCCTCTTCCAGCCGCCCTCCGGTTCGTCAATCCAGCTGTCGACCAGGAGGGTCAGCATGCGTATCGTCCAGGGATTGGCCAAATCGGCCAGGGCGGTCTGTTCCAGCCGGTTGCGGGCCGCGACGATGACTTGCGCCGGGGGGATGAGCGGGTCCGCCTCGCCGGGCGAGCGCAGGGCCAGCCGGGCGGCGTGGAAGGCGGCGTCCTGGACCCGGTCCGGCGTGGCCGGAGGTATGCTGGGGGAGGCCGGGTCGGCGGCGAATCGGTATTGGTGATAGGCTTCGCGGAAAAGACCCGCGTCCTCCGCCAGATGCCCGGCGAACAGGGCCGCCTCGGCGTCGATTTCGGTGAAGACCGCGAGGCGGGTGAGGGCGACGCGGTTCTCGCCCAATTGCCCCATGCACAATGCCCAGCGCCGGGCGGCATTGGCCCTGAGGATGCGGGGGAGTTCGGAATTGTTCATCAGGGAGAGGTAGTCGGCGGCGGCGGAGCGCCATTCCCCCATCAGTTCCAGCGCCCGGCCCCGGGACCATTTGGCTCGCCTGGCCGCCAGGCTGGAGGGGCCGGAGGTGGAGAGGGCCTGGTTGAAGGGCCGGAGGGACGCCTCTATCCTCTGCCGGGCCTCCTCCCGCCAGGTCAGGGCGCGCGCCGCGTAGGGGCCACGCTCCCAGCGTTTCGAGAGTTCCATGAGGAAGGCGCCGGACTCGAGGTTGACCATGCCCTGGTTCAGGCTGTCCTGAAGGGAAAATCCGCCGCCGGAGGCTTCCTGAAAACTGGCGGCGGCGGCGGCGAAGTCGCCGAGGGAACGGTCGATGGCCGCGTCGTCGGGTTGAGGCGCGGCGATGATGAGGGCGGCCCGGGCCAGGGCGAGGGCGTGCCGGGCTTCGCCCTGCCGCGAGGAGAGGGTGCCGTCGGTCACCCCGGTGGGGCGGCGCTGGCGCAGGTGGGCAATCATGCCGATGCTGAGTTCGAGCTTGGCGATGGGTTCACCCTGCCATTCGTGGGCGGCTTCGGCTTGGACGGCGAGGTCGTAGGCCCGGTTGGGGTCGCCGCCGTTTTGCAGGAGTCGGACCAGGGCCAGGGAAACGCCCATCAGGGCTTCGGAACGCTTCTCGTCCAGGGAGACGGTGGCGGCCTCGGAGTCGGAACTGAGGAGCTCCCTTTCGCCGGAAAGGGACAGGGGGGAGCCCATTTTTCCGAGCTTGAGAATTGTTTCCATGGCCAGGAACTCGGAGGCGAGGAGGGAACTGTAGAGCCGGTTCCGCCGCAGCATGCGGTTGGCATGATGATTCAGGGCGAGACTGAGGCCGAGGTCGCGGCGGGCGTCGGCGGTGCGGGAGGCATCGGTGGTGGCCTGGTAGCGGAGGCGCTGGTTCAGGTTGCCCGGGCGGGAGGCGGGGTAGAGGTAGGCGAGAGCATTGGCGAGCCGTCCCCGGCGGAGTTCGGCGACCCCGGCCAGCCTCCAGGCGGAGGGATTGGGACGTTTGGCGTCGAGCACCGGCATGAGAGTGTCGATGGCGGCGCTGGGTTGATCCAGGTCCAGGAGGATTTCCGCCTTTACCACCCGGGCGTTGTCGAGGCGGCCGGGTTCGATTTTGCTGTCCAGGGCGGCGGCGAGGGCGGCGTTCGCCTGGCGGTACAGGGTGTTTTTTTCGTCCACGCCCGAGGATTCGGCGATTTCCATCAGGGCGAGGGCCAGGCCGACCCGGGCGCTGACCTGGTCCTCTTCGGTCGGGGCTTCCTCCTGCAGGACTTTCTGGAACCAGGTCGCCGCTTCCTTGGGCTGGCCCAGGATGGCGGCGGCTTGGCCGCGATAGAGAACGGCCCGGGCGCGGAGGGGGTCTTTGGCCGGATCGCTTTCGATATAGGCTTCGGCCTCGGTGGCGGCTTCGCGGATGAACTGTTCTTCGCGCCGGGCCATTCTCAGGACGATGAGGTCGAGTTCGATTTCCTTGCGGCGGTTGCCCACCGGAAAGGCCATGCGGGCGCGATCGAGTTCGTTGATGGCCTGGTTGAGGAGCCGGTCGCGGCGTTGCCGGTCGCGGAGGCTGCCGGGGTAGGGGATTTCCTCGGCCAGACGTCTCAGGCAGCCGGACATTCTTTGGGCGGCGTCGCCTTCCATGCCTTGCGGCAGGGTCACTCCGCCGACGCGGGAATAGTGTTCGACCGCTTCGCGGTAATCCCCCGCCTGTTCGTAGGCGCGGGCGGCCCAGTAGGCGGATTGGACGTTGTAGTGGCTTTCCTGCAGGCGGTAGCGGTTGTTCGAAAGTTGCACGAAAGATCCGGCGATGTCCTCCAGTTCATCCTGGGTGGTGGCGAGTCCCAACCTCGCGCGTTCCCGCACGAAGCGGGCGGCTTCGCGGCGTGTCAGCCATTCCTGGCTGTTGTCGTATTGGACAATGGCGGCCGGGGCGGTGTCGGGGTGGACCAGGACCGAGTCGGCGAGTTCGAGGGCGCGGTCGTAAATTCCGCCCTGGAGCATGCGCTGGGCGATTTCCAGCCGGGTGTCCGCTTCCTGAAGGGAGATGGGCGGCGGTCGGGGGTTTATCGCCACGTCGGCGGCTTCGGGATTGACCGCCTGGTCGACGACCGGATTTGCGGCGGGGTTCACCGCCGCGTCGACCGCATCCTGGGCACCGGGATGAAGTACGGGAATGGCCGGGAACATGATGATAAGGCAAAAGAAAAATCTGAGGGATAATTGCTTCATAGACATCACTTACTCGATAGCGGTCGCCCGCATCTCCGCCGCGGCGCGTTTAAACTCCTTAATGCTGTCGCAAGTCGCCGCCAGTACCGTCAGCCGCTTTAATTCCTCAAAATCTGAAATGTTCCTGAGACCTCTTTCCAGCATAACCGGAACTTTGCCAAAACGGGAGGCAAGAATGGTCAACAGGGCGTCGACGGCGCTTCTTCGGCCGTTTTCCTCACCCTCCTCCCTGCCCATTTCCCTGCCCTTTTCCATGCCCTTTTCCATGCCCTTTTCCATACCCTTTTCCATGCCTTCCTCGAGCCACTGTTCAGCCAAAGTTTTAGCCATTTTCTCACCTTCTTTCATACCGAAGACCTGTTCATAGGCCGCGCTTACCACTTCGATGCTTTTGGGGGAGGTGCAATACCGGACTGCGTAATGCGCCATGGCGTCCATGCGGTCCCTGAGCAAATCGTTATTATCCGAATCCGCCAGCTTTTCCATGATGACGGGCAGGCGCCGCTCCAATTCGCCGTGGGCAGTGGACCGGAGCGCCTCCAGGAGGGCCTGCAGGACCGGGGGACCCTTGAACCGGCCCGGGGCCATTCCGGCGACGTCCACCAGCAGCAGTGGGAAGTCGAGGATGCACGGATTTACGCCTTCGGGAATGCCAATCAAATCCCGCATCCTGAGCGGTCCCTTCCACGGTATTTTACCATGATAAAGGACGATTGCCAAGGGATAGGGGAGAAGCGGCGGCGCTTTCCCTTTGCCGTGCCGTTTGGAGGGATGGGCGAGGAAATAATCGTAGGCGTCGGAGATGTAACGCAGGGTGCGCAGGGCGATGGTGCGCTGGGGGGTGGACTGGTGTTCGAGGAAGATGAAGGCTTCGAGGGGCAGGCCGGAATTCTTGAATTCGCAGTGGTAACGCAAATCGCCGAGGCGGGAGGTCAGATTATTCTTGACAACAACCGGGTTCACGGGGCGGAGTTTGCCAAGATTAAGCCGGGATACGAGAACGGGATCGCCGTAATAGAGCAGGAATTCGCCGAAAAGCGCCGGGTCGGCGAAATACAATTTGGCGATGTGGTCGTGCAGGGGGGACAGAACCGCGGCGGTTTCCCGGTCACGGTTCGGGCCGGATTTTCCGCCTTTGCCTGTGGTCTTACGCATGCGCCCGGTTATCCTCCGATAAATACGGCGTCAATGCTTCCTTGAGCGGCTGGGGAATGGCGACGGGCTTGCCGTCCGCGTTGACGCAGGCCAATTCCACCGTCGCGACCGCCAAAGGCTTTTCCTCGCCATTACGGTGCATGGCGGTGACGAAGGTGAGGGTGGCGTGGGTCAGGCGGGTAATGTGGGAGTGGCAATCCAGCAGGTCGTCGTACACGGCGTAGGAATGATAACGGACCTGGCAGCTGCGGACCGGGAAAAAACAGCCCCCGGCTTCGATTTCCCGGTAGGGGAAGCCGACCTCACGCAGGAATTCGGTGCGCGCCCGTTCGGCGACGACCAGGTAATTGGCGTAATAAACCCGGTTCATCCGGTCGGTGTCGGCGTAGGATACGCGGTAGGAACAATGGTGACGGTCACCGGCCATGGCGGTTATCCTGACTTGACAGCGGGGTTTTGTAAAAACTCATCGGCGGCTCCGATGGGAAAAACACGCGGCGGAACTGTAAGCCGGCTTCTGTCGGGGATGGCTATTTATCTAGCGCGGACGTCGCCGTCCGCGTCGTGCACGCTACCCGGGGCTCTGTTGACGGAACAGGCGGTTCCGTGAAGGGCGGCGGCAAGCGTCGCCGTCCCCTTTTCGCCCCCTATTTGCGTTTGCACCGGAAGGGCAGTCGCCGTGCCGCCGGGCGTTACCGCCGGCGCGGTGGGCTCTTACCCCACCGTTTCACCCTTACCCCCACGGGCCGTAGCCCGGGGAGGCGGTTTGTTTTCTGTTGCCTGCCCCTGAAGTTGCCTCCGGCGGGCGTTACCCGCATTCCTGCCTTGTGGTGGCCGGACTTTCCTCCGAGAGCTGTCGCTCCCGGCAGCCATCCGTACCGCCGCGTGAAAAGCTGCCGCTCCACGTTTCCGGGACCATCCGGAAACTACCCCACCATTATGGGAAAAAATCGGTCCAGGGCAATTGTTTACCGAACGCATGACGAAACCGGACCGGCTCCCTAACAGCCCGGTAACAAAGTCGCTTGTCGTCGATTTCGGACCAACAAGCCGAAAGCGGCGGCAATGGACTTTGTTACCGGGCTGTTAAACATCCCGGCAGGTTTATCGGGAAAATGGCACATACACAAATAGCGGCCGACAAAAAGCCGAAATTGTCACGAGGGGAATCCGGCCCGGGTCTGTCGCGTAAAGGCGTCCAGCCAGCCAAAAGGAGGAAAACCCATGAAAACCGTCGGCGACAAACTAGCACCCTTCACGGTCGGAGGCGTCAAACCCGGCTTCAACCAAGCCGAGGAAAACGGCCAGTCCGCCCTGGAGAAAATCAGCGAAAAATCCTTCCCCGGCAAATGGAAGGTCATATATTTCTATCCCAAGGACTTCTCCGGCCTCTGCCCCACCGAAATCATCGCCTACAACAAACTGGTCAAGGACTTCGCCGACCGGGACGCCGTCCTTCTCGGCGGTTCGCCCGACAACGAGTACGCCAAACTGGCCTGGCGCCGCGAAAACCCCGGTCTGGACCGTCTCGCCCACTGGCAGTTCGCCGACCCCAAGGGGGAATTAATCGACCAGCTCGGCATCCGCGACCAGGCCGCCGGGGTACCTCTCCGGGCCACTTTCATCGTGGACCCCGACAACGTCATCCAGCACGTCACCGTGAACCCCCTGAGAATCGGCCGTAATTCCGACGAACCCCTGCGCGTCCTTGACGCCCTGCAAAGCGGCGCCGCCTGCGCCTGCGACCGCCCGGTGGGAGGCAAGACCCTATGAACGCCACCCATCCCGAACTGCAAAGCGCCCTGCACAAGCTGATTCCCGATTACGCCAAGGACGTTCGCCTCACCCTGGATTCGCTCCTCGCCCGGCCGGTTCTTTCCGTACCGGAAACGTTCGGCGTCGTCCTGGCGGCGGCGCACGCGGCGCACAGCCGTAAGCTGGCGGAACTGATTATAAACAGCGGCCGGCTGGACGAGCGGCACGTCCTGGCGGCCCAAACCGCCTCCAGCCTCATGGCCATGTCCAATGCCTGGTATTCCTACCTCGACCTGGCCGCCGACCCCGAACTGAAAACCCAGGACCCGGGTCTCCGTTTCACCGCCTATCAGAACAACGCCGGCGTGGACAAACGCACTTTTGAAATCTTCTGCCTCGCCGCCAGCATTGTCGGCCGCTGCCGGGCCTGCACCTCCGCGCATGTGCAAGCGCTCAGGGACGACGGTTTGGGCCTGCAGGAACTGCGGGAAATCGGCCGCCTGGTGGCCGCCGCCAGCGCGGCCGGGCGGGTGGCGGAGTGAGAAGGGGACGTTTCTGGCAGAGCGGTCGCGCGCCTTCGGCCCCTCCCACCGAACCATTGCCGCCTCGGCTTGACAGTACACTTTTATGGAAGAGATTTTATACCGGTCGCGGAACGAAAAGGTGAAAACCGCATTAATACAGATATGCGCCTGCACAGAAAACACAGCGAACCACAAATTTTATATTATTTCCTGGACTTTTGCAAAATCACCATTCAAACCGCCGAATGGCGATTTTGTAAAATCAAAAACCCTTGAAATTCGGGCAAAAACGATTTTTGCAAAGTGGCGATTGGCGGTTTAATCGCCACTTTGCACACGTTCAGTTATTTCCTTACCAGTATACATCCCGATGAAGGAGGTATTCCATGACTAAAATTCGCGCCCGCCACGCCCTGCTTGCCCTGCCCCTAGCCGCCGCCGTGGCCATCCTCGTTTTCGCTTCCACCGCCCTCGCCGCCTGTAACGCCTGCTTCAATTATCCCCCGCAAAGCGAACCGTCCGTTGACTACACTCCGCCTCCCCCGCCGGTCGCCCCGCTTGCCTACAATGCGCCGGTCGTCCCCCCCACACCCGTCATGAGTTATCCGGTGGCGGCCACGGTCTATGCCGCGCCAATATATGCACCGGTCTACGCACCAGTATACTCCGCGCCTCCGGCGGCGCCGGTGAGTTGCGACCTCTGCCTCGGCGCTCCGTCGCCGGTGGGCCCCACTTCCCTGCCGGGTGTCTACGACTATTCCGGAGCCGGCCTGAATCAGCCGGGTCTGTCCTATTTGGTACCGAGTCTGGGGGGAATGGTCGAGACCGGCAATCCGCAGCAGGCGCTGCAGCTGAATGAGCAGGCATTGAGAGGCTGGTAGAAGCCTCGCCCGCCGCTATAGTGAACGCATGAGGTATTTGTGAACATCCTTTGACTTATGGGCACCTCTAAAAATTGCTATTTTGCCCGCAGACGAGGAAGGGCGTAGCGGCAGCGTTTTGTAACACGCGGTGGTGGTTTGTGTTACAAAACGCGAGAGCGAAGCCCTGACGAAGTATCCGGGCAAAATAGCATTTTTAGAGCTGCCCTCATGTTCTGAATCCGGGTCCTGGTTGGTATTTACGGGGGGGGGGGCCCAACGGCCCGCCCCTACCGCTATTGGCGGTGGTGAAAACTGTTTCTTCTGATCAGGAGGGGCGGCAAGATAAATGAGGTTCAGGATTACGAATGGCGTTGTTATCGGGCTGTTAACTCTACAACGCGACATTTGCGGGAACCGCATCCGCAAATGCCGCATGAAGTTAGGGTTATCGGCTACTCAAGGGGCGGTGGCGAAAAACCACTCGCAATTCCCTTTACCATGCAACCTGTTGA
>JAVBRG010000135.1:0-6363 GCA_031548195.1 Planctomycetota bacterium | reverse complement strand
GGCTTATTTCGCCGGGGTATTGATGAAGGGGGAAGGGGGGGAACGGGAATGAGTTGGTTTGTGGGGGCGGGCAGCGGGGCGGTGGATCTGATTACGGTGCGGGGCAGGAAACTTTTGGAAGAGGCGGAGCTGATTGTTTATGCGGGGAGCCTGGTCAATCCGGAGCTGCTAGCCTGTGCGAAAGCCGGGGCGCGGATTCTCGACAGCGCGAAAATGACCCTGGAGGAAGTGCTGGCGGCATTGCGTTCGGCCGAGGCGAAAGGCGAAACCGCCGTGCGTTTGCATACTGGCGACCCCAGTCTTTACGGGGCGATTCGCGAGCAGATGGATGCTCTTACGGCGGAGGGGATACCTTACGGAGTGGTTCCCGGGGTGTCGTCTTTTGCTGCCGCCGCTGCCGCTTTGGGGGCGGAGTACACGCTGCCGGGGGTCAGTCAGACTTTGATTATCACCCGTCTGGCCGGGCGGACCGGCGTGCCGGAAAGCGAGGATTTGACGGAACTGGCCCGGCACGGGGCCAGCATGGCGATTTTTCTCAGTTCCGGCCTTCTGGAAGCGGTGCAGGCGAAATTATTGGCGGGCCGCTTTTCCCCCGACACTCCCGCCGCCCTGGTTTACAAGGCGAGTTGGCCGGACGAGAAGGTTTGCCGTTGCCGTTTGGCGGATTTGGCGGTAACGGGCCGCGAGAACGGCATTGACAAAACGGCCCTGGTTTTGGTGGGGGAATTTCTCCGTGAGGCTTCGGCGGGCAACTATGAACGCAGCAGGCTATACCACCCCGATTTTACCACCGGCTTCCGGAAAGGGCGTGTTGGCGAAGGATGAAACGCGATGCGGATTGAAATCGCTACTTTCAGCGACCGCGGTTTTCAGTTGGGTGAAAGGCTGGCGGCGGAATTGACCGGCGGCGGCGACGAGGTCGCGGTAAGGCGTTTCGGCGGCGGGACAGGCCGGGGCGCACTGGATGGAAACCGGGCAGAAACGCCGGGGGAATGGACGGAACGGGTTTTCGCCGCGGCGGGAGCTTTGATTTTTATCGGTAGCTGCGGCATTGCCGTGCGGCTGATTGCCCCTTGGGTCAAGACGAAAATGCGGGATCCGGCGGTGGTGGTGCTGGACGAATTCGGCCGTCACGCGGTCAGTTTGTTGTCCGGTCATATTGGCGGGGCGAACGCGCTTACCGAACGCATTGCCCGGCGAATCGGTGCGGAGGCGGTGATCACCACCGCCACGGATTTGGCGGGGGTATTCGCCTTTGACGCCTGGGCGGCGCGGCGGGGCTATGCCATTCTGCATCCGAAGGGAATCAAGGAGGTGGCGGCGGCGTTGCTGCGGGGGAATGAGGTGGGGCTGGCGAGCGCATATCCGCTGCGTGGCGCTTTGCCGGCGGGGGTTCGTTTGGTCGAGGATAAGCCTGAGGTGCGTATCGATTTTCGTCGGCGCGACGAAGAGTGTTTACAGATTATTCCCAAGGCGGGAGTATTGGGGGCGGGTTGCCGGAGGGGTGTTTCGGCGGGGGCCATATGGGAGGCGTTCCGGCATTTTTGTGACGAGGCGGATGTTTTTCCTGAGGTGGTGGGGTTGGTGGCGAGTGTGGATTTGAAGGGTGATGAAGCGGGGTTAATTGAGTTTGCCCGTGATTTGGCGGTGCCGTTTCGGACTTATTCGGTTGACGAATTACGTCGGGTGCCGGGGGAGTTTAGGGATTCGGCTTTTGTTGCGGGGGTGGTGGGGGTGGGGAATGTTTGTGAGCGGGCGGCGTTGGCGGGGGTGATTGAGGTTTGGGGTGGGGGGGAGGTGGTGGTGTTGAAGGCGGTATATCATGGGGTGGCTTTGGCGTTGGCGGTGGGTGGGATGGAGCTGGATTTTGAAGGTGGTGGGAATAGTGGTTAAAAATGCGGTTCAATAGAATCCAGCCATTCGGCTGGATTCTATTGAACCGCCCTTTTAACCGCCTTTTTACCGCTATTACCGTCTGCAAACCCCTCACACCTCGTAATTCGCCTCCGGCGCCAAATTCTCAAACCGCAACTGATCCTTAATAAACGCCAATTCCACCGTCCCCGTAGGCCCATTCCTCTGCTTGGCAATTATCACCTCGGCAATATTATTCGACTCCTCCTCCTTGTTCTTGTAATAATCCGATCGATGCAACATCAACACCACATCCGCATCCTGCTCAATAGCCCCCGATTCACGAAGGTCCGAGAGAATCGGCTTGGTGTTCTGCCGACCCTCCGGCTTACGCGAAAGCTGAGCCAAAGCAATAACCGGAACATGCAGCTCCTTCGCCAATGACTTCAAGCCCCGCGAAATCTCCGACACCTCCTGCTCGCGACTGCGATTCCGCGACGCCGTCGAAGCAGTCATCAATTGCAGGTAATCGACGACAATCAACTTTATCCCCTGACGCATCTGCAAATGCCGGGCCTTACCCCGGACTTCCGCCAAGGAAATGGCCGGCGTTTCGTCAATGAACAAAGGCGCTTCATTCATGCGGTCAGTCGCCAAATTCAAACTGTCCATCTCCTGCCGGCTGAAATTGTGCATGCGGAAACGCTGACCGTCCACATGCGCCTGGGCCGCCAGCATGTTGCGGACAATCTGCTCGGCACTCATTTCCAAGGTGAAGAAAAGAGCCGGATGCTGCTGCTTGACCGCCACCGTCCGGACAATATTCAGGGCAAAAGTGGTCTTGCCCATGGAAGGACGCGCGGCGACAATGATGAGTTCGTCGTTATGGAGACCGGTCAACATGTGGTCCAGCTGGGTGAAGCCGGTGTAAAGGCCGTCCTGCAATTCCTGGTTGGCCATCACCCGTTCGAGACGGTCCCAGGTGGTTTGCATGACCTCCCGCATGGTGAGGACTTTGCCGTGGAAATTCTTGCTGACGATGGAGCCGATGTTACGCTCGGCGTCGGAAAGGAGTTCCGTCGATTTCGCGTCCGGACTGGTCGCCGCCGCGATGGCATCCTTCGACACCTTGATGAGCCGCCGCAACGCCGCCAAATCCTGGATGATGTCGGCGTAATGCTCGACATTCGCGCCCGAGGTCGCCGCATCGGTGATGGCCGACAAACCCATCACCCCGCCGACCGCGTTCAAGCGGCCCTGGGTGTTCAGTTCATGCTGCAAAAGTACCGGATCAATCGGCTGCCGCCTCTTTCTCAAAGACTGCATGGCGGCGAAAATCATCCCGTGCGTCGGCGCGAAAAAATCCTCCTCCACCACCTTGCCCTCGATAAAATCAAACTGATCCGGCGCCAACAATAGGCCCCCCAATAAGGCCTGCTCCGCATGCAAATTGTGCGGATTGGCCTGGCCCGGCCGGTGGTCGGCAGGGTCGGGCAGGGCCTCCCCGCCCGCGTCGCCCGCTTCGGAAAAGTCGTCCCGGTTCCCTATCACCCCAGCATCGACCTCTTCGTAGTCCTCGAAAAGATCCGGAGGGGGGGTGGCTGCCGCCGCTTCCTTCATGCGCGTCCCTGTTCTTGCGTCTTGAAACGCCCCGACGCCTGTTTTTCCATATACATGCGTTCAAAGGCGCAACCGGTCTCGAAATCGGCCTCGCGGACCATGACCCGGCATACCCGCATATTGCCGACCAAATCGCCCCGCGTCCCGCCGCCGCCGATGAGACGGACTTCAAAAACCTCGTCCTTCGCCAACTGCTCGTCAAGATGAATCTGGCAGCCGCCCTGGCTAATGTCCGTCACCTTTCCCATCGACATGAATTCGGAACCATTACGCTGATAAAAAGCCCGCATCTCGCATTTATAACGCCGGAAACGGCGGCGGTTGGCCCCTTTCTCCACCTGCCGGCTCATGAACTTGAAACCGACGTCGTAATGCCCGTTTTCCGTCTTGATGGTCCGACGCACCTCGGCCGTGCTCTGCAACAGGCGGGCCATGGCCGGAGGCAGGGGAATGTTCCAGTCAAACTGCACGATTTGTCCCTTGTTAAGTGGATAGGCGGTGATGAGGCGGATGCCGCCCTGGGAAAAATCCCTGACCACCCCTTCGTGACGGGTGTCGTCCCTGGCCAACGTGAAATGCACCTTGATCTGCACTTTGCGGCGCTCGTGGCTACGCGCCCGCCCGACCCGCTCCTTGCTCTGCCGCAGATTACGCAGACTCTCCAATAGACGCTTGGCATCGGTCATCGGGTCACCCGAAAGCGAGACGTCAATCGAAGGGGCGTCGGCGGTGGCGAGGGCGTGCTCGTCCACCGGCTGGGCTTGGGTGATATTGTTAACGTCAACTCCGGAGTCCAGGCATTGTCGGCAAATGGTGAGCCAACGATTTTCCTGGTTTTTCACCAATTCGATGGAGGTGGGGTCGTCATAGTTTTTCAAGCAGGAGCTGCACTTGGGCAAGGAACCCCTCCTTTCCGGCTGGCTGTAATGTGTCATAAAAAATATCGACGGGATCCGCGATCCCGTCGATATAGTATAATGAAAGTCGATGCCGCCGCAACTTCATTCGGTTGGATCAAATATCCTTGTCGGAGCCGGACGGGATGCTGCTGTAGAGCTGATCGATGGCGACGGTGTTCAATGTGCCGCCGGTGAGGTCCAATTCATGGATATAGTCCCAGCCCTCAGGAAGAGGCATGCCGGGAATGGTGGGAACGGCACTGCCGGACGAGACCACCTTGGCGGTGGAAACGGGGGCGGCGGGCACAGTCGCAACGACCGGCGCCGCGAGCGACGCTTTCGGAGCAGTCACGGGAGCCTTCGGCGCAGTGACCGCAGCGACCATCGCCGATTTATTGATTTGGGCGGGGGTGATTACCATGCTGGGGCTGACCAGTTGGTCCGCAGTGATGGCCACTTCCTTGGTGGAAAGGCCGGCATCATCCTTGACGGCTCTGTCGACCACCGGTTGGGCCACAACCGGGCGCCGCTCGACAATCGCGCCGGCCGGAGCGGCTTCAACCTTGGCCTTGGCGGCCATTTCAATCACCGCCGGGCTGGCAGGAACGACTTTCCTGGTCTCGGTCTTGGCCGAGGCGACTTCCATGCTCGGGGTATAACCGGGTATTGCGGTAACCTTGCCTTCCGCCAAAAGCCGGGCGTATTCGGCTTCACTCAGAATTTCGCCACCGGCCGGATTCGGCGCGGGAACGTCCGCCGCCGCCAACTGGAGCGATTCGTGATCGTCGCCGGAGGTATTAACGCCCACGCCGACCAATTGCGGCTTGGCCGCGACGACAATCGGCGCATCCGTGGCCGCCTCGGGCTTGACGCCGACATCCACCACCACGCCCGCATCGGCGCTGGCGACCGCCACGGGTTCGACGGCGACCGCGGCACTTACGGCGCCGCATGCCGGCGCGGCCGGTCCGCAAGCGGGAGTGGCTTCACAATTACCGGTATTGCAGGTATTGCAACCCACCACAAACAACAGAGACGCCAAGGGCGGCGCCAACCATAGGGATTTACGCATGTTTGTTTCCTTTCTCTATGAAAAAAAAGAATGATAGGCCAATATTGACTTGCGGAATCGTTAAAGTTTCTTTCAAAAAGATCCGAGAAGGGTCATCCCCCTCCGGTTTTGGCAACTAATTCCTTTCCCCCAAGTCCTTGGAACTAACGTTCTTTCCTTAAGAAAACGCCACGCGGTAAATTTGAAACATTTTCTCCGGTGCCGTCAAGCCCCTAATGTCAAAAAAATCCCTTTTCCCTGTGCGTTTCCCAAAGGCAATATATACGATACAAGTTGACCGTCAACGAAAAAACGGGAGTTTTTTATGGATTTTGAAGAAGCGCTGCGATTGGCGCAAGAGGACACCAAATTCATCAAGGTTCGCAAGAACCTGCTCTATACCTTCGGCGCCACCCGGCTTCCTTATATATGCCTTTCGACCGCGCCGGACAATCCCGATTTCGTCATGGTGCGGGCGGGGGAAATCCTCGCCGACAAACCCGCCATCGCCATCCCGGGTGAAATATTCGCCTTCGAAGGTTTCGAGGAACTGGCGGAACGCATGTCGTCCATGGAAACGGTGGTCGCCCTGGCCCGGCGCATCTCCATGCCTCCCTCGAAATACGTCAATAAAATCGAAAACGCCATCCGTGAAGGCGGCCCCTTGTCCGAAGCAATTCAACGGGTGGTGAACCGGCTCGAGAACGACAACGACGTCCGGACCGGGGTGATTTCCGCGCCGGATCAGGTTTGGGGCTTGTCGGTATTGTTGTATGTGGGGAGTCAGGTGGCGAGATCGGCTCCGTCAAACGTGCAGGAGCACCTCGAACACATGCGTTTCAGGGGGTAATATACCGAATGTCTATTGGAATTGTGAAAATGTATATCATCGTGTCAGACGAGGAAGCGAGGGCGGAAATCACTTTTTCAGCCGGCGGC
>JAVBRG010000033.1:0-2577 GCA_031548195.1 Planctomycetota bacterium | reverse complement strand
ACCGCCTCTTGCGTCAAATCCCCGCGGGCGAGTTCCCCCGCGATGCGGCCCTCCCGCATGACCAGGACCCGGTCCGACATGCCGAGAATCTCCGGCAATTCCGACGACACCATGATGATGGCCGCGCCGGCTTCCTTCAGCTTGTTCATGAGATTGTAAATCTCCACCTTCGCCCCGACGTCGATGCCGCGGGTCGGCTCGTCGAAAAGGTAGATGCTGGGATCCCGGGCGAACCATTTCCCCAAAACCACCTTCTGCTGATTGCCGCCGGAAAGGTGCATGACTTTCTGCCTGAGGGAAGGGGTCTTGATGTTCATGAGGGAACGCATGCGTTCGGATGTGCGGGTCAACTCCCCGTCCCGCATTATCCCCCGCCGCGATAATTTCCCCAGGTTCGGCAAGCCAATATTGTCCATGACCGACAGGAGGAGAACCAGCCCGGAAGTTTTCCGTTCCTCCGGCAGGAGCGCGATACCGGCCTCGATGGCATCCCGGGGAGCGGCGAAGGAGGCGGCTTTGCCGTCGACCAAAATGCGGCCGCCCGTCAGCCGGTCCACCCCGTAAATGGCCCGCAGCAGTTCGGTGCGGCCGGAACCGACCATGCCGGCGACGCCGATGATTTCCCCCTTCCGCACCGTGAAGGAAATGTCCCTGAGCACCCCCTTGCGGTTCAATCCTTCGACCCTGAGCGCCTCTCCCGCCGGAGCGGCGGGGACGTAGGGGTACTGCTCGACCAGGGTCCGCCCGACCATGAGGCGGATGAGTTCGGCTTCGTTCAAGTCGGCGGTACGCCGGGTGTCCACCACCTTGCCGTCCCGCAGCACCGTCACCATGTCGGCGATTTCGAAGACCTCGTCCAGGTGGTGCGAAATATAAATGATGGTGACCCCTTTCGCCTTCAGCGAACGAATGATGCGGAAGAGGGTGTCGATTTCCTTTTTGGGGATGGCGGCGGTCGGCTCGTCCATGATGATTACCCGGGCGTCCATGGACAGCGCCTTGGCGATTTCCACCACCTGCTTCTTCGCCACGCCCAAACCGCGCACGATGGCGCCGGGGTCGACGTCGACTTCGAGGAAGTCGAGAATCTCCCGCGCTTTCTTCCGCATCGCCCCCCAGTCCACCAGATCGCCGGACGTTTTCGGGGGGTGACCGAGGAAGATGTTTTCGGCGACGGTCAGGGTCGGGACCAGGTTCAATTCCTGGTAAATGGCGGTGACGCCGCCTTCCAATGCCTGATGCGGACTGGCGAAGTCCAATTCACCGTCCAGATAAGTTACCTTGCCGCCGGTGGGACGGTGGACGCCGGTGAGAATCTTGATGAGGGTCGATTTGCCGGCGCCGTTTTCCCCGACCAGGGCGTGGACGTCGCCGGCCCGGATTGCGAAGCTGATGTCGGACAGGGCGAGTACGCCGGGAAAGCGTTTCGAGACATGCTTGAAGGCGAGAATGGGGGGAACGTTGTCGGACATGATTTCTCTCTTCGCGCCAGCACGCGATTCATGCATTACGGTAAGGAACGTGTCTCGGGCGCATCTCAAGTTTGTATAGACATAACTCTCCGTCCTGCCACATCGGACCTACCCCACACGTCATTCCGGCGTCGCAAGCGTTCAACCGGGGTGAGGCAGAACTCGCCGGAATCCAGGCCGATAGACAATCGCTACCGTGGCGTTTGTTCCTTGTCTTACGGAGGTGTAAGTTCCGACCCTGATAGGGTGTTTGGTGGAACCACCGAGCGACGGTTTATCGGCCTGGATTCCGGCGAGTTACGCTTCCCCCCGGTTCAATGTTTATGGCGCCGGAATGACGTGTGGGGTGGTTCCAGGCGTAACAGGATGCGGATTGACGTAACCGAGTTGAGGTGCGCCACGTGTCTTCGAACCTTTTCCTCCGCACACCTAACTCTGGGGCAACGGCGTTTTTCGCGGAATGGCGATTGAAAGTTCAATCGCCATTCCGCGAAACCTCAGTTAGAACTTGTCCGGCGTCTGCAACAGGGCCTGGATTTCCTTGTTCTTGTAATTTTCCGGAGTGATGGCGACGGTGGGGATTTCCAGGTTCCGTTCGCTGTCGGCAATCTTCTCACCCTTCAGGAAACGGTCCAGGAGAGCGACGCCGCGGTAACCCATCTGGTACGGGTCCTGGGAAATGATGCCCTGGATGATGCCCTGTTCAAAGAGGGGCAGGACTTCCGGACTCGGGTCGAAGTGGACGATCTTGACCTTCTTCTCGAGGCCGCGCGCCTTGATGGCCTGGGAGGCCCCGACGCCCATGGCGGCGGCGGCGCCGTAGACGCCGGCGAGGTCCGGATTGCCATTAAGGAGATCGGTCGTGACGTTCAGGCAGCGGGCCGGGTCGGCTTCGGTCCATTGCACCGGCAGGACGGTCATGTCCTTGTGTTTGGCGATGACGTCGATGAAGCCCTGGGAACGCTGGAGACCGGTGTGGGAACCGGCGGAAATCCCGAGGTTCGCGACCTTCCCCTTGTAGCCGAGGATTTTCGCGAGGAGTTCGCCGCCGAGCTGGCCGCCCTGGTAATTGTCCGCCGTGATGTTGGCGACCGGAATCGTCTTG
>JAVBRG010000130.1:0-4628 GCA_031548195.1 Planctomycetota bacterium | reverse complement strand
GGATATTTGCGGTTCTGTCGACCGCTCCCGGCTCAAAATAAACATGGTGTTCTGGCAGCCGGGGCGCCCGGACTTCTATGACCGGGAATTCGTTTCCTTCATGCTGGAACAGGGGATCAAGATTCACGGCGCGTCCCAGGGGACCTACCGCATGCTCACCCACAAGGATGTGTCGCGGAAGGATGTGGAACGCGCCGCCGCCTGTGTGAAGGAATTCGTCGCCACGCAGTAAAAATGTTTTAGCCCGGCTGGCCGTTCGCGTCATACTCGTAGGTCCAGCGTAAACTCGCGGCGTCCGGCTCAGGCAGAAACGGATTATTGGGGAAAAACAGCGCCAGCTCCCGCTCCGCCGCTGCGGCCGAGTCCGAGGCGTGCACCAGATTGAAGCCGCGGGAAATCCCGAAGTCGCCGCGGATGCTCCCGGGCGCGGCGGCGCGGCCATTGGTGGCCCCCAGCATGGTTCTGACCACGGCGATGGCTTCCACGCCCGACAACGCCATAATCACCACCGGTCCCGAAGTGATAAAGTTCAACAGGCCGGGATAGAACGGTTTGCCGTTATGCTCGGCGTAATGCTTCTCAGCGGTGGGGCGGTCGATCCGGTCCAGCCGCAGGGCGGCGATACGGAGGCCCTTTTCCTCGAAACGGCCGATGACCCGGCCGATGAGGCCACGGGCAACGCAATCGGGTTTCAGGATGACCAGGGTTTTTTCGAGAGACATGGGGTTCCTTTCTTTATCCGAAGAAGTCGAGGTTACCATTATTCGCGATTTCACGGAAATAGGTTAATGAAAAACGGCCCGCCGGGGAAGGCGGGCCGTTTTCTTTACGCGAATCCAAAGCTTCCGGAACGGAAGCTCAAATCGTGCCGTCCCAGGTCGAGACCTTGGTGTTCTGCATTTCCTCCTCGTCGAACCAGTGGGTGGTGACGCACTTCGACTCGGTGTAGAAGCGGATGCCGTCCTTCCCGAGGCAGTGCAGGTCGCCGAAGAAAGACTGCTTGTGTCCGGCGAAGGGGAAGTAGCCGACCGGCACGGGAATACCCACGTTGATGCCGACCATGCCGCCGTGGGTGTGGCGGCTGAATTCGCGGGCGTAAAAACCGTTCTGGGTGTAGATGACGGAACCATTGGCGAAACGGGAGTTGTTCATGATCGCGAGACCGTGATTGAAGGATTTGCAGCGCTTGACGCAGAGAACCGGCCCGAAGATTTCCTCGCGGCCCACGGACATTTCCTCCGTGACCTGATCGAAAATCGTCGGTCCCATGTAGAAACCGTTTTCGTGGCCGGCCACTTTGCATTCGCGGCCGTCCAGAACCAATTTCGCCCCCTCGGCGATGCCCTTTTCAATCCACTTCGTCACGTCCTTCCTGTGGTCGGCGGAGTAGACCGGACCGAGTTGCGTTGACTTGTCGTAAGCCGGACCGACCTTGAGGCCTTTGGCGAATTCGATTAACTTCGCGACCAGCCTGTCGGCGATGCCTTCTTCCGCGACCACGGTCGGGAGGGCCATGCAGCGCTCGCCGGCGCAGCCGTAGGCGGCGTTGATGATGCCGGCGGCGGTGCGGTCGAGGGCGGCGTCGTTCAGGACCAGGGCGTGGTTCTTGGCCTCGGTGAGGCACTGGACGCGTTTACCAGCCGCCGAGGCGGTGGAGTAAATGTGGAGGCCGACCGAGGTCGAGCCGACAAAACTGACCCCCTTCACGTGTTCGTTCTGGATAAGCTCCGGCACCCCCTGCCGGTCGCAGGAGAGGACGTTCAGGCAGCCGTCGGGGAGACCGGCTTCCCGCCACAGATCGGCAATCCGTAGAGCGGTCATGGGAGTGGCGCCGGCGACCTTCAGGACCATGGTGTTGCCGCAGGCGAGGCAGAGGGGGGCCATCCAGCCCATGGGGATCATGGCCGGGAAATTGAAGGGGGAGAGGCCGACGAAAACGCCCAGCGGTTCGCGGTAGAGGCAGGTGTCGTAGCCTTTCGAGGCGTCCATCAGGGTGTCGCCCATCAGCAGGTTGCAGACGCCGGTGGCGTGGGAGGTGGCTTCCATGGCCTTGAGGATGTCGCCCTGGCTTTCGGCCCAGTTCTTGCCGTGTTCCCTGGCGCAGATCATGGTGAGTTCATCCATGTGCTTTTCGAGAAGATTGCGCACCCTGAAGAGAACGTCGGCGCGCTTGATCGCCGGCGTGGCCGACCATTGGTCGTAGGCCTTGTGGGCGGCTTCGACGGCGGCCTTGACTTCTTCCGGGGTGCAGCGGGGCATTTTGGCCTGCAGTTCGCCGGTGGAGGGGTTGTAGACTTCGTAGAACTTGTCGGTCTTGGATTCCACATATTTGTTGTTGAGGAAATACTTGAGAACTACGGCCATTATCTTCTCCTAAAATAAAAAATCTCACTCTATCTTTGTGATTTCGAAAGTCCGGTCAATCGTAAATAAAAGGGCTGCGTGGACGCGTCCCGTCTACAGCCCCGTTTTCACCAGCCTGCCGGTTTCAAATGCTTCGCGGCATTTGTAGGCGACGAGGGAGGCGCGGTAACCGTCCTCGATGCCGACGCCGGGCCGGCGGCCCTCGTTCAGGCAGTTGACGAAATCCTGCATTTCATTGACGAAGGCGTCGGCGAAGCGTTCGACGAAATTGTCGTGGCATTCGCGGCGCACGCCGTGCTGGTCGAGGATTTCGACCAGATTGGCCGAGGGGACCGAGGCGATGCGCAAGGTCGCCTTGGTGCCGACGATTTCCGTTTCGATGTTGTAGCCGTGATTGGCGGTGCGGCCGGCGAAGAGGAAACCCATGGCGCCGTCCTTGAATTTGAAGAGGGCGGAGACATTGTCGCCGTCCTGGTAGGAGGCGAACTCGGGATAGGCGTAGCAGCCGCCGATGGCCCAGATTTCGTCAGGTTCCGACTTGACCAGCCAGCGGGCGAGGTCGATGTCGTGAACCGACATGTCGAGGAACTGTCCGCCCGAGGTGGGGCCGAAGGCGATGGCCCCCTGGATATGCTTGATGGGGTCCTGGGAGTAGGCGCGGAAGAGTACGACGCGGCCGATTTCCCCGGCGGCGATTTTCTTTTGCGCGTACTGGTAGGAGGCGTCGAAGCGGCGCATGAAACCGAGTTGAACCAGGAGGTGCGGATATTTCTCCGCCAAGGCTCGGGTGGCGACGCATTCCTCCATGGTGACCCCGAGGGGTTTTTCACAGAAAATATGTTTGCCGGCGGCCATGGCCATTTCCAGATGCCGGGCATGAAAGACGGAGGGGGAGACGATGGCGATGGCGTCCAGGTCCTTCAGGGCGACGAGTTCCTCGAAAGTCTTCACCCGGGTTTTAATGTTGAAGCGGTCGGCGACCTCGTGCAGTTTTGGTTCGTTCAGGTCGCAAATGGCCGCGAGTTCGCAGCCGCGGACGCGCGAGGCGAGGTTGACGGCATGCTGTTCACCGAGCCGGCCAAGACCGATTAGGCCGATTCTTGCGGTTTTCATGGCGGTGTCTCCACAACGAAGGTTTTGGCCGGCTTGAAGGGCGGATGCCATACTATGTCGTAATTACAAGCCCGCCACCCGGCGGATGTACTCCCGACCCTTCTTCGCATACTCCAAGGGAATCGCTACGGCCGGATCCTGCTCGGCCTCGATTAACATCCAGCCGTTGTAGCCGGCGTCGGATAGGGCGGCGAAAATCGGCTTGAAATCGATGCAGCCGTCCCCGGGCACGGTGAAGGCGCCCAGGCGAACCCCCTGCAAAAAGCTGAGACGCTCGTCCCTGACCTTCTTCACCATGGCGGGGCGGATGTCCTTCAGGTGCACGTGGCGCACCCGCTTAAGGTGTTTCTTCAAGGCGGTCAGGGGATCCTCGCCGCAGTAGGCGAAGTGGCCGGAGTCGAAGAGGAGGCCCACCAGTTCGGGGTCGGTCTCCGCCATCAGCCGGTCCGTCTCGGCGAGGGTCTGCACCACCGTTCCCATGTGATGATGGAAAACCAGCTTTAGGCCCTTCTGTTTGGCGATGGCGCCGAGTTTGTCCAGGCCGCCCGTGAGCCTGTTCCACTCCGCATCGTTCATGACGTGTTTCTTTTCGAAAATCGGCGTCTCCATTTGGCCTTGAATGCTGTGGCCCTGCTCCGAAGCCCCAATCGAGTTTGCGCCGAGGGCGGCCAGGAAGTCGGCCTGCTTGATAAAGTCCGCTTCGGTCTCGACGTAGGGCTTGGTGGTGAGGAAGGAGCTGAACCAGGCGTTACAGACCTTGAGGCCCTTATCCGCCAGGGCCTTCTTCAGGACCGCCGGATCCTTCGGGTATTTATTGCCGACTTCGGTGCCGGCGAAACCGGCCTCGGCCATTTCCCCGATGCAGCGCTCGAAAGAAATCTCCTTGCCGAGATCCGGCATGTCGTCATTGGTCCAACCGATGGGGGCGATGCCAAGCTGGATTTTGCAATTTTCAAACATGGGTAGTCCTTTTTATTCTGCGTAGGGGTAGTGACCGCTCTGGGGCAGCTCTAGAGCGGTTCTAACAATTCTATGACATTTTGAGCACCGCTCTTTTGCCCTCACTCTTCGTTACTCGTCGCTTACAGCCCGTAGGGGATGCGCGCTCCTCGTGCCTCGATTGAGGGCAAAATAGCAGTGCTCAAAATGCC
>JAVBRG010000097.1:0-9362 GCA_031548195.1 Planctomycetota bacterium | reverse complement strand
CCAAGCAGCACGGCGAACGCCAGGCGGATAAGCAGCTGTTTCATGTTGGTATTCTCCATTCCATTCCGCTGGGGGGCAGCTCAAAAAATGCTCTTTTGCCCGGATACTTCGTCAGGGCTACGTTCTCGCGTTTTGTAACACAAACCACCACCACGTGTTACAAAACGCTGCCACTACGCCCTTCCTCGTCTGCGGGCAAAATAGCAATTTTTAGAGGTGCCCCCAGGTCAATGGAGAAAAACATGCATATAGGAATCGCCGGCGCGGGCACCATGGGGTCCGGCATTGCGCTGGCCTTCGCCCAGGGCGAAGCGGGACACACGGTGACCCTGACGGACATGAAGGAGGAATTCGCGGCGCGGGGGAAGGACAAGGTGGCTGGTAAACTCATGAAATTGGCCGAAAAGGGCAAGCTGGAGCGCAGCCGGGTCGAACAGATTCTCGACCGTATCGTACCCGCCGGGCGCGAGCGTCTCGCCCATTGCGAATTGGTGGTCGAGGCGGCGGTCGAGGACATGGCGGCGAAGCGGGCGCTCTTCCAGGAACTCCAGCGGGTGTGCCCGAAGGAGACGATTTTCGCGACCAATACCTCGTCCCTATCCATCACGGAAATCGGCCACGGCCTCGACCGGCCGGTGGTGGGGATGCACTTCTTCAATCCCGCCGACCAGATGCAGCTGGTCGAGGTCATCGCCGGAGTGGCGACGCCGCCCGAACTGCTTCTGAAGGTCAAGGCCATCGCCGAGGGCATCGGCAAGACGCCGGTGGAGGTGAAGGAGGGGGCGGGCTTCGTCGTCAACCGGGTGCTCATCCCGATGATTAACGAGGCGGCGGGGATTTTGGCCGAAGGTCTGGCCACGGCGGAGGACATCGACACGGCCTTGAAATTGGGGGCGAATCATCCGATGGGTCCTTTGGCCCTGGGCGATTTGGTGGGGTTGGACGTGTGCTTGGCGATTATGGAGGTGTTGCACCGGGAGATGGGCGAGGACAAGTACCGCCCGCACCCGTTGCTACGCAAGATGGTGCGGGGCGGCCTCCTCGGACGCAAGAGCGGACGAGGTTTCTTCGACTATTCGCGCTGACGTTTCCCTACGGAAACGACCGTAGCGGAAGTTCGGGGACACGATCCCGATTATTAAGAACCGCCGAATAATAGGGTCATGTCCCCGAATTACAAAATCGCCATTTCTAGCCGAAGCCGGTATATTTCGTAACAAGCCCTCATTCAAGCACCGCGCCGGCGCTAGCTGGACCCACCTGCCGGGCGTATCTTGCCAGCCAGCCGTTTACCGCCGCCGGAACGAACCGCGGCCGCGCTTGCCGGCGCTGTTCCAGCTCATCCGCGTCCAGGCGCACATTGACGGTACCACCGGGAATGTCGATGTCGATGATGTCCCCGTCAATCACCAGGCCGATCTCGCCGCCGGTTGCGGCTTCGGGGCAGACGTGGCCAATCGACGCCCCCCGGGTCGCCCCGGAAAACCGGCCGTCGGTCAGGAGGGCGACCTCCCGGTCCAAACCCATGCCCGCCAGGCCCGAGGTGGGTTTAAGCATTTCGCGCATCCCCGGACCGCCCCGCGGACCCTCGTACCTGATCACCACCACCTCGCCCGGTTTGACCCCGCCGGCGTAAATTTCCCGGACCGCCTCGTCCTCGCCGTCGAACACCCGCGCCGGACCGCTGTGGCGGAGCATCTCCGGCGCCACCGCCGAACGCTTGACCACGCATCCCTCGCGCGCCAGGTTTCCCCACAACACGGCTATCCCGCCGCTCGGATCATACGGGTTGTCAAGGGGACGGATGATCGTGCCGTCGGCCCCGGGCAACCCCGCCAGGTTCTCCGCCAGCGGCCGGCCGGTTGCGGTCGGCAGGTCGCCGGCGATCAGGCCGCCTTTCGCCAGTTCCGCCAGCACCGCCCCGACGCCGCCGCACTCGTGCAGGTCCTGAATGTGGGCCGGTCCCGCCGGCGCCAGCCGGCACAGGTTGGGGACGCGGGAGCTTAGCGCGTTGATGCGCTTCAGGTCAATCCGAACCCCGGCCTCGTTGGCAATCGCCAGGAGGTGAAGGACGCTGTTCGAACTGCACCCCAGGGCCATGTCCAGACTGAACGCATTGTCGAAGGCGCTTGGAGAAAGAATGTCACGGGGCCGGAAATTATTCTCCAGCAATTGCATCACCTGCATGCCGGTTTCCTTGGCCAGCCGCAGCCGGGCGGAATAGACCGCCGGAATGGTCCCGTTACCCGGCAGGGCCATCCCGAGCGCCTCGGTCAGGCAGTTCATGCTGTTGGCGGTGTACATGCCGGCGCAGGAACCGCAGGTCGGGCAGGCGGTTTTTTCCAATTCGGTCAGTTCCGCCTCCGACATCCGGCCGGCCTGGTGGGCGCCGACCGCCTCGAAAAGGCTGGACAGGCTAATGTCGCGGCCGTCCCGCCGCCCCGCCAGCATCGGCCCGCCGCTGACGACGACGGCGGGAAGGTTCAGCCGCGCCGCCGCCATCAGCATGCCGGGAACGACCTTGTCGCAATTGGGCACCAGCACCAGCGCGTCGAACCCGTGGGCGATGGCCATGGTCTCGATGGAGTCGGCGATGAGTTCCCGCGAGGGGAGGGAATACTTCATGCCCGTGTGCCCCATGGCGATGCCGTCGCAGACCCCGATGGCGGGAAGGATTACCGGCAGGCCGCCCGCCATGTAAACCCCCGCCTTCGCCGCTTCGGCGACTTTGTCAAGGTGCGTATGCCCGGGGACGATCTCGCTGTGGGCGGACACCACGCCCACGAGCGGCCGCCGCAGTTCGGTCTCCGTGTAACCGCAGGCGTAGAACAGCGACCGGTTCGGCGCCCGATCCGCCCCGGCGCTGACGGACGCGCTTCGGGTTGTGGAAAGTTTAGTCATGGTATTTTCCCCGATTCCAGCTCATCAGGGCGCGAAGTTCCGCCCCCACCTGTTCAATCGGATGCGCGGCTTCGCGTTCCCGCATGGCGAGGAAGTTCGCCCGGCCACCGGCGCGGTTTTCGGCAATCCAGCGGGAAGCGAAAACGCCTTCCTGAATGTCCCGCAAAATTTTACGCATTTCCTTCCGGGTTTCTTCCGTGACAATCCGGCGTCCGGAAGTGTAATCGCCGTACTCGGCGGTGTCGCTGATTGAATACCGCATCAGGGACAAGCCGCCCGCCGCGACCAGGTCGATAATCAGCTTCATCTCGTGGAGACATTCGAAATAGGCCATTTCCGGGGCATAACCCGCTTCCACCAGGGTGTCGAAACCGGCCTTGATCAGCTCGGTGACTCCGCCGCACAGGACAGCCTGTTCCCCGAACAGATCCGTTTCCGTCTCTTCCTTGAAGCTGGTCTCGAGGATGCCGGCCCGTCCCGCGCCGATGCCGGCGGCGTAGGCCAGGGCGAGTTCCTTCGCCTTGCCGGAACGGTCCCGGTGCACCGCGACCAGGGCCGGCACGCCTTGCCCCTCGACATACTGGGAGCGAACGGTGTGGCCCGGCCCCTTGGGAGCGACCATCGCCACGTCGCAGTTTTCCGGCGGCAGGATTTGTTTGTAATGAATATTGAAGCCGTGGGCGAACATCAGGAGCGATCCGCCCCTCAGGTTCGGGCCGACCTCCTTTTCGTAGATTCCGGTGGCGAGTTCGTCCGGGACCAGCATCATGACGATATCCGCCGTCTTCACCGCCTCCGCCACCTCGAGCACCTTGAGGCCCTGCCCGGCCGCCCGGGCGCGGGCGGGGGAAGCCGGCCGCAGACCGACGACCACCTCTACGCCGCTGTCCTTGAGATTGAGGGCATGCGCGTGACCCTGGCTTCCGTAGCCGATGACGGCGACGGTTTTCCCCTTCAAGAGGGACAGATCGCAATCCCGGTCCTGATACACTTTTTTCATGGTTGTTCTCCTTTTGCAGGTTTATGGGAAATTTCCGCTGGACGTTTCATCAACTCAATCCTGGTCGCAGTAAATCATGTCCTTGTCCGAACCGCCCGGCGGAATGATGGGATACACCCGTTCGCCGAAATGCACCGGACAATCGATGACGCAGGGGCTCCCGAGGGCGAAGGCGCGTTCGAGGGCGGGACGGATGTCTTCCTGCCGTTCGATGCGCATGCCCGAGGCCCCGAAGGCTTCCGCCAGTTTGACGTAATCGGTTTGCCGGTCGATCTCGGTGAAGGCGTAGCGCTTGTGGTAGAAAAGCGTCTGCCACTGGTGAACCATGCCGAGGACCCGGTTGTTCATGACCAGGACGACCAGGGGAATCCGGTGGGTTACAGCCACCGCCAATTCCGCCATGTTCATGTGGAAACAGCCGTCGCCGGTGATTAGGACCACGGGGCTGGCGGGATTCCCCAGCTTCGCGCCAATGGCGGCCCCTAGCCCGAAGCCCATGGTTCCGAGGCCGCAGGAACTGATGAAAGTGCGCGGCCGGGCGAACTGGAAGTTCTGGGCGGTGAACATTTGGTGCTGCCCGACGTCGGTCGTGACGATGGCTTCGGGCGGGAGGATTTTGCGTAGTTCCGCGAGAATGGCGTGCGGGGTCACCTTGTTCCCGGCGCCGACAGGGAGCGGGTTCCGGGCCTTGTGACTGAGGATTTTATGGACCCATTCCTCGTCGCGGGTTTTCCCGGCCCCCTCGCCCAGGCCGGACAACACCACTCCCGTGTCCCCGATTAGTCCGATATCGGCGGCGACGTTTTTGGATATTTCCGAACCGTCGATGTCGACATGGATGATTTTGGCCTTGGCGGCGAAATTGGCCCGGTTCCCGGCTACCCGGTCGGAAAAACGCGCCCCGACGGCGATCAACGTATCGCATTCCCGGGTGGCCATGTTGGCGGTGGGGGTGCCGTGCATTCCGACCATGCCGAGGTAAAGGGGATATTCCCGCGACACCGAGGACAAACCCATCATGCTGACGCAAACCGGGGCGCCGATTTTCGTGGCGAAATCCACCAGCTCCGGGGAGGCGTCGGCAAAAACCACTCCGCCGCCGGCGTAAATCAGGGGGCGTTTTGCGGCGCGAATCGCCTCGCGGGCGGCGGCCAGCGCTTCCGGATCCGGTGGCGGGGTCGGGCGCGGCAGGAAGCGCGGGGCCGGGCGGAATTCGGTTTTCCGGGCGGTGATGTCCTTCGGGATGTCGATATGGACCGGACCCTTCCGCCCCGAATTGGCGATGGTGAAGGCTTCGCGGACGATTTCCGGAATGTCTTCCGGGTTCTGCACGAAAAAGTTGTGTTTGACGATGGGGTTCGTTAGGCCGACGGCGTCGACTTCCTGAAAGGCGTCCCGGCCGATGAGGTCCATCGGGACATTCCCGGTGATGGCCAGAAGCGGCACCGAATCCAGGTAGGCGGTGGCGATGCCGGTTATCAGATTGGTAGCGCCCGGACCGGAAGTGGCCAGGACCACCCCGGTGCGGCCGGTGGAGCGGGCGTAGCCGTCGGCGGCGTGGGCGGCGCCTTGTTCATGGGACGATAGGATGTGGCGGATTTCCTTTTGCCGGTCGTACAGGGCGTCGTAAATGTTGAGAACCGTGCCGCCCGGGTAGCCGAACATGAGTTCGACTCCCTGGTCGATCAGGGATTGAACGAGGATTTGGGCGCCAGACATGAGCATTTTTCGACTCCTAAAGTCACGATTCCAGGTTGATTTTATAACCCGCCGCCTCGAGCCGGCGGAATAGCTCCTCGCCGTGCTGTCTCCCCCCCACCTCGCAGGCCACATGCAAAATGGCGTCGTTCAAGCCGAGCCCGGTGCTCAGGCGGTCATGCTGCACCATGATGATGTTGGCGCCGCACTCGGCGACGATAGTCGAGAAATTTCTCAGGCTGCCGGGCAGGTCGGGCATGACGGTGGCGAATTTGATCTGCCGGCCCCGGGTTATCAGGCCTTTTTCCACGATTTTATGGATGAAGCTGACATCGATGTTGCCGCCGGAGAGCACGCAAACGGTCCTGAGGCCGGCGAGGTCGACTTTCTTGTTCAGGGCTGCGGCGAGGGACACCGCCCCGGCGGGTTCCACCACCATCTTGTTCCGCTCGAGAAGCAGCAGAATTGATTCGGCGATTTCACCGTCCGAGACCGTGACCATGTCGTCGACGAATCTGCGGATGTACTCAAGGGTCAGGTCGCCGGGTTTCTTTACGGCGATGCCGTCGGCGATGGTGTGGACTTCGGGGGAAGTCACCCGGTTGCCGGAGTGGAAGGAACTCGCCAGGGCGTCGGCGCCTTCCGCCTGGACGCCGATGACTCTCACCCGCGGGTTGATGCTTTTGACGTAGAAGGCGATTCCCGCCAATAGGCCGCCGCCGCCGGCCGGCACCAGGACGGCGTCGACGGTCGGCATGTCGCGGAAGATTTCGATGGCCACGGTGCCCTGGCCGGTGATGATGTCCTCGTCGTCGAAGGGATGGATGAAGACGGCGCCGGAGTCCTCCTGGATTTTCCGAGCCATGGCGTAGGCGTCGTCGTAACAGGAGCCGTGCAGGACGACGTCGGCGCCGTAGTCGCGGGTGGCGCTGATTTTGGCGATGGGGGTGGTGAGGGGCATGACGATGGTGGCGGCGATGCCCTGGCTGGCGGCGGAGAAGGCGACGCCCTGGGCGTGATTGCCGGCGCTGGCGGCGACCACGGCGGGGCGGGTTCCCTCCCTGACCATTTTGGCCAATTTGTAAAAAGCGCCCCGCACCTTGAAGGAACCGGTCTTTTGCAGGTTTTCGCATTTGAGGAACAGTTCGGCGCCGCTCATATGCGAAAAGGTCCGGGATGAACTGAGGGGTATCGCATGGAGCACGTGTTGCAGGGCCGCGTGGGCACGTTCGATTTCTTTGATGTTCATGGGCGGGGTCCAGTTTTGGGATGGTGGATAAGGCGGGCAAAAAAAAACCTTTCGCCCGATACTATCAGGCGAAAGGCATTGTCGGTTTTTTTATGAATTGGCGCCGTTAGCGGTCGCCCGGGTCATAAAAACGCGGCATACGTTTTCGCCTGTCCGGCATAATAATAATAGCGATGCCGATAAGCGGAAGGACGGCCATCCCGCTTACGGACACGAAGCTATCAAGATTCTGGACAGGCAAAAACGTCATGGGTTCGGGTTCCTTGAAAAGTACGGGGAACAAAAATACACATCCGCATGGCGATTGTCAATGGGTTTTATACCGAACGCGTTCGGTATATGGAAAATTTCCGACCCTGCCGACTGGCGGCTACACCGCCGGCCGCCATCCGGCAAAAGCCCAGTTGGCAGCAAGAACAAAAGTATTGGACAATTCCAGAATTCGCTTCCCCCCTGCGTGATAGCGGATATCCTCGAAGTCGTGGTAAGGGTTCACTCAGCGGAACGGGCAGTACCTTTGCTGTGCCCTCCGTGTCCCTGCGGTGAATTAAACTTTTCACAATTTCAATACGCGTTCGGTATAACTCCCCCTAACGGCGAACTTTTCGCCACAGGAGCCGGTCTGCATGCCCCATTGGTCCCGCGCCATACTCCACGTCGACATGGATGCCTTCTACGCCTCCGTCGAGCAGCGTGACCATCCCGAGTATCGCGGCAAACCCCTCATTGTCGCCGGTTCGCCCCGGGCCCGTGGCGTGGTTTCCGCCGCCAGCTATGAAGTACGCCCTTACGGCGTCCACTCCGCCATGCCCACCGGCAAGGCTCTGCGCCTTTGCCCCCACGTCATCGTCGTTCCTCCGGATATCCACCGTTATGCCGAGGTATCGGCGGTGATATTTGAGATATTCGCCCGCTATACGCCTTTGGTTCAACCCGTTTCCCTGGATGAGGCTTTTTTGGACGTCACATCCTCCCAGCGTCTCTTCGGCGACCCGGTGGAAATCGCCAAACAAATCCGCGCCGCCATCCACCAGGAAACGGCCCTGACCGCTTCGGTCGGGGTCTCCTCCTGCCGCTTGGTGGCGAAAATCGCTTCCGATCTGAACAAGCCCAACGGCCTGGCGGTAATACCGCCCGGGGAAATCCTCGACCGCCTGAAAGACCTGCCGGTGGGGAAGATTTGGGGGGTGGGTCCGGTCACCAGCCGAAAATTGGAGCGTCTCGGCATCCTGACCATAGGACAGCTGCGTGCCTGGCCCCCTGAAGCGTTGGAAGCGCGCCTGGGCAGTGCCGGCCGCGAACTGCACGAACTCGCGAACGGCCGCGACCAGTCGGAAGTCGTGCCGGATGAGGAGGAGAAATCCTTGTCCCACGAGACGACTTTCGCCCGGGACATTCTTGATACGGAGGTGTTGGGGATTGAACTTCGCGGCTTGTCGGACCAGGTTGCCAGTCGGTTGCGGCGGCGGGGTTTGTGCGGTCGGGTGGTTTTTCTGAAGGTTCGTTACGACGACTTCACCACCGTTACCCGGCGGGTGACTTTGGGTGAGGCGACCAATCTTTCGGAAATCATCAATAAACAGGCTCGGCGGCTGCTGTTTGACAAAACCGAAGCCGGCAGGCGGCCGGTGCGGTTGATTGGAGTCGGGGTCGGCCGCTGCGAGGTCAGGGGGGAAAGACAGGGCAATTTGTTCGACCCTCCGGCGCGCCTGGCCAAACTGGAACGCTTGGAAGAGACCGCCGACCACATCCGCGACAAACTCGGCGCGGCGGCAATCCAGCGGGCGTCGGTGAAATTTCATGAAGAAGGCGGCGAAGAGTAGGTGGTGAGAGTCGGTGGCGGGGGTCAATGCCGTGGTGTGCCGTTAGGCGGCTGGTTGTTATTGGAGCAGTGTGAGGTATTTCGGTAAATGGAACGATTCCATAAAGTTGAAAATATAAAAAAAAGCTTATTGACAAAAACCTCCCAATTCCTATACTTTCCCTTTCCATAGTTGAAAGCGGTTAAGATCACGTAGCGCAATTGGTTAGAGCACCAGACTGTCGATCTGGAGGTTGCGGGTTCGAGTCCCGTCGTGATCGCCAATTATAGACCCCTTGCAGACCCTTAGGGCGCAAGGGGTTGTTTCGTTTCCGACGATTTCGTTGGTGATTTTTCCCAATTTTTCCGACTCCATGTAAGTCCAAATTTTTGCATCCAAATCCAAGGCAAAGGTGTCCCTGGAGGTGTCCATAAATTTTCCAGCTTGCAGCGGCGGAGCGCCTTCGGTTCCGGTCTTCGCAGCCGCTTTATTTTCCGGGACAAACGCCGCGATTTTCGGCAGCTTCGCCAGCTCCTCCGCCTTGTCGGCGACCAGGGTGTGGGTGTAAATATTGGCCGTCAGCTTCGGGTCGGAATGCCGCATAAGCTTCTGAGCCGTCGCCAGCGGAACCTTCGCCTTGTTGAGCATGGTCGCGAAAGTGTGGCGCAGGCCATGGAAGTCATAAAACAGCCCGTATTCATCCTGGATAATC
>JAVBRG010000143.1:0-28405 GCA_031548195.1 Planctomycetota bacterium | reverse complement strand
CTTGATGTCGCCGCGCTTGATGGCGGGGGTGAGGATATTGTCGGCGCCGCGCCGGAACAGGGTGGCGTTGAAATCGGTCGGCGCGCCGGACATGAGGATGTAATTCCCCTTCGGCATGTGCTTCATGAGCCACTCGCCCTGGATTTCCCCGACCTTGACGCTGTCGAAGCCGGTGAAGAGGTCGTAATCGCAACCGGTGATGACCCGGTCGTAGGAAATGACCTTGACGCCGTCATCACGGGCGCGTTTCACAATCACGCTGGCGCCTTCGCAGTCGTGCGGGGCGAGGATGAGCGCCTTGATGCCCTGCGACAAGAGCTGATCCACCTGGTTGTTTTGCTGATTCTGATCATTACGGGCGATTTGCACCCGCAGGTCGATACCCAGTTTTTTCGCCTCGTCCTGCATGGCGGCGAGGTCCCGCGTCCACCTTTCCTCCTGCTGGGTGGGGAGGGCCAGGCCAATCACCACCGCTTCGCCGGCCACGGCGAACCGGCCTAGGACGCAGGCTAAAAGGACCGCAAACAAAAGGCCGTATTTTCTCATTGCAATCTCCTTGACATCAATTGCCACTCACAATGATTTCGCCATTACCGCTTGGCAAGGCGGGTCTCAGCTGCTCTTCTTCCTGGTGGCGATGTCAATCCACACCGCGAAGAGGAGAACCAGGCCCTTGACGATATACTGCCAGGTGGCGTCGAGATTCAGAAGGCTCATGCCGTTGTCGAGGCTGCCCATGACCAGGGCCCCGACCACGCCGCCGTAGATGAACCCTTCGCCGCCCATCAGGGAGGTGCCGCCGATGACGGCGGAGGCGATACAGTCGAGTTCCATGCCGTTACCGGCGTTGGCGGTGGCGGAGTCGAGGCGGGAGAGGTAGATGATGCCGCCGATGGCGACCACCACCCCGGTCAGCATGTACATGGCCATGATTTTCCACTTGATGTTGATGCCGGAGAGGCGGGCGGCTTCGGGATTGCCGCCGATGGCGTAGAGGTGGCGGCCGAAGGTGGTTTTTTCCGCGATGAAGGTGAAGATGACCATGACCACCAGGACGATAAGCCAGGCGTAGGGAATGCCCTTGTAGCGGATCATGATGTCGAAGAACAGGTAAATGGCGGCGGAGACGAAGACCAGTTTGGCCAATTGCGCCGGCCAGGACGAGACTTCGAAGCCGTAGCGCTGGCGGATGAAGCGGCTTCTGATTTCCATAATCAGGAAAATCGCGATGATGGCCAGGCTGACCCAGAACGAGGTCGGGGGCGACACGTACTCCATGCCGATGGCCTTGAACCACGGATACATGTTGGCGATGGACTTGCCGCCGGTGAAGTAAAGGAGGCCCCCTCTGAAAACCATCATGCTCGCCAGGGTGACGATGAAGGCGGGGACGCCGCGATAGGCAATCCACCAGCCGTGCCAGGCGCCGATCAGGAGGCCCACGAACAGGGCGGCGAGAATGGCGATGACGGCCATCCAGTCCAGGGGAATCCCCATGCTGGTCAGGCGGGCCGAGAACCAGCTGGCGATGGGGGAGTCGACTTGGCAGACCGCGGCGATGGCGCCGAGGAAACCGACGACCGAGCCAATCGACAGGTCGATATTCATGGTGACGAGGATCAGCACCACCCCGATGGCGATGACGGCGGTGGAGGCGGATTGGAGAAACAGGTTTGAAAGGTTTCGGGACGAGATGAAGATGCCGTTTTCGGTGATGGCGTAGAAAATCCCCCAAATGCCCAAGAGGGCGATAATCATCATGAACTGGCGGATGTTTTTGGAGGAGGCGTTGAAGAGCGAATTTTCCAGCCGGGTGGTGAGGCCGCCGTTGCCGCGGGTGGCGAGGTAGTAAAGCGAATACAGGAGCAGCACCGCCGACGCCACGACAATTAGGATGAAGCCTATCCCCATGTAGCCCTGTTCGACCAGTTTGGCGACACCGGGGTTTTGGGCCGGCATGCCGAGTTCGGAGGGGTTCGCCAATTTCACCAGCGGTTCATAGCCGTGCACCAGGCCCAGGGTGAAGAAGAGGCAAACCAGGGACAGCAGGAGCGCGAACCACGGCGTCTCCCGCCAGCCCAGGGCCGCCACCACCATTACCGGAATGGCTAGGAACGGGATGATGCGGAAGAGTGAGACCAAAAGGCCAAAACCGCTGGCTGGCGGCGCGTATTCGGTCCAGTACCAGTAGAGTTCAAAGAGTTCCTTGCCCCTGAAGACGGTGTATGACGAAATCTTCGCCAACGGCAGGAAGAAACCGCACAAAATCAACAGCGCCGGAATCAGGAACAGGAACATTATCCTTCTTCCCTTTTTTGCGTCCTCCATGGTACCCCCCTTAGCAAGTAATTAAGTAATAAGTAATAAGTAATAGATAATATTTTTGATCAGTTTTTGGTTTGTTTACTGGAGTTTATTGTTGAAGTTAGGATTCTTAGTAATGCTGTGCAATCTATTGTGCAATCTATATGGATGCTTTCGAACTCTTGGAAGTTTAGGTAGTTTGTACGGTACAGAAGTTCTAATCAATATTCCGTTTCGCCAGCTTCTTAAAGAGCGCATCCCAACTGGGTTACCCCAATCCGCATCCTGTAACGCCGAACCCCTCCCCACACGTCATTCCGGCGCCATAAACATTGAACCGGGGAGGAAGCGTAGCTCGCCGGAATCCAGGCCGATAAACCGTCGCTCAGTGGTTCCACTAAACTCCCTATGAGTGTCGGAATTTGCACACCCGTAAGACAAGGAGCAAACGCCATTGAAGCGATTGTCTATCGGCCTGGATTCCGGCGAGTTCTGCCTCACCCCGGTTGAACGCTTGCGACGCCGGAATGACGTGTGGGGAGGAGTCCGACGTTACAGGATGCGGATTATGGTAACCCAGTTGCGATGCGCCTTAACACGCTCCACCAAGTAATAATTATTACGCACTACTTATTAATTATTACTTGCTTCGAGGTCTTTCTTGCGTTTCCGGAAACGGGCGGTGGCGCTGGTCATCACCTTTTCCTGATCCGCCTCCTCCTTCGAATACTCGCCGGTCAAGGCGCCTTCGGACATCACTACAATCCGATCCGACATTCCTAAAACCTCCGGCAATTCGGAACTGATCATCAGAACTCCGACCCCTTCATCGACCAGGGTGTTCATGATATTGTAGATTTCCACCTTCGCCCCGACGTCGATGCCGCGGGTCGGCTCGTCCATAATCAGGACTTTCGGCTTGGTCATCAGCCACTTGCCGATAACCACTTTCTGCTGGTTTCCGCCCGACAGATTCCCCGCTTTCTGTTCAATCGAAGGTGTTTTTATCTTCAAATCCCGCACGTAATTGTTCGCGGCAAGAATTTCTTCGTTCTCGCTCACCACCCCGTGGGAGGCGATACTGTCCAGGGCGGCCAGGGAAATGTTACGCTTGATATCGGTACCCAATACCAGGCCGTAACGCTTGCGGTCCTCCGACAACAGGACGATGCCGGCATTGATGGTCGCGTGGGGCGTTCCCACTTTCACCGGTTTGCCTTCGAGGAAAATCTCCCCGGAAACGACCTTGCCGTAGCAGCCGAAAATGCTCATCATCAATTCGCTGCGGCCGGCTCCGACCAAACCCGCCATGCCGAGAATCTCGCCCTTTCTCAAGATCAAATTCACGTGGTCCACGATAGTCCGCCCCGACTCCGGGTCCAACACCGTCCAATCGCGAATTTCCATCAAGGGCGCGCCGCCCTTGTGCGGCTTGTAGGGGAACAGATTCTTCAATTCGCGGCCGACCATCTTGGTAATCATCGTTTCTTCGGTGAATTCGCCCCGCTTCATGGTCGTCACCGTTTTGCCGTCCCGCAACACCGTGACCCGATCCGCGATGTCCATCACTTCGCCGAGGCGGTGGGAAATGAATACGCAGGTCACCCCCCGGTCCCGGAGCCGGCGGAGGATGTCCAGGAGATTCCGGGCTTCTTCGGCCGAAAGGGCCGCCGTCGGCTCGTCGAGAATCAGCACGTCCGTCTTCTTCAAGAGCGCCTTGGCGATTTCCACCAACTGTTGAATGCCGACCCCCAGGTGCATCACCTGAGTGGCGGGACTGACCTCCAAACCGACCTCGGCCAAAACTTCCGAAGCCTGTTTAAAGGAAGCGTTCCAATCTATGACCCCGCGATGATGCACTTCTTCCCCGAGAAACAGGTTCTCGCAAATATTCATCGTCTTTACCAGGGTAAGTTCCTGGTAAATGATGGCGACGCCGGCGCGTTCGGAATCCTTGATATTGTCGAAACGCTGGACTTCGCCGTTGACGACGATGTCTCCTTCGTAGGTCCCGTAGGGGTAGACGCCGGAGAGGACTTTCATCAGGGTGGATTTGCCGGCGCCGTTTTCGCCGACCAGGGCGTGGATTTCACCGCGTTTTACATCGAAGGTGACATTGTCGAGAGCTTTGACGCCGGGGAAAGCTTTGGTGATGTTACGCATTTCCAAAATGTTTTCGGATTTGTCCATGGGCGTCCTTTGGATGGCTTTGAAAATGACCGGGCCGACCGCCGATCGCTTTCCTGGTAATGGACCTGGCGCTGAGCGGTTCCGTCGGGATATTTGGATCAATTCACCTTGGGGGACATTGGTACAATGTCTTGAAGGAAGTGGGTCGTTCGGTGGACTATTACCGTCCGTTTGTTGTCGAATTAGCTACGAGCAGTTTAGCCGCGTTTTTTATTTTCTCAACCTCAATAAAAGAATTTTTCATTTTTTTTATTAACAAAATTCCCACCTGGGGTCTGCCACGGTTTTAAGGATGCAGCCCGGAATTAGCGCCATAGTCGGTAATTTCATTGATTGGCGGTACGCTAAGGCGTCTCGTGGCGCCAGACCTTTTGTGGAACACTGTGGGTGTCAATAGTTAACAATTTTACAGGACAGGGGAAAAATAAATTTGTCGGTTGGCGCAGCCCGGGTTTTTCAGGAAAGCCGGCGGCAACCATCCGGCAGTAAACCGGCAGGCTCACTGTATCCGCCATTAATGTTCGAGTTATAACGTTGCAGTCGAACATGCGCGCTAATATGCCGTATTTAAGTATGTATTTTATTTATTGTCAACAGTATTTTCAGTGTGGTAAAACAGCCGAAAGTGAAAAAATATTAACATTTTTAACGAATAAGCTTTATGCCTTGTGATAGAATAGCGGAGGAGTGCGACTCCGGTTTTTATTTCGGCAAGGAGAACGTATGCCACAGACCGCCCCCCCGGCTCCGGCCAAGGTTGCCCCAAATCCGCCGCTCCCCCCGGAAAGCGTTCAGAAACTCAAGGATTTCATTCGCGCCCTCCCCAGCAAGGACGATCAATTAATCAACGTTCTGCATGAAGCCCAGGAAATTTTCGGTTACCTCCCCCGGCAAGTCCAGAACCTGGTCGCCCAGGAAATGGGCGTCTCCCTCGCCCATGTTTACGGCATCGTCACCTTCTACGCCTTTTTCAACATGCAGCCGAGCGGCCGGCACCGCATCAATATCTGCCAGGGCACGGCCTGTTTCGTCAAAGGCGCCCCCCGCATCCTCTCCGCCTTCAAGGACCGCCTGCAGGTCGGTGAAGGCGAGGTCACGCCGGACGGACGCTTTTCCATCACCACGGTTCGTTGCGTCGGCGGTTGCGCTTTGGCGCCGGTGGTGATGGTCGACGATCGCGTTTTCGGCCATGTCGCGCCGGAGCAGATCCGGGACATTTTGGCCGATTTCTCGTGAAATGCGCTGCATAACACCCGTTCCCTTCCAGTTAAAGGATCCGTCATGCCTCCCATCGCCAACCTAGAAGCGTTGGAGCGTCGTCGCGCCGAAGCCCAGGCCAAGATCCGCAACCGGGACCGAAGCAGAACGCTGGTGAACGTTTCCTGCGGCACCTGCGGCATCGCTTCCGGCGCCGAAGCGGTCTGGGAAGTCATGCAGAAGGCGGTCAAGGAACTCGGCCTGGAAAAGGTCGACTTCCTCCGTTCCGGTTGCATGACCTACTGCTACGCCGAACCGACGGTAATCATCACCCGCCCCGGCGCTAGTCCGGTTTTGTTCGGTAAAGTCGATGAAAAACGCGCCAAACGCCTGGTCGAGGATTTTATCGCCAATAATAAGCCGGTGGAAGGGGTGATTATCACCAATTTCGAAAGGGTGACGCTGGAGTGAACAGGCGCATCTCAACCCTTACGTCAATCCGCATCCTGTTACGCCTGACCCCTCTTCACACGTCATTCCGGCGCCATAAACATTGAACCGGGGGGAAGCGTAACCCGCCGGAATCCAGGCCGATAAACCGTTGCTCGGTGGTTCCACTAGAACCGCTCTAAACCTCCTATAAGCGTCGGAACTTGCACCTCCGTAAGACAAGGAGCAAACGTGGTGAAAAAACGGATTTTCACCATTTCGCCTCACAGTCTGCAAAAAATAGGTTTTTTTTCGTGCCGCGCGTGAACGGTGATACAACCGGTTGTTGGAAGTGAGGCTCAACGCGCGGAGCAATGCTTGCCGGTTGCGGTACCCGAACGGAAGTCCCGGTTGCACGGGGCCCGTAGGGTTTTCTTGGAAGGGCGGGTGCGTGCAATTTTACGGGTCTTATACCCGCCCGGGGATTCCCTGACCAGGTTTCCCCACAATTACACCCTACGGGTCTCGGGAAGAGCTCGCCGGACTTCCGTTCTTCTTTTTCGAAAGTGGAGCGGTTATGCCCATTGGAGATAAGGATATCCCATGCCCCCACGCCAACTCCGCATCGCCACCCGAAACTGTGGCTTCATCGACCCCGAAAACCTCGACGACTACCTCGCCGTCGGCGGCTACTCCGCCCTCGCCCAAACCCTAAAAAAACCACCCGCCGATACCGTCAACGCCATTCTCAACTCCGGCCTCCGCGGCCGCGGCGGTGCCGGCTTCCCCACCGGCAAAAAATGGGCCGCCGCCCAAAAACAGCCGGGTCGGGAAAAATACGTCATCTGCAACGCCGACGAAGGCGACCCCGGCGCCTTCATGGATCGCGCCATCCTCGAAGGCGACCCACACACCATCGTCGAAGGCATGGCCATCGCCGGCTTCGCCATCGGCGCCAATACCGGGGAGGTTTACATCCGCGCCGAATACCCCCTCGCCGTCAAACGACTAAAACAAGCCATCGCCGACGCCCAACAAGCCGGCCTCCTCGGAAAAAACATCCTGGGAACCAACTTCTCCTTCGACATCGAAATCAAATACGGCGCCGGCGCCTTCGTCTGCGGCGAGGAAACGGCCCTCATCCACTCGATGGAAGGCGAACGCGGCGAACCCCGCATGCGCCCGCCTTTCCCGGCCGAACAGGGCTACCGGGGGAAACCGTCGCTCTTGAACAACGTCGAAACTTTCGCCAATGTCCCGGTCATCCTCGCCAAAGGCGCCGACTGGTTCGCCTCCATCGGGACCGAAAAATCCAAAGGCACCAAAGTCTTCGCCCTCACCGGCCACATCAAAAACGTCGGCCTGGTCGAAGTGCCCATGGGCACCACCCTCCGCGAAGTCATCTTCGACATCGGCGGCGGCTGCCCCGGCAACAAATCCTTCAAAGCCGTCCTCACCGGCGGCCCGTCCGGCGGCGCCTTGTCGGCAAAGGACCTCGACCTCCCCATCGACTACGAGCACCTCGCCGAACACCAGGCCATCATGGGATCCGGCGGCATGGTGGTGATGGACGAGGACGACTGCATGGTCAGTATCGCCCGTTTCTTCACCGAATTCACCCAGGACGAAAGCTGCGGCAAATGCACGCCCTGCCGGGTCGGCTCGCGGCGCATGTTCGAAATTCTCGATCGCATCACCAGCGGCAAGGGTGAACCTTCCGATCTGATCCAGCTCCGGCTCCTTTCGGAGAGTATCAAGGACACCGCCCTCTGCGGCCTCGGGCAAACCATGCCGAATCCGGTGATATCGACGCTCCTGACCTTCCCCGAGGAATACGATGAGCACGTCCGGGATCACCACTGCCAGGCGCGGGTCTGCCGGGATCTCCTCACTTTCGCCATCAATCCGGAGAAATGCACCGGCTGTCATGTCTGCGCCGTGAAGTGTCCCACCCAGTGCATTGGCGGCGAGCGGAAGAAGCCGCATTCCATCAATCTGCGGGAATGCATCCGTTGCGGCATTTGCTACGATGTCTGTAAATTCTTCGCGGTGGTGAAGCGCTAACAAAGGAGTGCCACGTGTCCAATATTTCCCTCACCATTGACGGCCGCCACGTCGAGGTTCCGGATGGCTCCACCATCATGGACGCCGCCCACGCCCTCTCCATACCGGTGCCGCATCTATGCTATATGCCGAAAACCCCGCTCCAGCCCTGCAACAATCCGGCCGCCTGCCGGGTCTGCGTGGTCGAAGTGGAGGGCCGCCGCAACCTCGCCCCCTCCTGCTCTACCCCGGCCACCAGCGGCATGGTGGTCCGCACCAACACCATGCGCGTCTTCCAGGCGCGCAAAACAGTCATCGAACTGCTCATATCGAACCATCCCAAAGAATGCCTGATGTGCCCCAAAAGCGGCTAATGCAAACTCCAGGAACTGGCCGACCTCTTCGCCATCCGCCGCTCCCCCTACGACGGCGGCCTGCATTCGAACTTCCCCAAGGACTCCTCCCATTCCATCATCCGCGACATGAACAAGTGCGTGCGCTGCCGCCGCTGCGTCACCGTCTGTAACGAAGGGCAAACCTGCGGCGTCCTCTCGGCCGTCCACCGCGGCTTCAATGCGGTCATGGCCCCGGCCTTCGACATGAACCTCCTGGACTCGGTGTGCACCAACTGCGGACAGTGCGTCATGGCCTGCCCGGTGGGGGCGCTGGTCGAGAACGACCATTCCTGGAAGGTCCTGGACATCCTCGCCAATCCCGGAGACCGGGTGGTGGTGGTGCAGACGGCGCCGTCGGTGCGGGCGGCCCTCGGGGAAGCCCTGGGTTACCCGGCCGGAACTTCCGTAACCGGCAAAATGGTCGCGGCTCTGAGGCGCATCGGCTTCAATTACGTCTTCGACACCGATTTCGCCGCCGACCTCACCATCATGGAGGAAGCGCACGAAATCGTCGACCGCCTCACCCGCCACCTCGCCGGCGACAAGCAGGTGAAATTGCCGGTCCTGACCTCCTGCTGCCCCGGCTGGGTTAAATTCTTCGAACACCATTTCTCGGATCTGCTGGACATCCCCTCGACCGCGAAGTCGCCGCAACAAATGTTCGGCGCGGTAGCCAAGAGTTATTTCGCGGAAATCCTCAAGGTGCCCCGTGAAAAGCTGGTCGTCGTGTCGATCATGCCCTGTCTCGCCAAGAAGTACGAGGCCGCCCGCCCCGAATTCAGCGTCAGGAACAATCCCGACGTCGACATCGTCCTCTCCACCCGGGAACTCGCCCGGCTGATTCGCCTGATGAACATCGATTTCCAGGCCCTCCCCGACGAGGATTTCGACGCGCCCCTGGGCGAGTCCACCGGCGCCGCGGCCCTGTTCGGGGTCACCGGGGGGGTGCTCGAAGCGGCATTACGCACGGCGGTGGAAGTGGTCACCGGGCACGAACTGGCGAAGATTGATTTCCAGGAAGTCCGCGGCCTCCAGGGGGTGCGCAAGGCCGATATCCAGGCGGGGGATCTGCGGCTCACGGTCGGGGTCGCCTACACTTTGGGGAATGCCCGGAAACTCCTCAATCGGGTGCGTTCCGGCGAACAGTTCCACGTCATCGAGGTGATGGCCTGCCCGGGCGGCTGCATCGGCGGCGGCGGACAGCCCTACTACCACGGCAGTCTGAAGTCCATTGAAAAACGGGCGGAGGTTTTGTACCGGGAGGACTGGGGAAAACCGCTCCGCAAATCCCACGACAACCCCTATATCAAGGAATTGTACTCGCGTTACCTGGGCCGCCCCCTGACCGGCAAGGCGCACGAACTCCTGCATACCCGCTACTTCGCGCGTTCGGACACCTGAGGGGATTCATAGCAAGCCCCAATCCTGGTGAATTGTCAATAAAAAGGTGGAAACACGGCTGGTTGCCGCGTTTCCACCTTGTGTTTTCCGACGCCCGGGATAACCTCTGGGATGCGATGTCTGGGAAATTCATCCAAAACAGGGGCCATGCCGGCGGGGACAAATCATGTCCAGTAAAACAATCAATTGCGTCGCTATCGATTGCGGCAATTCATCGGTGCGCATCGTCCTGGGCGCCTTCGACGGCGCCCGGTTGAAGGCCACCCTCATCAGTCAGGTCGCCCACCGGGAAATCCAGGTCAACGGCGTCTGGCACTGGGACATCCTGTACCTGTTCGAGTGCATCAAGGCGGGGCTGAAACAGGCGCGGGAACAGGCCGGCCGCATCGACTCCGCCGGCATATCCACCTGGGGCATCGACCACGGCCTCATCGGCGACCACGGCCTCCTGCTGTCCAATCCCTTTTGCTACCGGAATGTCTTCGGACAGGAGGGGCTGGCGCGTCTCGATTCCGGCGAACGCCGCTTCATGTTCGACATGACCGGAATTCAATGCGACAAAATCAACAGTGTTTTCCAAATCCTCGGCTACCGCGAGCGCTATCCGGATTATTGGAAGAGCGCCCGGCATTTCCTGCTAGTCCCCGACCTCCTCAATTTCCTCCTGACGGGGGAAATGAACAGCGACGCCAGTATCGCCAGCACCACGCAACTTTACGACGTGCGGACCCACCGCTATTCCGCACCGGTTTTGGAAAAATTCCGCCTCGACCCCGCCCTGTTTCCCCCGGTGGTGAAGCATGGCGAAGTCCGGGGCCGACTCAGGCGGGAACTCGCCGACGAACTCGGCCTCCAGCCCTTCCCGGTGGTGAGCGTCCCCTCCCACGACACGGCGGCGGCGGTCGCGGCCATTCCCCACCCCGGCGGCCCCGGCCCCCTGTTCATCAGTTCCGGCACCTGGTCCCTGATTGGGGTGGAACTTCCGGAACCGCTCCTGAACGACGCCGTCTACCACTCCGGGCTGGCGAACGAAGCCGGCGCCCTCGGCACCACCACCTTGCTCCGCAATTCCGCCGGACTCTACATCGCCCAGCGCCTGAAGCTGGAGTGCGATCTTGCCCGCCCCGGCCGCGGCTGGGACGACATCGTTGCCGGCATCGACCGCCGGGGCGACTGCGGCGTCATCGACCCGAACGCGGCGGAATTTTTCAATCCCCCCGGCATGCGGGAAGCCATAGCCCAGGCCCTGCGCCGCCAGGGCTGTCCGGTTCCCGGGGACGACAGCGGGTTTTTCCGGGTGGTCTACGAGTCCCTGGCGGTGAGCTACCGCGAGGCGCTGGCGAAATTGGAATCAATAACCGGCGTCGTTTTCCCAGCCGTCAACATCATCGGCGGCGGCAGCAAGAACCGCCTCCTGAATCAGATTACCGCCGACCTGACCGGCAAACAGGTAAACGCCGGCCCGGCCGAGGCGACCTCCCTGGGCTGTCTGGGAACGCAACTCCTGCACGCCGGCGCGGTGGGGAATCTCTCGGACATCCGCCGGGTCATGGCGACGGCGGAACAGGGGGCGGTGTTCGAGCCTTCCACGCCAAGGCAATGATGGCAAGGGTTTTCCAGACCCGTCCAAATATTATGCGGAGTGGCGATTGACTCGACAATCGCCACTCCGCATTGGTAATGTCAACTTGAGGTGCGCCTAAAAGACCGGGCTTTTTACCCGCCGCTCACTTTTTGAAAACATCGTTGTAGAACTTCTGGGCGTTCACCTTGGTCACGTCGATAATCGGCAGATAATTCATTTTCTCCAGCTTTTTCCCTTTGCGGAGCTGGTCGGCGTAATCGATCAGGAGCCGGCCGTGCATTTTACCGCTGCCCAGACTCACGGAACCTTTCTGCGGATCGCTCCGGATGATGTTCAACACCTCTTCCTCGGTGGCATCGATCGAGAAGAGGGCGTAGTCATTGTACTGGCTGGGGGAAATAGCGGCCTTGATGGACTCGTTGCCGCCGACCCCGCCGCCGGCGCTCAGGCTGAGAATGATGCGTAGATCCGGATTGGCCTGGAGAATGGCGTCGGTGTTTTTCATGCCTTCCTCGACGGTGAGGGTCGAGGCATTGGCGACCAGTTTCGCCCGGGGGAACAGTTTCTTCATCTCATCTTCCGTGGCCTTGCCTTCCTGGACGCCGATTTCGACGGTGGGGATGTCGAGGAAGCCCCATTTGAATTCGGGATTGGGGCCGTATTTTTCGATAATCCATTTGCTGGCCAATTTGGCCAGGGCCTGACCGGTGGTGATGGGGTTCAGGGTGAGGGTGGCGTGGCAGTTTTCCATGCCGCGCGAATAATCGATAACGTAAATCCCCTGGTCCATGGCGGTTTTGGCGATGGGTTCGACGGCGGTCATGTCGATGGCCAGAATGCAGATGGCGTCCATGCCGCTTTGGATGAAGTTTTCAATCTGGGCGATTTGCTTCGCCGAATCCTGACCGGCGTCCACGTAGGTGACGTCCATCCCCAGTTCCTTGCCGTGGACAACGGCTTCCGACACCACCTCCGCCCATACCGGGTTCGAGAGGTTGTAGAAGGCGAAGCCAACCCGGAAACGTTCGCCGGCGCCGGCGGACAGGCCGCACAAAAGCGTGACCGCTAGAAGCAGAGCAAAAATTTTTTTCATGAAAAGTCCTCCCATTGCGTTTCGCCAGTAAAATGCCGCCCAATCACAAATGCACTGTTTTCAACCCTTCCCGGGCCAATCCGCATCAACCGTTTTTGGCGTCGATGGCCTTCATCCGGCGGATGACTTCGCTTTGCCGGCTGGACATGGTGTCGTAGATGACCGCCACCAGCATGAGGAGGCCCTTGATGATCAATTGCGTGTATTCGCTGACATTCATCAACAGAAGGCCATTGTCGAGAAAGCCGACGATCAGTACCCCCACCAGCGCGCCGAAGATGGTCCCCTTGCCGCCGTTCGCGCTGACGCCGCCCAGGACGCAGGCGGTGATGACGTTGAATTCGAAGCCGGCGCCGTTCGAGGACAGTCCGGAATTGGTGCGGGACAAGAGGAGCACCGCCCCCAGCGCGGTCAGGAAGCCGCAGAGGCCGTAGGCTAGCATTTTCAATTTGCCGGTGTTGATGCCGGACAGTTTGGCCGCCTCTTCGTTCGAGCCGATGGCGTAGAAGTAGCGCCCGAAATAGGTCTTGTTGAGAATCACCGCCCCCAGGACAAATATGCCCAGCATGATCAGGAGGGAAATGGGCATGCGCCCGAAAACCGTCCCCTGCCCCAAAATCGAAAAGCCCCGGGGGAACCCGAAAATCGGCAGGCCGTTCGAAACGGTGTAGCTTAAACCCCGCAGCACGTTCAACAGGGCCAAGGTGACAATCAGCGGCGCCACCCCGGTTTTGACGATGATGATGCCGTTCATTATCCCGATGAGGAGACCCATAATCAGGATGACGCACACGGCCAGGATCGGATTGAGGCCCCCTTTCACCATCAGCCAGGCGCAAAGCACGTTTGCGAGGGAGATGTGGTAACCGACGGTCAGGTCGATGCCGCCGGTAATCATGACGATGGTCATGCCGATGCAGACAATCCCCAAGGTGCAAATCTGCCGGGCGACATTGTAGAAATTGTTCAGGTGCAGAAAATTCGGCGCCATGAAGGAGAAAATGGTCAACATGCCGATGAGGACCAGAAAAATGCCGTAGTCCCCCAACTTGAATTTGCTAGTCATTTTCATGCCCCTCCACCGCGTATTTCAGGATCAATTCCTGACTGAGATCGCGCCGCGAGACTTCACCCGTCACCCGGCCCTTGCTAAGCACCAACACCCGGTCGGACATGCCCATCAATTCCTCCATGTCGGACGAAATCATGATTATGGATTTGCCGCCCTTCGCCAGCTCGTCCATAAGCCTGTAAATTTCCTCCTTCGCGCCGACGTCGATGCCCCGGGTCGGTTCGTCGAAAATGAGCACGTCCGGGTCGGTCCCCAGCCATTTGCCCAATACCACTTTCTGCTGATTGCCGCCGGAAAGGTTCCGGACCAATTGCCGGCTGGACGGGGTTTTGATGCTCAGGCTGCCGATGTAATTCTCCGCCTGCCGCTCCTCGTTCGCGCGATTGAGGAAAATGCGGTTCGACAACTTTTTTACCGTGGCGATGGTGAGGTTGTCGCGGACGCTCATGTTGAGAATCAGCCCGTGGTTTTTCCGGTCCTCCGGCACCAGCGAAATCCCTTCCGCGATGGCCTCGGCCGGCGAGGCGAGGTTCAACTTCCTGCCCCGCAGGCGCATTTCCCCGCCGGTGATTTTGGCGTTGCCGAATATGAGGGAGGCGAGTTCGGTCCGCCCGGCCCCGACCAGGCCGCCGAGGCCCAGAATCTCCCCCTTCCGGAGGGCGAGGTTGATGTTTTTCACCCCGTTGCCGCTGACATTTTCCAGCTCCAGCACCACTTCGTTGCCGCCGCCGCCGCGCTCGGGGAACGTTTCCTTCAGGGTCCGCCCCACCATCAGCTTGATGATGTCGTCGCGATTGGTGTCGGCGATGTCCCTGCTGGCGATGAAGGTTCCGTCGCGCAGCACCGAGACCCGGTCGGCGATGTGGAAAATTTCCTCCAGGCGGTGCGAGATGTAGACGATGCAGACGCCGTGGCTTTTCAGGGTCCTGACGATGTCCAGCATGGAATCGACTTCGTTGCTGGTCAGGGGGGCGGAGGGTTCGTCCATAATCAGGATTTTCGGATTCCGCGCCACCGCCTTGGCGATTTCCACAATTTGCTGATAACCGGTGGTGAGGGAGCCGACTTTGGCTTCCGGATCGATATGGATATTAAGCTTGCGGAAAAGTTCCTCAGCCCGGCGGTTCATTTCCCGGAAATCGCAGAACCAGCCGCGGCGGATGAACTCCCCGAGAAAGATGTTCTCGGCGGCGGTCATGACCGGCACCAGGGTGAACTCCTGGTACACCACCGCCAAGCCGTTCTCCCTGGAAACGGCCGGGGTCAACGCCGCGAAGCGTTTGCCGTCGATGATGATGCCGCCGGCGGTCGGTTCGGTGGCGCCGGAAGCGGTTTTGATGAGGGTCGACTTGCCCGCCCCGTTTTCGCCCACCAGCGCGTGCACTTCCCCGGCCTTGAACCTGAGCGTTACCCCGTCCAGGGCATTGACCCCGGGATAGAGCTTGGTGACGTTGTCGAACTCGAGTATGTATTCGCCCATTTGACGCCCCCAGACGCGGCGGCCGGTTCCGGTATCGGCGGTTCTCTGCTATGTGCGTGCCGTTCATTCCTTGTTGCCGACGAACTTGTCCATTTGCCGGCAGGGGTGGCTGAAGTCGAGAACTTCCCCGGGCTTTTGTTCGTTTAGGGTGACCCGGCACAAATCCAGGGCGCCGTCCAGGATAAAGCCTGGGATGTTCAGTTCCTCGTAGAGGCGTTTCATGTAGCCCAGATCCTTCAAGCCCAGGGCCAGGGCGAAGTCGAGGCGGTAATTCCGGGTCACGTATTTCTTGCTGTAGAAGTCGAAAACCCAATTGGCCAATGCGTCGTTATTGAGAATGTCGTGGAGCGCCTCGCGGTCGAAACCGAGCTTCTCCATCACCGGGTAGACTTGCGCGAAAAGAAGCGCTTCCGTCAAGCCGCAGAAGTTGATAGCCAGCTTCGCCAAATGGCCGTTCCCGATTTCCCCGACATACTTGTGGCTTTTAGTGTAAGCGTCGAAGAGATCCTTGAGATTCTCGTAATCGGCCCGGTCTCCTCCGACCACGATGTCCAAAGTTCCCGCCTCGGCTTCGTCCGGCCCTGCCATCAACGGGGCGTCGACCATCACTCCGCCGCCGGCCTTGACCTGCGCCGCCAGTTTTTTGGTGGACAAGGGGTAACTAGTCGAAGTGTCGATGATGGTTTTCCCCTTGACCCCGTCGGCAAGGAAGCGTTCCATCATCTCTTCGATGACCGTCGAATTGGGGAGGGAGAAGAAGACGTAATCACTCGCCCGCAGAACCTCAAGCGGATCCGCCGCCAGCTTCGCTTTGCCCTGGTACGGTTCCATGGCTTTGGCGCTGACGTCGTAGACGGTCAGGGAATGGCCTTTGCGAATCAGATTGTTGCAAATCCCCTTGCCGATATTACCCAAACCGATAAAGCCGATCTTTTTCATGCTCTCTCCTGGCGTAATGGTTTTATGGTCGTGTCATATTTGCGAAAGTTCCAAGGAAATCCGATGCCGGCCGACTCCGCCCGGTTCGACCCACTGCAGAAACCGGCCGCTGTTTATGGAATCGGGCAGGCTGCACCAGGGTTCGAGGCAGACGCTGCGGCCGGTAGTGGTGCAGACCACCAAAACCGGGTGGCTGGCGTCGAACCGGCAGATGACCCGGTAGCCGTCGAGCGGATTCTCCAGCGTGAATTCACCAATCTCCGGGTCGAAAAGCACATCGTCCCACGGCTCCGACAAATCCATGCCTTCAGGGGCCGGACCGTCCTTAAGGGCCACATAGTCGAAGCGCTGTTTCATGTGGTGGGTGAAGCGGAGGCGCTTTTTGTCGCTGGCGAGGAAGAAGGGATGCCAGCCGAGGCCGTGGGGCAGGCGCCGTGGCGAATGATTGACCACTTCCGCCTCGACCTCCAGGGTGGAAAGGGCGACGCGGTAGGTTACGCTCAGGCGGTGGGCGAAAGGATAATGTTCGTCCGCCTCCGAGGGGACGGAGTCAATCCCGACGGTCAGGGAATCCGGCGTGATATTTTTTACCGCGAAGGCGGCGTTTTTCACCAGTCCATGGAAAGGCATGTGGTAGAGGCCGCCGTCGAGGCGATAACTGTCGTCATGCGTGCGGCTGGAGAAGGGGAACAGGACCGGCATGCCGCCGGCCAGCATGGGCGCCAGGCTGAGGAGCTTCTCGTCCAGATGCAGAACCTCCCGGCCGCCCACGGTCAAACTGACCGGCATGCCGCCGTAGTCCGGGGCGATTACCGCCCGGACCGTCCCCGCCGGATCGCTGATGCCGATGCGTCTCATGCGCGTGGGCTCCATCGAAAGGGCATTTGAAAGTGGGAATGCGCGTGCCCTGAGTCTGCGTTGCCATGCCGGATTGGCGAACCATCACGGAAATTGGGCGAAGGGATACGGCAAATGGGAAAAGGAGCAGGGGATAAGTAGCAGGGACAAGGGTAATAATTCGTGGAAAATTTCAATTAAATAGCTTGGATTTTTATAACGGATCCAAACGTGTATGTCAATAAAAAAAGGATTTATTTTACGGGGCACTAGAACCACTCCGCAAACGCCAGGGCCGCCGTGCCCATGGCGTCGGGGTAATGCAGGCGCGAGGCGACGAGGGTGGTCCGCCGCAGCTTCTCCGGCAGGCAGCATTTGGTCAATTCCTTGCGGGCGCTGGGAAGAACTATGTCGGCATGGCGCATTATTTCGCCGTTGATGACCACGCTGTCGGGGGTGAAAAGGTTGACGATTGGCCCCAGTCCCCTGCCCAGCCATTGTCCGGCGTCGCGGAGCAGCTTGACGACCGCCGGCGGAAGGGGCGCCGCTTCGCCGGGATCCTGAGCGGATCCGGTCAAACGGGGCAGGGAATTCGGGAGAAACAGCGCGTCCTCGGTCAGACCCATGGCCGTCAAACCCGCTTTCAAGGCCGACTCGCCCAGATAGGCTTCGAGGCAGCCCCGGTTGCCGCAGCCGCATTTCCGGCCCAGCGGCTGGACAATCACATGCCCCAATTCCCCCACAAAACCCTCCGGTCCGTGATGCAGTTCTTCCCGCTGCACCATGACGACCGAAATCCCCACGTTCAATTCGACGCTGGCGAAATTGTCGCTGCTCCGGCCCTGGCCGAACCAGTTTTCCGCCAGGGCGGCGGCACGGGAGGACTGTTCGAAACGGACTGGGCCGTAGAGCGATTCCAGGTCCTGAAAGGACTCGCGGAAACGGAAATTGTCGAGGCAGGACAAATTGGCGGCGGTCAGCACCACACCGTCACGCAGGTCGACAATCCCCGGGAAGCTCACCCCCACTCCCGCCACCCGTTCGGTCCGGGCGGCCAGATCCCCCGCCGCCCGCTTCACCGTTTCGGCAACCTCCCTCCGGGCAGCCCCCGCCGCGATAGGGTGGACGGCGGCGGCGGCCAGCCGTCCCGGCAATTCGAAAAGGACGCCGTTGACCCGGTCGGCCTGAATCGCCAAGCCGATGGAAAAGTTCCGCCCGGGGACAAAATCCAGGAGACAGCCGGGGCGGCCCCGCGCCGCCGCCAGGGTGCCCACCTCCTCGATGAGGCCCTTCTCGATCAGTTCACTCGAAAAAAGTGAGACGCATTTCTTGTCCAGGCCGGTGAGGCGGGACAAATCCGCCCGGCTCACCGGGGCGTGATGGCGCAGGGTCTGCATGAACGTGGCGATATTGTGACTCTTCATGGTGCCGTGATTGGCCACGCCGGCGGCTACGGGGAGTTTGGGGCGAGTCATGGGCGGACCCCTGATATTTGGCGGATGATCATCTCCAACACCTGGCCTTTTCGGGGCTGCCCAAATCGGCGGGAGCGGGTAAAATTAACGCTTGCGTCATTTTTTTGTTGAAATTTTCAACATAATCATTATCATGCTCTTCTGGAGTTGTCAACGCTATTTTCTTGCCGCCCTATTCCGACCCGAGCCCGGGCAATCCATCCCGCAGCCCCCGTTCTCGCGACAATTGCCCCCTATTTCCGCGCGCGGTCGCGGCATTTTTACAAGGAGAGAGCCATGTTGAAAATCGGGATTATCGGTCTTGGCTTCATGGGAAAAATGCATTTCGAAACCTACCAGGCCATGCCGGAGGCCGCCAAAGTCACCGCCATCGCCGACGTGGACGCGGTGAAACGCGCCGGCGACTGGGCCGGCATCGGCGGAAACATCGCCGGGACCGGCGCCAAGGTCGACCTGGCCGGGGTGAAGATGTACGCGAACGCCGACGACCTCATTCGCGATCCCGACGTCGACGTGGTGGACATCACCCTTCCCACCTATTTGCATTGCGAATACACCCTGAAGGCGCTCGCCGCCGGCAAGCACACCCTGTGCGAGAAGCCGATGGCCATCAACGCCAAAGAGGCCGAGTCCATGGCCGCCGCCGCCGTGAAGGCCGGGAAAATTCTCCTGGTCGGCCAGTGCATCCGCTTCTGGCCCGCTTACGCCAAGGCCCGCGAACTGGTTCTGGGCGGCAAATACGGCCGGGTCGTCACCGCCGCCTTCCGGCGCTATTCCACCCGCCCCACCTGGAGCTGGAACAATTGGCTGCAGGACCCGGTCAAAAGCGGCCTGGCGGCCATGGACCTGCACATTCACGACGCCGACTTCGTCGCCTATCTTTTCGGACTGCCGGAGAGCGTGCTGTCGTTCGGCGGCACCACCACCGAAGGCGGCTTCGACCACATCCTCACCCGCTACCTCTACCCCGACGGCAAGTTGGTCACCGCCGAGGGGGCCTGGGAATACGCGCCCGGCTTCCCCTTCTCCATGACCTTCTCCATTCACCTGGAAAAAGCCAGCCTGGATTTGGCCCAGGACGGCAAGCTCACCGTCTATCCCCTTTCCGGCCGGGCGGAGGAAATCGCGGTCTCGCCCGAGAGCGGCTATTGGCACGAACTCGCCCACTTCCTCGATTGCATCGGCAGGAACGAGAAGTCGAACTACCTCACCCCCGAATCGGCCGCAGCCAGCGTGCGGCTGGTCGAGGCGGAAATCTCCTCGGCGCGTAGCGCCAAGCGGGTGACTTTATAAGCGCAAAACTTCAGGGCAAACTTAAGCATGAAAGGAGCGGCCATGAACAACGTCATGCAAATCAACTACTGGACTCTCGGCGGCTTCGACAACGCCAAACCGGTCGCCGACGCCTTGCGGGAAGCCCGGGACATGGGTTACGAAGGGCTGGAATTGACCTATGGCGGCGGGGTGCTGGGGCCGGACACCGACGAGAAAACCTGCCGGGGCTACCGTGAAGAGGCGGAAAAGATCGGCATGAAAATGGAGACGGCGGCGTCCGGGACTTATTGGGATGTGCAACTCTCCAGCCCCGACGCGGCCGTGCGGGGGCAGGCGGTCGACATATCGCGCCGTTACCTTCGGGCGGCGGCCTGGCTGGGGGTCAAGACGGTCCTGGTCATCCCCGGCGCGGTGGCGGTGCCGTGGGACGGGTCGAAACCGGTGACCCCATACGGCGAGGCCTACCGGTGGGCGACGGAGTCAATCTGGAAGATTCTCCCCGAAGCCGATCGTCTCGGCGTGAATATCGGCCTCGAAAACGTCTGGAACTGGTTCCTGGCCGATCCCATGGCGATGCGGGGCTTCATCGATCAGTTCAACCACCATCGTCTCGGCGCCTATTTCGACGTCGCCAATTGCCTGATCAACGGTTACCCCGAGCACTGGATTGACCTCTTGGGGCACCGCATCAAGGCGGTGCATTTCAAGAATTACCGGCGGAACGACGACTGCGGCGGCGGCCTGCACGGCTTTGGCGAGGATCTTCTGGACGGCGACATCGACTGGGGCGAGGTGACCCGGGCCCTGACCCGCATCGGCTACGAAGGCCCCATCACCGCCGAACTCATCCCCTTCTGCCGGCTGCCCAACCTTACCCTGCCGGATGTGGGATTGGCGCGGGCGAACGCGCCGCGGCTACGGAAGATTTTGGGGAAATGACGGCGTGTCCCCGGACCCTGGTAAGCGGGCGCATCTCATCTCTTGTATGTTACGTCTGGACTTTTGCAAAATCACCATTCAAACCGCCGAATGGCGATTTTGTAAAATCAAAAACCCTTGAAATTCGGGCAAAAACGATTTTTGCAAAGTGGCGATTGGCGGTTTAATCGCCACTTAGCAAAAGTTCAGTTACGTCAAGCCGCATCCTGTTACCCTGGACACCACCCCACGCGTCATTCCGGCGCCATTAACATTGAACCGGGGGGAAGCGTAACTCGCCGGAATCCAGGCCGATAAACTGTCGCTCCGTCGCTCGGCGGTTTCACCATACCGCCGCCGACTTTGAATTGTGAATTTAACCACAGAGACACAGAGGGCACAGAGAACCACTTTTTATTATTGGTAGCTAACTGGACTTTTGCAAAATCACCATTCAAACCGCCGAATGGCGATTTTGTAAAATCAAAAATCCTTGAAATTCGGGCAAAAACGATTTTTGCAAAGTGGCGATTGGCGGTTTAATCGCCACTTTGCAAAAGTTCAGTAGCTAAATGAAATCGTGGTTCTCTGTTTCCTCTGTGTCCAAAACCCCTACAACACCCGGTTCATCTCGCTTAACGACGCCTTGCTCAACCCCGACACGGACGCCACCTCGAAGCAATTCCCCGCCACATCCTTCAAGACAATCACGTCCGGCCCGGGGCGGAAAGTGTTGTTTTCCGGCGACGACATCAGGAAGCGCCGCCGGCCGGCGTCGGTCTCGACATCCCAGTAATAATTCCCGAAACGCGGCCGGACCGAGTACACCGCCGTGATTTTCGGAAGAAACAGGGACCTGGACAACTCCTCTTCCGCCACCTGCCGGGACTCGCCGGACAAAATGGACAAATCGGGGAAATACCCCACCTCCCGCTTCTTGTCCTCCAGCATGACCGACACCGGACCGTCGCCCCGGCCCGACAACGGCCGCGCCCAAACCACCCGTACCGCCACCGCCTCGCCGCCGGCGGCCGGACAGTACATCACCTTGCCGTCCTCCCGCCACAATTTGCCGGCGGAAGGCACGCCGTCGCAGGTTGCCGCGTCGCAAACCCCGTCCGGCGGCGGTTCGCACTCCGGCGTCCCTTCCGGCGGTTCCTCGTGATCGTGCAGATCCGGCGCCAGGGGCTTACGCAACAAGCGGGCCGAAGAGGATCCCGTGCTCATGGTTCAGTCCTGTCCGTACCTGGGCGCGTAATCCAGCACCTGGAAATTTTTTAGCCCCGCCCGCGACACCGTGAACACCACCTTTTTCTCGCGGTTTTCGTCGGCGACGATTCTTTCGTAAATCTTCTTGCAGGTCTCGAAGTCGTTCACCGGCTCGCCGTCGATCGCCTCGATGATGTCCCCTTTCTTCAGCCCTGCCGACGCCGCGTTGCCGGGATGTTTCACCGCCTGGATGTAAACACCCTTTGGCTTGAAGAAATGCAGCATCGGGGTGGCGAATTCGTTGATCGCCTTAATGGTCATGTTCCAGCGCCGGCAGTCGAAATCGTCACCCTCGACCAGGCCCTTCTCCATCGGCGTCACCACGCTGACCCGGGTCTCGCCCGCCGAGGAGTGGAGGAGCCCGGTACGGAGTTCCATATTGACCGGTTCACCGATGGGTAGTTCGGAAAGAAGCAGGTTGATGCCGGGGATGTCCTCGTGATTGATCCCCCTGACCTCGCGGCCGTTAACCGACAGGAGCATTTGGCCCACCTCGATGCCGGCCTGATCCGCCGGCGAATTCGGGTCCACCCCGGCCACCAGCACCCCTTGGTTCCCCTCGTAGAAAATGTTCTTTTCAAAATCCTTCAGGGGCTGGAGGTGGAGGCCGGTCCAGGCCCGCTTCACCCTGCCGTCCCGCCGGAGGCTCTCCGACACCGACTTCACCGTGTTCGAGGGAATCGCGAAGGCGAGGTCGCCGCCGAAGATGAAGCCGAGGGAGTTAATCCCCACCACCCGGCCCTCGGTGTCAATCAGGGGGCCGCCGGAGTTCCCCGGGTTAATCGAGGCGTCGGTTTGGAGCCAGAGATTGTAGCCGCCGCCATGGCCGGGGAGAAAACGGTTCACGCAGGACAATATCCCCATCGACACCGAGCGGGACAGACCCCACGGCGCCCCCATCGCCATCACCAGCTGCCCCTCTTCCAATTTACCGCTGTCCGCCAGTTCCGCGTAGGGAAAGCGGATGCCGGGGGCGTCCAATTTCAGGAGCGCCAAATCCGTGTCCTTGTCGGTCCCGACGATGTTCGCCTTCGCGACCGTCCCGTCGTAGAGGAGGCAGCGGATGTCGACGGCCTTGTCCACCACGTGCCAATTGGTGATGAATTCGCCGTCGGGGGAAATGATGACTCCGGAGCCGGCCACCTGGGCCTTCTCCATTTTCCCCGCGTCATAGCGTTCGGCAATGGGCATCAGGAACACCACCGAGGGGAATACCTGGCTTTTCGCGTTGGCGATTATCGGCCGGAGATCCCCGGGATTCGCGGCGAAGCCGGCCTCGGAGGCGACGGACGCTTCGGAGGCGGCGAAAACCCCGAGAAAAATACTAAAAACAAACACGGCCGCCGTCGTGGCGGGCCGGTCGAGAAGCTGTTTGAAACGCATGCTGGATCCCTTCAAAGATAGGCAATAAACATTACTCTCCACTGTCCTCCGCCGGAAACTTTCCTTCCCCCGCCGCATCGGCCGCCGCACCCCCGCCGCCGATGATTCTCTCGCGAATCTCCCGGGCCATCAGTGGATTCGCCGCCAAAAATTCCGCCGCCTTCTCCCGGCCTTGTCCAATCCGCGTCCCGCCGTAACTCAGCCAGGAACCGCTCGCGGTCAGAATCTTCGCCGCCACCCCCAAATCCACCAGCTCGCCCTCCCGGTACACCCCCCGGTTGAATAAAATGTCGAACTCCGCCTGGCGGAACGGCGCCGCCACCTTGTTCTTCACCACCTTCACCCGCACCCTGTTTCCCCTCGCCCCCTCCGCCCCCTTCAGGGTCTCGATGCGGCGGATGTCCAGGCGAATGGATGCGTAAAACCTGAGCGCCCTGCCGCCGGGCGTGGTCTCGGGACTGCCGAAGGAAACGCCAATCATCATCCGGATCTGATTGATGAAAATTATCACCGTGTTCGAACGGTTCACCGCCGCCGTCAACTTCCGTAGCGCCTGGCTCATCAGCCGCGCCTGGAGGCCCACGTGGGTGTCCCCCATCGAGCCTTCCAATTCCGCCCTGGGCGTCAACGCCGCCACCGAGTCGACGACCACGATGTCCACCGCATGCGACTTGATCAACAGTTCGCAAATCTCCAGCGCCTGCTCCCCCGAATCCGGCTGCGACACCAGAAGCCCCCCCGCATCCACCCCCAATTTTTTGGCGTACCCGGGGTCGAGGGCGTGCTCGGCGTCGATAATCGCCGCCGTCCCCCCCATCGCCTGGGCGCTGGCGATGGCATGCAGGGCCAGGGTGGTTTTCCCCGACGACTCCGGGCCGTAAATCTCCACGATGCGGCCCCGGGGATATCCCCCCGAACCCATCGCCAAATCCAGACCCAGCGAGCCCGAGGAAATGGCCGGCACCTCTTTCCGGATGCTTTCCCCAAGACGCATGATGGCGCCGACGCCGAACTGCTTTTCGATCATCTCCAACGCGGCATCCAAGGACGGCGCCACCCTGCCGTCCAATTTCCCCTGGGACTTAGCCATACCGCCACACCCTTCCTACTCGCTGAAGACGGCCCATCAATCACGCCCCGTTTTTGCCCGCCGCCACCCGGGCCTTCAATTTCTTTTCCGCGGCTTCCTCGACCGTTTCCGACGCCGACGCCTTTTCGGCCTCGGCCGCCGCAGCCAGGGCCGCCGCCTCGGCCGCCGCCCGCTCCACCTCCGCCTTCTCCGCCGCCGCCTCCCGTTCCATTTTCGCGGCGTTCATGATTATCGCCGTGTGGCTCCGCGCCGGGGGCATGTCGCCGTAGGCGGTTATCCGGTGGATGCGGTTCCGCTCATCCTGCTGAATGGACAGGGGACCCTTGACCGCGTCCTTGACCTGGCCCTCGACCGCGCTGAAACGGGTCGACACCCCCATATGCAGCATTTTCCTGACGTTGATCTGGTTCAGCATCCCCACTTGCGACCGGCCGTCGATACGCACCCGCTCCTCGATCAGCTCCTGCAGGCTCTCGCGGATCATCTGCAATTCCGACACCAAATCCGCCAGAACCGTCTTCTGCTCCGTGGACAATTTGGCGCTGAGCTCCTTCGCCGCGAACAGCGGCTCCAGGAGGATTTTCGCCGACTGCAGCCGGTCCATGTATTCCGCGACTTTCGCGCGGATTTCCGACTTGCGGTTCTCCTCCGTCCAGTTCAACCCGGCCATCACCGTGGTCGCCACCCCCATGTCGGACCCGATCGTATCCGCCTCGACTCCCTGGAAACCGCAGACCGTTCCCCCGATTATCGCCCCGGCGGATACCGTCACCCGCCCCAGCGCCTTGACGTTCGAGTTCATTATTTCCTTGGTGGCGACGACGTCCCCCGCAGCTTCGACGCTGGCGTCGTCGAGGTAATGCACGGTGAGGTTTTTGCAGGTGATGATGGCGGCGTTTTTCCCCTTGACGCCGCCGGTGATTTTTACGTCCCCCTCGGAAGTGATGCGGCCGGCGCCGACGTCCCCCTGCAATTCGACGCCCCGCTTGGCGTTGATGTAGAAACCGTCCAGGAGGGAACCGCGAATGGTGACTTTCCCCACAAAGTCGACGTTCCCCACCGCGTAGTCGATGTCGTGGCCGATTTCCAGGTTGGGGCTGACGGACAACACCCCCTTCTCGTAAACCAGCCGGCCCTCGACCTCCGAGGAGAAGTCGCGGCCGTTCGCCGAGATGACCACCCCGGGACCGGGCTGAACGAGGATGTTCTCCCCGGGCAAGGGCGGGATTTCGTGGCCGAAAATGTTTCGGCCGGGACGGCCGGGGCCGGGGGGGCGGATGCTGGCGACGCGTTGCCCGGTGAAGCAGTTTTCGATGAGGTTGAGCTGCTTGAAGTCGATGCCGCCGGTGTCGTCCTGATCGTAACGCGGTTCCAGGCTGGTGGGCTGGACGTGAAATTCAATCGAGGCGCTTTCGCCCTTGCGCATCGGTTCGCCCCGGGCGACCTGGAAAAAGCCGGTGAAGGGGGAGGGTCCGTTCTGCCGGGTCAGGAACAGCAGGATGCCGGCCTCGACAAACCCGGTCGTTATGCCGGAGTGGGCCATCAGTGACACCAATGTCTCCCGGGTCAGGCCGGTCCAGGCGGGGCCGCGCAGGATGCGGAGGTACGCGCGCATATTGTCCAGACTGCAGGCCAGGTGCGCGTCCATGCTGTCGTCGCGATGATAGTAGAGGGTGCGCAAGGGCACCTGTTCGCCGTGATAACCGGGAATGGTCAGGTCGGGGGTGGTGTTGGGACTGGCCGAAGCGGCGCTCATGAAGCTGAATCCCTCGTTCATTCCTGGAGTTTGGTTAAATCACCATTCGCTGGCATGGTCCCGCTGGCATGGCCGCCATTTCGTTCCGCGACCGGTTGACGACAGCCACTCACAAATCGCCCTCGCTTATCAGCCCCGCCTCGGACCAACGTTTCAAACGATCCCTGAGCGATCTTTCGCTGATCCCCAGCGCATCCGCCGATTTCGCCCGGGCGCCGCCGAAATACCTGATGGTCGCCTGGATGTACTCCCGCTCGATGTCGTCGAGCGTCCGCGGGGCGAAGCCTTCCCCGCCCCCCACCGCCGCCTCCACCGCCGTCTGGTTCGGATCCCCCACCACCGCCCCGGTGGACAGGGCGTTAATCCGCCCCGGCGCCATCGGCAGCATCACCGTTCCGCCGCCCATCATCTTGAAGGCCGACTTCGGCAGCGCATTCTCCACCTGCGTCACCTCTATCGTCTCCGTCCGGCCGAGCACCGCCAGGCGTTCCATGATGTTGTTGAGCTCGCGCACATTGCCCGGCCAGTCGTAACGGACCAACAAATCCATCGCCTCGGCGGAAATGTCCTTGACCCTCACCCCCTCCTCCAGCCGGAAGCGTTCGAGAAAATGCTTCGCCAAAGCGGGGATGTCGGACTTCCGCTCGCGGAGGGGCGGGAGTTCCACGCTGATCACGTTCAGGCGGTAATAAAGGTCCTGGCGGAATTCCCCGACTTCGATGCTTTTTTCCAAATCCCGGTTGGAACTGGCGAGAATCCGCACGTCCACGGAAATCGTTTCGGACGATCCGACCCGCTCGAATTCCTTTTCCTGCAGGACCCGGAGGAGCTTACCCTGGAGTCCCAGGTCCATTTCCGACACCTCGTCCAGGAACAGGGTGCCCCCGTCGGCCATTTCGAAACGGCCGATGCGGCGCTTGTCGGCGCCGGTGAAGGCGCCTTTTTCGTGGCCGAAGAGTTCGCTCTCGAGAACTCCGGCCGAGAGGGCGGCGCAATTCACCTTGATGAGGGGTTTGTTCCGCCGGGGGCTTTGCGCGTGGATGGACCGGGCCACCAGTTCCTTCCCCGTGCCCGATTCCCCGCGGATGAAAACCGTCGCCGACGACGGCGCCGCCTGGCGGATTTCCTCGAAGACCGTCTTCATGGCTGGGCTTTTACCGACGAAATCGGTCAGCTTGAACTTGTTCGCCAATTCGCTTTTCAGGTATTCGTTCTCGGTGACCAGGCGGTGGTGTTCGAGGGCGCGGTTGATCGCCACCTCGATTTCCTCGGCCTTGAACGGCTTCATGATGTAATCGAAGGCGCCCCGCTTCATGGCCAGGACCGCCGTTTCGATGGTGGCGAAGGCGGTCATCATGATAATCGGCAGCTTGGGGTCGAGGCGTTTCGCCTCTTGGAGAAGCTCCATGCCGTCCATCTCCGGCATGCGCATGTCGGTGAGAAGGAGGCTGGCGGAACCGTCCGCTATGCTCGAAAGCGCCTCCGAGGCGAGACCAAAGCCGAGCACGTTCAGGTCCGGTCGGGACAACGCCTCCAACAGGCTGTCCCGCATGAATTCGTCGTCGTCGACGATGACGATTTTGTCTTTCGGCATGGCGATCCCTTCGAGGGTGAAATTTTAATGATTGCGCTACGCGGCCAGGAGGCTGTCATTCAATAAACCACGGCAGCTATGCCGAAAAATATGCACGGACGGCTCACTGGTACAACTCACGCCCCCGGCAGTTTGAAGGTCACCTTCGCGCCGTGCGGCTGATTGTCGGCGATGTCGATGCTGCCGCCGTGATCCTGGATGATCTTGTGGACAATCGCCAGACCGAGGCCGGTGCCGTCCTTCCGGAGCGTGAAGAAGGGATTGAAAATCTTGTCCTTGGCGTCGGCGGGAATGCCGGGGCCGGTATCGGCGAAACATAGCGAAACGCCGCCGTCCCCCGCTTCGTTGTGCCGCACCGTGCCTGGGCCGGCGGCGGAATCGGGCAGGGGCAGGGGCCGGACCGACACCGTCAGGCTTCCCCCCGGCTGCATGACCTGGACCGCGTTCAGGACCACGTTCAACGCCGCCTGGATCAATTGATCCGGATCCACCATGCGTGGATGATCGTCCTGGATGTCCAGGTGGACCGCAATCTGTTTCTGTTCGATTTCCCGCGTCGCCATGTCCACCGCCCCCCTCGCCACCTGGCTCATAAGGGCCCGCCGGGGCTGGAGGGGACGGCTGCGGGTGAAGGTCAGCATGTCGGTGACGATGCGGTTCAGGCGGGTGACGGCGGCGAT
>JAVBRG010000110.1:0-8853 GCA_031548195.1 Planctomycetota bacterium | reverse complement strand
ACCGGGCCGGTGTCCACCTCGGCGCCGCCGCCCCGACCCCGGCGCCCCCTCCCCCCCCGCCGCCCCTGAACCGCGATTTCGCCAATCGGCGCACCGAAATCATCAACGACCGCCGCCCCGAGTCGGAACGGAATTTCTCGTCCCCGAACCCAGAACCCCGGACCGGAAACAGCCCAAGCGGGGCGTTCGCGGATAATGAACCGGAACTGCCGTCCTTCAAGCGGAATCCCACCCAGCGGCGCCCCCGCGCCGATGCGGAGGAAACGGATTCGGGCGGGGATACGCCCAATCAGCAAAGCAAACGCGCCGACGGCCGCCGCCTCTGGGACGAAGTCCCGAACACCCCCCCGCCTCCACCCCCAGGCCGCCGCGATAATTTCACCGCCGAAAACGGCCCGGGCCACGAACCCGGCGACGAACCCGCGCCGTCCTCCCGCCGCTATTCCGCCCGTCGCCGCCGGGACGGCCTGGAACCGGGGAAGACCGGGCTTTTCAAAATCCTGCTAATCCTCCTGCTTATCGCCCTGCTGGCGCTGGCGGGCTATTTCGGCTGGCAGCAGTATATGTTCAACCGTGAAAAAAAGCAGGCCGACACCCTGCTCCGCTGGGCCGACGACGCCTGGAAAAAAGGCGAAACCGCCCCCTCCGCCAAAGCCGCCCGCGAAGCCGACGCCGTGCTGCTGAATGCCGGCGCCTACAACACCCCCGGTTCCGCCTGGAATAAACTCGCCCGCCTGACCGGCCTCTTCCCCGTGCGCCCCGACCCCCGCCAGGACGCCCTGGACAAGGCGCGCCAACATCTCGATCGGGAGCAGTCCCTCGCCGCCTTCAAGGATTCCCTCGACCCCTCCGACACCGCCGCCATGGCCCACCGCCTCATCACCGCCAAGGAAAACGCCGACCCCACCCTCGCCGCCGCCTTGGACCGCACTGTCGCCGACGCCTCCCTAGCCCGACTGCGCGGCGACGCCGCGACGGTGAACCCCGAGGCGGCCCGTAAGAAAGTCCAGTCCGACCAGGCCGCCCTGGCCCCGCTTTTCTCCCAGCCGATCCGGGAGCGTTACGACGGCGAACTCGCCGCCTTCACGGCGGATCAACGGAAGCGTCTCGAAGAGGAAGTGAAAAAGGAGGCCGACAGCATCGCCGAAGCGGCTGACCAGGGAAATCTCCAGGCCCTGGAGCGCTATCGCGCCCTGGCCCAACGCCTCAAGGAGGCGGATCTCCCCGAATTGTCCTTGTCCCCGGTGAATCTCGTGGACCCCTCCCACCGCGAAAGCCTGAGTCAACTCCGCCGTCTTTCGGACATCGTCCAGGAGGCGGACCACGCCGCCCGCACCGTTCTCAGCCGCCCCGAGGAGGAGGAAACGTTCGACATCGCCGATTATGTCAAGCGGGCGAAAGCCGAAAGCTCCCCCAATAAAACCCACGCCGACGCGGCGGTGAAAATGATCGAGGCGTCGGAACGGACTGCCGAGGATCTCATCACCCTCAGGGTCGAGGTGTTCGCCCGCCTCCAGTCGGAACTCCGCCGCAACCGGGACAACCCCGGCACCCGCATGGCCTGGGCCATGCTCAGGACCGCCTTCGACGACCCCCGCCTCGCCATCGACCCTGCCGGCTTCGAATTCGATTCCAAACGCGCCCGCATGGACTTTTCCATAAACGGCCTTCCGGCGACGATGGAGATGGGGGAGGGCGATTACGAAAAAAACCTGCGGGCAAAAATAGCCGGGTTCTCCTTCACCAGCGGCTGGGTCATGCTCTACCACAAACCCCTGGTGTGGATGGCCGGTTTGGCGAAAGCCATGCAGGGGGCCGGCGTCGATCCGGAACGCCTGCCCGAATGGGAACTCCTGGAAGGACCGGGAGCGCCCCTGGCCCTAAGTAAAAACGCGGCTTCCGGCGTAGCCACCCTGCCGGTTGTTTCGGCTCCTGCCGCCCTGGCTAGCCTTCGCGCCGATTTGCCCGGCGCCACCGGCGTTACCAGCGCCGCCGCCGCCGCCGGAGGCCGCTGGGTTTTTTACGAAGGACGGCTGTATCCGGTCAAGGATCTGCCGCAGAACGGCGACACCCCGCGTTTGGTCGAGGATTTCCGCCAGGCGGCGAAGCGTCTCGACGAGGCGGTGGCGGGCGACACGGGCATTTCCGCCCCCCTCCGTCAGGCCATGAAGCCGGTCCTGACCGGGACCTATGAAACGCCGGACGCGCGGGACTATTTCGACAGTTCCTTCTGCCGGCGGCTGATCGAGGCGGATTATCTGGAAACGTTCATAGACCCGATGCCGGCGGAAGTCGCGAAGAGTCTGGGCGAATACCGCGCCGCCCTGGGCAAGCTCGAAGCCGGTTACGACGAGTTCGTCGTCGACTTGGCGGCGGGGGGGAAGCTTTACGCCGTCGCCAACCCGAACGCCGCCTACGAATCGGCCGGCAAGGGGAGCGACCAGGACCCGGAAACGGGTGAGACCCTGCCCCGTTACACCTGGCGGGTCGAGCAGCCGGACGAGACGATTTTCTTCGCGCCCCAGCCGGCGCGGCTGGTCTACGCCTTCATGCTGGCCGAACATTACGCCGGCCGGCACCGGACCCGTCCGGCCGGCGTCCCCCGCCAGACCGAAATCTGGCACGCGACCAAGGGCCGCATCGCCTCCTACCGGGACGGCGACGCCAAGGCGATCGGCGACGCCGCCCGCTGGGACGAGGCCATCGCCGAGGATTCGTCGGGCCGGTTCGATCCGACCATCGGCCCCCCCGGCTGGAATTATCCCTTGCACGTGCTGTTGCGCGACGACCAGGGGGACCCCCTGAAATTGGCGACCCTGAACGGAGTGGTGCAGAGCCCCGACTTCTCCGCCTTTCTCAACCCCGAAGCCCGGCGTCAGGCCGAGGACGAGTGGCTGGACCGCACCGCCCGAATCTTGTCGACCCCCGGCGAACTGGGGCTGATATTCCACCAATTCTTCCGTTATTGTTCCGATTCCCCCCTGCCGGAACTGCCGAATCTCATCGGCAGCCATTACGGCCTCTCAGACACCCACCAGACGGTTTACGAGTCCCTGGAGCGGCGCTGGGTCGGGCGGCTGATTGGCGACTGCGACGACCTGGCGGAATTCTTCCAGGTCCTCACCCGGCGGCAGGGGAAGCTGAGCCATGTCATGCAGCTCCCCGGTCACGCTGCCGCCGGTTACGTCGAGAAGAACGACAAGGGCGATTACCGCTTCGTGGTGCTGCAAACCGGTCCCGTTCTCCAGTTCAATTCCCCCGACTTCAACGAAGTCATCGAAATGGCCTACCGTTCCTTCGATCGCGGCGAAGGCATCAGCCACATGACCGCCGACGCCGTGCCCCTGCTGCTCCGGTTTGCGAACGAGGAGACGCGCACGCCGTTCGTGTTGTCGTCCCGCATCTTCAAGGACGCGGAATACGCCGACACCATGATTCAGGTCCAGTCCTACTGGCACGAACACGTCTATTCCTCCGCCATCGAAGTGATGGAGAAGATGGTCGAGGAGGACGACGAGATAGGGAACATCAAGGAACTGGGCAGCCTCTACGAGCGGGTCGGCTTCTACGACCAGTCGGAAAAGATGCGCCGGCGGGAACTGGAGATGGTCAGGGACAATCCGCAGGCGGAACTGTCGTGCCTGCTGGAAATCGCCCAGCTGCATTTTCAGGACAAGGACCGGGTGAAAACCCTGGAAGCCCTGACGGAAATGGAAACGGTGATGCGGCGGATGATTCAGCAGGACGACGCGCCGGAGTTTTTCCGGGCCATGACCTTCCGTTCCTTCTGGGCGATGTACATGGCGCGGATGGGTCAAACGGAGCGGGCCTGGAGCCTGGTCCGTTACGACGTGACCATGACCAAGCGCCAGCTGGGCCGGGTGGCGGATCCGGTTTTGCGGACCCTGGTCCTGATTTACGACCGGATGTGCATGAACCGCGATCAGCCGGGGGCGTACCTGTACGGCGAGGCGAAGAAGGCCCTGGAGGACGTAAGGAAGGAATTGGAGGAGGCGTTTGGCAAGGGGTACTTCAAGGCCGACGACTCGTACAACGGCATCATCGGCCGCTATTTCGTGATGGGCCGCTATGCGGTGTCCGATTTGGGGAGGAAGGACGGCATCCAGCGCCTGCTCGAGGACGGCCCGTATCCGACCCGGCCCAAGGACCAGACCACGCGGGGCCGGGGCGTGTCGGACGAGGACTGGGGGTGGTACCGGATAACCCCGCAGCTTTATTTGGCCTTCGGTTTGGAAATGATGGACAAGGACGAGTATCCGGAGCTGTACGACCCGGCGGGGGCGAAGCCCCTATTGGAGGACGTGGCCCGGGCGGTCAAGAAGGGCACCGGCCTGGGGTCGGACGTGGGCGGGGGGGACGACGCGGTGAAGTCGGAGCTTACCCTGTCTTTCCTCAATAACGATCTCGAGGGATTCCGCCGGGCGATGGCGACGGTGAAGGAGAAGGATTACTCGAGCCTGTACGACGACGCGGCAAACACCTTCGGGCTCAATTGCGGTCTGATCCCCCTGGCGGATTTCCGGGCCTGGGCCGACGCCTACCGGGAATTTTTCCCGGGCAGCCAGCATTATTTCAAGGTGGTTTACCGGGCCATCGACAAGGAGCACTACGATCACGCCCTGGTGATGGCAGAGGCGACGGCGCGGTTTTTCCCCGACGACCCGCTGCTGTTGAAGGAGGCGGAGTTTGTGCGGCGGATTGTTCCCGGGTTGAAGGAACACCTCAAAGCCAGGGAAAACCGCCCGGGTGGGGCGAACCTCCTCGAACATCCCGCCGCCTGATGCAAGTCGACGGAACGCCGGGCATCTTCGCCATTAAAAAGGAGTCTCCCCTCATTCGGGACATAAAGAGGTAGCAGATTGTTGACGCTGCAATCTGATTGCCCACAGTCCGCCGCCAGAAGAAGGGAGACGCTATGTCAATATTCACCATGGAAAAACCCAATCTCATGATGGGGATTCAGGATGTCGTCGACGCCATGGAAGCGTCCGGCGTGCCGCCCCTTTATACCTTGTCGCCGGAAGAGGCCCGCGATTTTCTGAAGGAAGCCCAGGCCGGCAATAATGTGCAAAAACCCGAGGCAGACATCAAGGATTACCACTTGCCGGTGGGTCCCACGGGAGGCGTCGAGGTGCGGGTGGTGCGGCCGAAAGGGGTGGTGGAAGCGCTTCCGGGGGTATTGTATTTGCATGGCGGCGGCTGGGTTATGGGAGGCAGGGACACGCACGACCGGCTGATACGGGAAATCGCGACGATGTCCGGAGCGGCGGTGGTTTTCCCCGAATACGCCTTGTCGCCGGAGAACCGTTACCCGGTGGCGCTGGAACAGTGTTATGCGGTGCTGGAATATTTGTCCCGGAATACTGGGGAGATGAATTTGCAACCGGGCGGGTTTGTGGTGATGGGGGACAGCGCCGGGGGAAATATGGCCACGGTGACGGCATTGTTGTCCCGGGAGAGGGGCGGCCCCAAGATCCTTCTGGAAGTCCTGTTTTATCCGGTGATGGATGCGGAAATGTCCACCCAGTCTTACCGGGATTTCTCGGAAGGCCCTTATTTGACCCGTAAGGCCATGAAATGGTTCTGGGACAATTATGTCCCCGAGCCAAGCCGCCGCGACGAACGGAACGCTTCGCCCCTGCGGGCCCGGGACAGCGATTTGGAGCTGCTGCCGCCGACCCTGATTATCACGGCGGAGAACGATGTGCTTCGGGATGAGGGCGAGGAGTACGCGCGGCGTTTGGATGAGGTGGGGGTGCCGGTGGCGAGTTTGCGGGTTAACGGGACGCTGCATGATTTTCTTATGCTGGACATTCTCGCCCAGATGCCGTCGACCCGGGCGGCGATGACGATGGCGACTGCCTATGTCAAGGCGGCGTTTAGGGGCATTCCGCCGCAGTTCAGGAATGAGTGAAGGAAGGTTCAATAATAGAGTGAAAAATCATAGCGGTAAAATAGCGGTTCAATAAAATCCTGCCGAATGGCTGGATTTTATTGAACCGCCTATATACCGCCCTTTTTTGAACACCATTCTAAAACAAGCGCCGCTGCCCCTCACCCAATTCCTCCGGCTTAAGCCCCACCCCCAAACGAAACACCACCCGCTCCACCGGCCGACTGCCAAGCCCCGGCTGGGTCAATTCACACGGGAGACCCTTCACCAAAGACATCATGGTAGCATGACTTCTCCCGCCAAACAAAACACCGAGTTCGGCGTAACGCATCCCCAACAAACGCCGGCAGAGAACCGCCGCCACCTGCCGCGGCTGGCAGAGCGCCTTCAAGCGCCCCCGACCGAGCAAGGCCTCCGCCGCCACACCGAATTCCTCCCCCACCACCCTGACAATGTCCTCGGCCAACAAAACCTGCCGCTTCGCCACCGCCCCGCCGTCCAAAGCCATGCGAATACAGGCGAGACCGGGTTCCAGCCCCCCCTCCTCAACCAAAGCCAGCAAACGACTTAAAGCCCCTTCCAAACGCCGCATGCCCTCGCTGGTCTCGCGGGCCAACAATTCGACCCCCTCCTCCGGCACGGACAGACGGCGTTCGGCGAATTTACGGGTGATAATCTCCCGGCGCATCGGCAGATCCGGCGGCAACATCCGGTCGACAAAGCCCGAGCCCAAACGGTCCCGCAAACGCACTTCCAGGCCTTTTACCTCCACCGGAGCGGTCACGCCGGCGAAAAGCATCTGCTTGCCGCGCGCCTCCAGATGATCGATGATGCCCAAAAGTTCGGCCTGGGTCGCCGCCTTGTTCCCCTGCCCCAAAACCTGGAGCTGATCCAGGGCGAGTAAATCGCAGGAACGGTAAAGATCCCGGAAACGGGTCAGGTCGCCCTCGGCGTGAGCCTTGAGAAAATCGGCGACAAACCGTTCGCAGGTAACGTACAAAACCCGCGCGCCCGGCTTCCGGGACAGGGTCTCGTGGCAAATCGCCTGCAGGAGGTGGGTTTTACCGACCCCGTGCTCGCCCCATAAATAAATCCGCCCGTACAAGCCGGGGCTTTCCACCGCTTTTAGGCCCACCGCTTGCGCCAGCCGGTTCGCCCCCCCGACCAGGAAATTGGCGAAAGTGAAATCGGGATGCAAATCCATGCCGAGGTTGACAGCCGGACGCTGGACGCCGCGCTTGTCGGCGGCGGTTTCCCCGGTAGCGGGTGGGGAGAAGACAATCCCGACCTCGAGTTGGTCGACGGCAGCGAGGTCCCGCTCCTGGGCTTCCCGGAACGGGGCGTAAAGCTTGGCGGAGACGGAAATTTTTATTTGCAAATCCGGAACGCCGGTGGCGTCTCCGGCGGCTGCCTTCAGGGTGTCGTAATACTTCGTTTCTATCCAATTTTTGAAAAAGCGGTTTTTGACGCCCAGTTCGAGGCCGCGGCCATCCCAGGACATGATCTCCGCCCCGGCGAACCACTGTTCATACAGGGGCGGCGGCAGGCGTTTTTGCAACTGGGCATGGAGCAGGGTGGATAGCTCCGTCTCGACTAAAGACAAAAAACCCCCCTTTTCCCCTTATGGGGGAAAGCAAAAAATAGTACACTGAGTTTTTGTATGTAGACACGGGAGAGGGCGAGGACGACTGCGCGTCCTCATGACGTGGAATACCCGGAGCGTCCGGCCCCAAACTGGGGAGATACGCCGTTTTCTCCGGTGCGGTTGTTCTTAAGTGAGAGGAATCTTACCCTCTTTCGAAGCGTTGTCAACCGCGAAAAGCGGCATCGTTTCAACAAATCGCGTAAATTTTTCTAACTCTTTTTTAACAAGGAAGTTAAATCATCAATAGCTTCATTTTACACCAATGTTTTTATCAGATAATTATATACACAGCATGCCACTCTATATAACAGATTTTTCAACTTTCAGCGTATCTGCCTTAACCCCAAACCAGGTCGGAGGTTAACCGTTCGGCTGGTTTATCAACTCGGCCAACCGGTAGCGGAAAAGAGTGAAAAGGCAGCGCTTTTTTCCTTGGCGAAAACGTCGCGAATGACTTAAATTGGCCTGAAATGCAGATTTCGCGGCATTAGCGTATGGCTCCGGTTAGAGGGTAATTATATGGAAAGGCGGTCGACATGCATATCCTGCGTAATGTTTTCCTGATGCTTTTCGTGATTGCGGCTGGCGCCGGTTTTACCGCCCGGGCGGGCGAAGTCGATAACGAACTGGATTTGGTCCGGGTGCCGTTATTGGAGGGGATGTACTCGGTCGAAGCCCCGGGCAACTGGCGGGTCACCGTCAGCGCCGAGGATTATACCGCCACTTTCTCGGAACCCGGCGGCAAGGGCGGCACTCTGGTAATCGCTCCTCCGAACCCCGAGGTCGACGATCTCAAGGATTATACCCAGTTGTCGGTCAAAGCCCTTACCAAGACCTTTGGCGGCGGTCAGATTATGGAGGAGAAGCGCCGCACTTTGGACGGCATCCCAGCCTACTACTGCATATTCATGTTCAAGTCGAACAACGAGGAGTTTCTGGGCTGGGCTGGCACTTCGAAGAATTCCGGCTATGGCGTGCATGCGATTGCGGCGGCGTCGGCCGAGAAATATCCCGCCTTCATGATTTCGGCGGGCAAAATTCTCGAATCCTACGAACTGGACAAGGAAGAAACCCATCTGCATCGCGACAAGCTGGTGGAACTGGGTCGAAAATCCTATGAGGATTTGGAGAAGACTCTTGATTAACTCCACAAAGCTAGAGCGGTTCTAACAATTCTATGACATTTTGAGCACCGCTCTTTTGCCCTCACTCTTCGTTACTCGTCGCTTACAGCCCGTAGGGGATGCGCGCTCCTCGTGCCTCGATTGAGGGCAAAATAGCAGTGCTCAAAATG
>JAVBRG010000076.1:0-11224 GCA_031548195.1 Planctomycetota bacterium | reverse complement strand
ACCGGTGTGGGAACCGGCGGAAATCCCGAGGTTCGCGACCTTCCCCTTGTAGCCGAGGATTTTCGCGAGGAGTTCGCCGCCGAGCTGGCCGCCCTGGTAATTGTCCGCCGTGATGTTGGCGACCGGAATCGTCTTGTCGGCAATGGTGGCGTCGACCATCACCACCGGAACCCCCGCGTCCATGGCCGCTTTTACGGCCGGCTGCATGGCGTTCGCGTCAATCGCGGCGCAGAGGATGCCGGCCGGTTTCGTCGCGACGATGTTGTTGAACAGGTTGACTTGGCCCATGACTTCCGATTCGGTGGCGACGCCCTGGTAGTCGACCTTGTAGCCGAGTTCCTTGGCTTTGTCGGCGGCGCCTTTCCTGAGGAACAGGTAGAAGGTGGTGTTGGTGGATTTGGGGATGAAAACAATGGTTTTGGACTCGCCGGCCGGAACGGCGAAGCAGCACAGAATGGCGCAGAGCGTCAACAGTGAGCAAATTTTCCGCATGTTTCTTTTCTCCCTTGCATGCCAAAATCTCCAGACCTGGTTCGGAAAGACCGCCTTTCCGTCAAATTATTCACCCGCGCTTACGCATCTGGTCGGCCGCGACAGCCAGGACGATGATGAGGCCATTGGCGACATACTGATAAAACGCGTTCACGCCCATGATGTTTAAACCGTTCCTGATGGTGGTCACGAGAAGGGCGCCCACCAAAGTGGCGAAGATGTGCCCTTCGCCGCCGGAGATGGAAGCGCCGCCGATAAACACCGCCCCGATGGCCAAGAGTTCATAACCGTTGCCGCCGGCCGGCTGCATGGTGCCGAGGCGGGCGGCTTCGATGATTGAGGCCATGGCGGCGGTGAAACCGCACAGCATGAAAATGCAGGGGAGCATGCGCCCGACCTTGATGCCGGACAGGCGCGAGGCTTCCTGGTTGGAACCTATGGCGTAGGTGAAGCGGCCGAACCGGGTGTTACGTAAAACCGCGAAACAGACGGCGAAGAGGACCAGGGTGATGACGGTGGGAATGGGGATGTCCAGCCACTTGCCTTGGCCGATGACCGAGTAGGACGGCGGCAAGCCGTAAATCGGCACGCCGCCGCAGATAATCAGGGCGAGGCCGCGGGCGATCCCCATCATCCCCAGGGTCGCGACGAAGGAAGGAATGCGAAACAGCACCACCGCCAAGCCGTTCAAAAGCCCGGCCGCCGATCCAGCCGCGAGGGAACCGATTATGCTCAGGGGCACATTACCGGTTTTCTGGAACACCACCCCGCCGGCGACCGCCGCCATGGCGAAGACGGACCCCACCGACAGGTCGATGCCGCCGGCAAAAATGACGAAGGACATCCCGGCCGCGATGATGGCGATGACCGAGGTTTGCAGGGTGATTTCCAGGATATTATGCCAGGTGAGGAAGTACGGGGACAACAGCGCCAGGATTATCCACATGACCACCAGAACCAGGGAAATGGACACGACCTGGTGCCGGAACAGGCCCAAGAGCCACCGCGAGGCGGGTAGGCGCTCTTCGCCGATAGTTGTCATGCCGATCCTTTCGGAAGAACGCCGTTACCCGTCCGTTTGGAATAATCCACATTCAAACAGTAGGACATTATCTCCGGCTTGTCGGTCCGCTCGGGGTCGAGTTCCGCCATGATCCTGCCCCGGGACATGACCAGCAGCCGGTCGCAGACCGACAGCACTTCGTCGAAATCGGAGGAGATCAAGAGAACCGCTCCGCCCGAAGCGGTAAAGGCGTCGACCAGCCGGTAGATGTCATCCCGCGCCCCGACGTCGATGCCGATGGTCGGCTCGTCCAGGACCAGCAGCCGGCATTTGGCGGTCAGCCATTTGGCGAAAATCACCTTTTGTTTGTTGCCGCCGGAAAGGTACCGGACCGGCTGTTCCACATTCACCGACCTGATGGTCAAATCCCGCCGGAACCGGCTGGACAAGCCCCGCTCCCGCGCCACCGAAAACAGGCCGGAAGGCGCCTTGGCCAGGGCGGTAAGGGTGACATTGTCCTTGATGGGAAGGCCGAGGCAGAGGCCCGACTTATCCCTCTCCTCCGGCAGGTAGCCGAGGCCGCCGTCGATGGCGGCGGCGGGCGTGCGGGTGTCCACAGTTTTACCGTCAACCAGCACCCGGCCGCCGTCGGCCCGGTCCGCCCCGAACATGGCGCGGGCGAATTCGGTCTTGCCGGCGCCGACCAGGCCGGTCAGGCCGAGAATTTCCCCCTGGCGTATCGCGAAGGTCACCTCGTGGCCGAAACCCGGCGTGACCAGCCGGTCCACGACCGCGAACTCTCCGCCCGGTTTGGCTGAACGCCGGCGCCGCCCCGACTTCACTTCCCGTCCGGCAATTAGCTCCACCACCAACGGCAAATCCAGATCCCGTCCCACCGGCATGGTCCCGACGTTCTGGCCGTCCCGGAGGACCGTCACCCGGTCGGCGATACGGCTGATTTCCTCCAAGCGGTGCGAGATGTAAATAATCCCGACGCCCCGGCCCTTGATATCCTTGATTAGCTGAAACAAACGTTCCGTCTCGTGCTGGCTCAGGGCGGCGGTAGGCTCGTCCATGATGATGATGCGGGCGTTCTGGACCAGGGCGATGGCGATTTCCAGCATCTGTTGCTGGCTGACGGTCAGCTTGTTCACCACCGTGGCGGGGGAAATTTTGAGGCCGATGGCGTCCAGGGCGGCGGCGGCCTTCCGGCGCATGCCGGACCAATCCACCCACTTCCGGCCGCCGGCGGTGAAATCGGTCAGGCAGACGTTTTCGGCGACGGTTAGATGGGGGATCAGGTGGAAGTTCTGATAAATCGTGACAATCCCCAGGGCCATGGCGCTTTCCGGCGTGTGGCGCGAGGGGTCGATTTCCTTGCCGTCGACCTTTATGGACCCGGCGTCCAGGCTGTAGGCGCCGCTGAGAATCTTGATGAGGGTCGACTTCCCCGCGCCGTTCGCGCCCAGGAACGCATGCACTTCGCCCGCTTCCAAATCGAGCCCGACCTCCCGCAGCACCTGCACGCCGAAGAAGGATTTGTCGATACGGGACATCTCCAGCAGCTTGGGCATCGGCGTCAGTCCTGTGTATGGATCCGAAATAGGGGCCACAACCTGAAAGCGCGGGGATTACGGAGACATGATGAATGAGGCGAAAGGAGGCAAGGGAACGCATTATTGGCATATGGCTCTGATAACGTTAACATGAACTATAAATTGCCCCGGGCGATTGTCAAGGATAAAAACAAAAAAACTTGACCATCCGGTCGGCTTGGGGCCTGGCAGTCCGGGGATTGGTGGGACACGCTTTGCGCGGGAAACCTGCCGTGCGGCTCCGGCTTCACCCGCTGAAATGCGGCGGCGGGGTGGGGAGCGTTGACGAAAATGCCTACGCCGATGGCTGCGGATGACGATTCAATTCCCCGTACCCGAAAACAAATCCCGATAGCGGCGGCTCTCTTCCCCGAACAGTTCCGCCGTCACCCGCAACAGGAGACGCCGGTCCTGCGGATTCGCCCCCTTCACCCAGCCGCGTAAAACCTGCATCGCCTCGTCCGTACCATGCAGCGCCACTCCGTACAAGGCGCGTTCCTTGCGTTCAGCCGCGTCCCCCTCCTTCCAGGCGTCCTGCCAGGCCGTCGTCAACGCCGCCAAAGCCCCCGGCAAACGGCTTTCGCCCAAGGCCAGCGCCGCCTGTTCCCGGGTCTTAACCGACTGCCCCGCAGCGTTCATAAAACCCGCCACCAAGGGAACATCCTTTTCGCCCCGCATGGCCAACAAAGCGGCGAACACCGTGCCTAAAACCCGATGGCCGCCGTCGCTTGCGTCGGACGTGAAGTCGGACCCCTTGTCGCCGGCGAGCGCCTTGGCGCGCAGCAGCGTCTCGGCAATTTCCCCGCCTTCATACAGGGCCGCCCGCACCGCGCCAATTCGCGCCTCCTCCCAATTGTCCCAGAGCTGATTGGTCAAGAACAGCCAGCGTTCCGAATGCCGGAGCCGCATCAAGGCGGCAAGGCAGCGCGACCTTAACAGCGCGGCCCGGTCGAAATTGCTTTCGATTTGCTGGTAAGTCAAGCCGCGTAGAAACGGGGCGGGGCGGTCATAACCCATGCGGTCGAGAGCGGAGGCGAGGGCTTTCTTGCCCAAGGCGCCTTTGTCGAAGCTGTCCGGTTTATCGCAGCAGAGCTGGAAAGCGTTCAGGAGGTCGGGGAAAAACGCTTCCCATTCGGGGGGCAGGCTCCGCGAGGCGGTGGACCAGGTGTCCTCTTCCTCATCGTAGTCGCCGCCGCAAGCGGCGCCGGCGATGGCCTCGGCCGCCTTGGCGACGGCAATGCCGGGGCCGTCGACGAGAACCTCACGCAGGAAGGGCAAATCCGCGGAGGGATTCGGGGTTTTTTGCAGGGCGGAAATCTTCGCCAATATGGCGACCAGGGACATTTTCCTTTGTGGCATAGTCTGTAGAATCTCCTTCCGATTGGTACCACTGCATCCTGTTACGCCAGCCCCCCCCCACACGTCATTCCGGCGCCATAAACATTGAACAGGGGTGAGGCGCAACTCGCCGGAATCCAGGCCGATAATCCGTCGCTCGGTGGTTCCACTAAACACCCTCTCAGTTTCGGAACTTACCCATCCGTAAGACAAGGAGCAAACGCCACGGTAGCGATTGTCTATCGGCCTGGATTCCGGCGAGCTACGCTTCCCCCCGGTTCAATGTTTATGGCGCCGGAATGACGTGTGGGGAGGGGGTCGGCGTAACAGGATGCGGATTAGTTCTACTACGCGACTGTTGTGGGAACCGCCTCCACAACAGTCGTGTGATCAAAAGGTTGCATGGTAAAGGGAATTGCGAGTGGTTTTTCGCCACCGACCCTTGAGTAGCCGATAACCCTAACTTCATGCGGCATTTGCGGATGCGGTTCCCGCAAATGTCGCGTTGTAGAGTTAGGGTAACACAGTTGAGATACGCCCTTCGGTAACGCGATAAAACAGCGCGGAAGCAAGGCAGTACCTTGTTTCCGCGCCGTTTTATCGCGTCACCGGATTGTCGATGCCGTCTACAACACCGGCACCTCCAGCGCTTTGGGCATATTATGGTAGTAGACCCGCCAGCCCAGGTATTTCGTCACCGCCTCGTAAACCGCCGCCGCCGCGTTGCCCCGCACCATGGCGACATGGTGCTCGAAGCCGTTCGCACAGAGAACCGCCAAAAGCTTCTGTAAATCGGCGATCTCACAAACCGCGATACCGCCCGCCATGTCGAAGCGCCGATCGATAAACTCACCCTCCCCCACATACCCCTTGATGTAGCCGCCGGCGTCTTCGGTGGAAATGCGGAAATAGGTCATGGGACCGGGCGCCACTTTACCCTTCACCGCCCCGAAACAAAGATCCCGGCCAATTGTCCCCCCCAGAACGTCGAGTTCGCCGATTTGCGGCCGATTGCGTAAAAATGCGGCCGGGTAATTGCCGCAATGGGTGTTTACGCAAAGGTTCTCCTCATCCCCGTAATTGTTGTTCCAGTCCAGGAGGGCCGAGGCTTCCCGGGTCGCGAGGGCCAGGGTCAGCATGGCGACCGCCCCGGCGCCGTCCCCTTCGCAGGAACAGGGAATGAGATCGTTCGAAAGCATGCTCATGGTCAGGCAGGCGGCGCAACCGAAATTCTTCTGCAAGGCGTCCCAGCATTGGACACAGGCGGCGTCGAGCTCGTTCGCGGCGAGAAACGCACGGACCGCCAGGGAAAACCGCACCTGCCGCTCCAGCTGTTCGGGTTTGACGCCGGCGGGGATTTCCCCGTAGCCGAGGCTTTCCTCAAGGAGGCTTTTGTAGGCGGAACCGGCGGGATTGACCTTTTCGGCGGCGGCGATGATTTCCGCCATGTCCACCGGGACGACCTTGATGCCGCTGGCCTGCAACAGCTTTTCACTGAAACGGACGGTTTGGAAGGCGGCCGGCCTGACCCCGAGCTGGCCGATTTTGGCATTCCTGAGCCCCTTCACGATGCGGCAAACCGCGGCAAAATGCTTGATGTCCCGGCGAAAAACGTCGGAAGCCACCCGGCAGGTGTGGCGGCTGGTGTCGGTGAAGGGAATGCCGTATTGGCGAAGATTGTTGCAGACGGAAAGCTTGCCGCAGAAGGCGTCGCGGCGGGCGGACAGGTCGACCTTGTCGACCTCGTCGTCCGAGGCCTGGACCAGGACGGGCACGTCGAGGCGGGCTTCGCGGAGCGTTTCCGCCACCGCCTGTTCGTCGCCGAAATTCGGCAGCATGACCAGGACGCCGTCGATATCGTCACGGCGCTTTTTGAAGAGTTCCGCCAGCTTCTTCGCGTCGGCGAGCGTTTCAATGGCCCCCGAAGGCGTGGCTTCGGCCGGCAGGGTGACGAGCTCGATGTCCAGGTCTTTCAGGAGTTTTTCCAAATCCGCCCGATCCCCGACCGCCAAAGCCGGGTTGAAGAAGCCGCGCACGCCGATGATGGCGCCGAATACCGTTTTCTTACGCACGATACGCATGGGTTATTTCCTTTCGGGATGACATATTGCCCCGTACCTTTATATGCCGCTAGAGCCGGGCCATGGCCGAACGCCGCTGAATCTCCGCCTGCACCTGGTCAAGAATCACCGCCGCGATAATCACCACCCCCTTGATCACCGTCTGCCAGAACTCCGACACCCCCATCATCACCATGCCGTCGTTAAGCACCCCAATCGTGCACGCCCCGACAATCGTCCCGCCGATGCTGCCCCGTCCCCCGGCCAGGGACGTCCCCCCGAGCACCGCCGCCGCGATGGCGTTCATCTCGTAGGAGGTGCCGGTGGCGGGATGGGCGGCGACCAGCTCCGAAGTGACAATCAGTCCGACCAGGGCGGCGGTCGCGCCGGAAATCATGTAGACCCAAATCTTCACCCGCTTCACATTGACGCCGGACAATTTCGAGGCCGTTTCGTTGCCGCCGACCGCGTAGACGTGGCGCCCGAAGGGGGTTTTCTTGGCAAGGAAGATGAAGAACACCGCGAGCAGGGCGGTCAGCCAAACACTGTAGGGAACCTCCAGAAACCGCCCCGCCCCCAAAAGGGGGAACCCGGTGGTGCCGTGTTCGGCCTTGCCCTGAAGATTGGGGAAGGTCTGGCCGTCCGACCTCAGGAGCGCGAAGCCGCGGGCGATGTACATCATGCCCAGGGTCACGATGAACGGCGCGACATTGAATTTGGTGATTATCCAGCCGTTCACCAGGCCGATGAGGAGACCCAGGACAATGGCGATCAACATGATGGCCGGGACATGGAAGTAAACCGTATAACCCAGTGGCCCGAGGTTGAGCCCTTCGTAAATCAGCCCGCCCGCGATCATCCCCGCCAGGCCGACCACCGAACCAATCGACAAATCGATGCCGCCGGTCAGGAGGACGAACACCAGCCCCATGGCGAGAATGGCGTTTACGGCGATATGTTTGGCGAGAATGGGGATATTGGCGCCGGTCAGGAAATTCGGCGCCATGAGTCCAAAGAAGATGCACAGGATAATCAGGACGCCGAAAGTGCGGAGTTGAATCAACACCGACATGAAGGAACCGGAGGATTTCTTGGGGTCGGGCATGGGGCCGGCCTTTCTATGCTTGTTTGTCGCCGATTCATACCGAATGCGCATCGGGATTGTGTAATTTGTTCGCTTATTTCGACCCCGACGCCATCAGCAGCTTCGCCTGGGACAATTCCTCGCGAAAAAATTCCCCGGTCAGGCGTCCCTTGTTCAGGACCAGCACCCGGTCGGGTATGGTCAGCATTTCCTTCAGCTCCGACGACACCATGATTATCCCCAGCCCCTCGTCGGTGAGTCTCCGGATGATGTCGAACATCTCCTTCTTCGCCCCGACGTCGATGCCGCGGGTCGGCTCGTCCATAAGGAGAACCTTCGGATGGGTCAGGAGGTTCTTGCCGACGATGACTTTTTGCTGATTGCCGCCGGAAAGGGAGGTGATGGGATTCCTCTTGCTGCCGATTTTGATGGCCAGTTCGCGAATCATGGCGTCGACGACTTTCCCCTCGCGGGAGTGGGAAATGCCGAAACGGCCGGAGTAATTGGCGAGGCTGGCCAGGGTCATGTTGTCGGAAATGGAAAAGTTCTGGACGATGCCCTGCTGCTTGCGGTCCTCGGGTATCAGGGAAAATCCGTCCTTGATCCGCTGGTCGATGCGGGTCGAGGCGATGCGGCGGCCGCCCAGGATGATTTCCCCCCGGGCGTCGGGCTGCGCCCCCACCAGGCATTCAAGGACTTCCGTGCGTCCGGCCCCCATCAGCCCGTAGATGCCGAGAATCTCCCCCTTCCGCAGTTTGAAGGAGAGGTCCTGAATCTTGAAGCCGCCGGTGAAATTGGGGAGCTTCAGGTGGTTCACTTCCAGTAAGACTTCGCCTTCGCGCCGGTCGCGGGGGGGCGGGGGCCGCTCCTCCTCACCGGTCATTTCCTTGACAATCCAGTGGATGTCGATGTCCTTCACCCGGGCGGTGGAAATGAGCTTGCCGTCCCGGAGAACGGTGATGTAATCGCCGATTTCGAAAATTTCCTCGAAGCGGTGCGATATGTAAATAATCGCCGTCCCGGCCGCCTTCAGTTCCCCGATGATTTCGAAAAGGACCTGCACCTCCTGTTCCGACAAGGCCGAAGTCGGCTCGTCCATGATCAGGATGTCGACATTGCCGTACAGCGCTTTCGCCAATTCGACAATCTGCTGCTGGCCGATGCCCAAATTGCCGACCAGGGTCGAAGGGGGCAAATCGAGATGCAGGCGGGCGAGCGATTTCGCCGCCTCCTCCTCCTGCTTCCGGTGGTCGACCGAGAAGCGGCCCTTCCTGAATTCCCGCGCCATGAACATGTTCTCGGCGATGGAGAGGTTCGGCACCAGGTTCAATTCCTGAAACACAATCCCCAGGCCGTGGTCGCGGGCCTCGGAGGGGGAGGCGTAGCGGATCTGCCGGCCGCCCCGTATGATATCGCCGGAGGTGGCCGTTTCCACCCCGGCGAGGATTTTCATGAGTGTGGATTTGCCGGCGCCGTTTTCGCCGACCAGCACGTTCACCGACCCCTTGTGGACAAAAAAATCGACCTCCTTCAAGGCGGTGGTGCCGGGATACTTCTTGGTTATGCCTCGCGCCTCCAGGACGATTTCGTGGCCGGAGGGGTCGGCGCCGGTCGCAGTCAGGGTCATGCTATTTCACCTCCTCCATGCTCACGGGAACGACCAGCATGCCGGCGGCGTTTCCTTCGAAGGTGGTGGCGCCGACGATATCGAAAGTTTTACCCACTCCGCCGTCCTGGCGGATCCCGAGGGGGACGACGACCTTGTCGCCGGAATAGCTGTTCAGTTCATTGGCGAGTTTGGCGAATTCGACCTGGTTTTTGAAGTCGTCGAAATTGACAAAATCGAGGAGATCCCGTAAAGCCGTCCCCTTGTAGACCGGACCCACCAGCAGGGTGAAATCCGCCTTGCCGTCGAGGGGCTGGGCGTCCATTTCCAGGCGGCCGTTACGGGATTTGATGTTGGCGGAGAGGACTTTGGCGCGGGTTTTGACCGCATAATTGTAGGGATTCTGTTCGGCGACGGCGCGGTAGCCGTATTTTTCGCCGGCCAGGGCGGGGTCTTTCCCGAGCGCTTCCTGAAGGGCGGCGAAGTCGACGGCCTTCTCCTTGACGTAGGGCAGGATGCGGTCGGACCAGAGGTTCTTGACATAGCCGGCGGCGTCGAACTGGTCGGCGGAAAAGTAGACCTGGATTTTACCCTTGTCGTCGGCGCTGGCCGGGGCGTTTTTGACGACCTTGGCGGACAGGGCGAGAAAGGCCAGGAAGACGATGGCGGCAATGGCTAGGCGCATGGCTCTGCTCCAGTTAATGTGGATTTGACCACAGAGGCACAAAGTACACAGAGAACCGCAAAACAAAAGCCATTTGCAGCAAAGGCAATTCCACGATCCTCTGTGTCCCCTGTGACTCCGCGGTTGATCAAACAGCCATTAGAGCGGCTCTAAGAGCCGGTTAATCCTTCATGGCGAAGTTGTCCAGCTTGCCGGCGTTCGTCTTGGTGATGAGGAGGCAGTCCACGAGCTGTTTCTCGGGCATGCCGGTGGAGCCGGACTTGATGTACTTGTCGGCTTGTTCCACCGCCATGGCGGATATGCGCGCGGCGGGCTGGAGGCCGGTCGCCTTGATGTCGCCGGCGAGGATGGAGTCGCGGACGTCGTTCGAGCCGTCGAAGCCGACCACGATGACGTTACCCTTGCCCGCCGCCTTGAGGGCGGCCATGGCGCCCATGGCCATGGTGTCGTTGCCGCAAACCACGCCCTTGATGTTCGGATTGGCCTGGAGAATCGATTCCATCTTGGCGAACGCCTCCGGCTGGCTCCAATTGGCGGACTGGCGGGCGACCATCTTCATGTCCGGGTACTGGTCGATGACGTCGTGGTAGGAGCGGGAGCGGACGCCGGCGTTGGTGTCGGATTCGCGGCCGACCAGCTCGACGTAGAGGCCCTCCTCGCCCATTTGTTCGACGAAGAATTCGGCCACCAGCTGGACGCCCTGATAATTGTTGGCGACGATTTGCGAGACTGCGACGCCGGTCGCGTTGATTTCGCGGTCGATGAGGAAGGTGGGAACCCCGGCGTCCTTCGCCTTCTGCACGGCGGCGATGGTGACGTCGGCGCCGGCATTGTCAAGGACGATCGCCGCGGCCTTGTTCGCGATGGCGGTGTCGAAGTAGTTCGACTGCTTCGAGGCGTCGTCGTCATGCGAGTAGGATTGCACGGCGTAGCCGAGTTCCTTGGCCTTAGCCACCGCCACATCCGCTTCGGTCTTGAAGAAGGGGTTTGAGTGGGAAGGGGTGATGACCACCATCAGTTTTTCGCCGGCCAGCGCGACTCCGCCCGCCGCCACCAACAAAACCGCCAACAAAAATGCCAGTTTCTTCATGACTCTCTCCTTTGAAAAGAATATACCGCCGACTATGCGCCAAAACAACGGATAAAACGCGAACGCGTGAAACGCGGACTGTACGGGGTCGCCCGCCGGGAACGACGGATTTCATTGCGGAATACATTTGGGGGCAGCTCTAAAAATGCTCTTTTGCCCGGATACTTCGTCAGGGCTTCGTTCTCGCGTTTTGTAACACAAACCACCACCGCGTGTTACAAAACGCTGCCACTACGCCCTTCCTCGTCTGCGGGCAAAATAGCAATTTTTA
>JAVBRG010000107.1:0-5923 GCA_031548195.1 Planctomycetota bacterium | reverse complement strand
TCCGGTTCGGTCGGGGTCGGCTTCGCCATTCCCTCGAACATGGCCAAAAGCATCATGCAGAGCCTCATCTCCCACAAGCAAATCACCAGCTCCTACCTGGGCGTGGAAACGCAAAGCCTGACCCAGGACCTCGCCCAGGCCTTCGGCATGCAGTCGCCGAAAGGCGCCCTGGTGCAGGCGGTGACCAAAGGCAGTCCGGCCGAGAAGGCCGGCCTCCGCAGGGGGGACGTGGTGGTGAAGTGGGGCCGGCGGGACATCGCCGACGACCAGCAGTTCCGTAATCTCGTCACCATCACCACCCCCGGCCAGCCGGTGGACATCGAGGTAATCCGCGACGGCCGCACCGTGCTCCTCCGGGTCATCCTCGACACCAGCGCCCCCGACGTGGTCATCGAGGGGAGGAGCGACCGCTTCCTCCAGAACCTGGGAATACAGGTCTCGGATCTGTCCACCGACATGCGTAAGCGCCTCGGCTACGACGACACCGTCCAGGGGGTGCTGGTCACGGGAGTCGACCGGGGCAGCCCCGCCAATCAGATGGGTTTCCGCCAGGGCAGCATCCTCCTGTCCGTGAACGGCACGGAAGTCCGCAGCCAGCAGGATTTGAAAAACGTCCTCGGCTCCGAACGTGTCAAAACCTACACCCTGGTTTGGCGCAACGGCGATTTCCACCGCCGGGTGACCTTGAGCGTGAATTGAATTTCCGCCGAGTTTTATCGTTACGCGCTGATGCAGATATCCGGAAACGGCGAACCGTTGACAGGCGGCGTGGCAGGGCTATCATTAGGGAATCATTTACACAGGAGCGCCGCCTTGTCCAAATTCAAATACGTGGCCCGGGACTCCACCGGCAAAAAAATCGAGGATGAAATCACCGCCAAAAGCCAAGCCGCCGCCATGCAGCAACTCCGCCGGAACGGCCTGGCCATCCTTTCCATCGGCGAAGTGAAAAAAAGCTTCTTCTCAGGCTCCCTTTTCAAACCGAAACCGCGCGTCACCGGCGACGACCTGGTCATCTTCACCCGGCAATTCGCCACCATGGTCGAAGCCGGCCTGCCGGTGGTGGAAATCCTCGACATCCTGCTGGAACAAACCGACGACCCCGGCTTCAAAATGGCCGTCGCCGACGTCAGGTCGGCCGTGCGCTCCGGCACCGACCTCTCCAGCGCCATGGGTAAATACCCGCAGGTTTTCCCGGCCCTTTACGTCAACCTCATCCGCGCCGGCGAAGCCTCCGGCGACCTCGACGTCATCCTGAAACGCCTCGCCACCTATCTGGAAAAAAATCTGTCCCTGAAACGCAAAATCAAATCCGCCATGATGTACCCCTCCGTCTCCCTAGCCATGGTGATTCTCATCACCATCGGCCTCCTGGTCTTCATCGTGCCCATGTTCCAGGACATTTTCGATCAACTCGGCGCCGAACTCCCCCTCCCCACCCGCGTCGTCCTCACCATTTCCAATGCCCTCATCGGCCACTGGTATCTGGTGGCCGGGGGCATTTTCGGCCTCTTCGTGCTCCTGCGCCTGTTCCGAAAGTCACCCCGCGGCCGCTATATGCTGGACGGCTGGCGCCTGCGCGCCCCGATTGTCGGCGACCTCTTCAAGAAAGTGGCCCTGAGCCGCTTCTCCCGCACTTTCTCCACCATGCTCAAGTCCGGCATCCCCATGCTCGGCTCCCTGGACATCGTCGCCGCCACCGCCGGGAACGGCGTCGTGGAGGAAGCCATCACCGCCAGCCGCGAGGCGGTGCGCCTGGGCGAATCCCTCGCCACCCCGCTTTCGGAAAGCCCGGTGTTCCCCCCCATGGTGGTCCGGATGATTTCCATCGGCGAACGTACCGGCGCCCTGGAAACGCTCCTCGAGAAAGTCGCCGACTTCTACGACGAACAGGTCGACACCGCCGTCGAGGCCATGACCTCGGTCATCGAGCCGGTCATGATTGTCCTCATGGGCATCATCGTCGGCGGCATCGTCATCGCCATTTTCCTCCCCATCCTCAACATGTCCCAGGCGGTCTGAATGACCACCAGTCCAAGACCCGCCGTCCAAACCGGACCGGAACGGTCCCCCTCCAGCCCCGGGCGCATGTGGTCCCTGGGCTGGGTGACGATTATCCGCCTCATCGTTTACCTGGTCGTCATCGCCTTTTTCGTGCAGCACATCTATTTCCACGAAAGCGCCCATTACTACCGCCCCGGTCAATCCATCGTGCTGCTGGCCGCCGCTTTCCTGGTCGATTGCGTCATACTCCTGATTGGCCGCGGCCACCGCCGGCTGGACCAGCTCATTGCCCTGACCTATGTCGTCGACCTGGTCGTGCTGACCCGGGTCATCCTCGCCAGCGGCGGCTTCTATTCCGTTTTCATCCCCTACTACCTGCCCATACTGGTGATGGCCGCCGCCTGGCTCCCCCGCCGGCTCACCGCCGTCTTCCCTTCCATCGCCACCCTCGGCGTCGCCTATATCGGCCTCGCCTACCTCCAGGACGTCCCGGAAGTCGGCCCGGTCCTCCGCGACCTCTTCAACCGGGACATCCTCTACACCCTGCCCTACAGCCCGGAATCGACCGTCGTCGCCACCATGCTCATCCTCACCGTCCTGTTTTTCGTGGTGTCGTATGTGGCGGGAATACTTTCGGAACGCCTGTTCATAGAACGAAGTCTCAACGACGAAGTTCTCGCCAGCATGCGGGAAGGGGTGGCGGTGGTCAACCACCAGGGGCAAGTGGCGTTCGTGAACGCCGAATTCAAACGCTTTTTCCCGGGAGTGGCCCGGGGGGGCGACTTTCGCCCGGTGGCGGCGGAATTTCTTCCCCCCCCGGACCCCGGGCAAAACCACTCCCCCAGTCACGGCAACCCGCCGTCCCGCATCGACGCCCTGCTCGACCCCGCCAACGCGGGCGATCTGTACATGACCCTGGAAGTGCCGGAAAATTCCCGGCGCCCTCCCACCGAAGTGCGGATTTCCGGCATACGCCTGGGGGGAAGCCCGGGTTTGACCGGCCTCCTGTTTCTCGTCTCCGACCTTACCCTCAGGAAACGCATGGAGCGGGCGGAACGCAACCTCGAACGCACCTCGGTCATCTCCACCATGGCCGCCGGACTCGCCCACGAAATCCGGAATCCGCTGGCGGCGGTCCGCTCCGCCATTCAGGAAATCGGCCAGTCCTATCCCAAGGGAAGCCAGAACCGCCTCCTGGCCGACATCGTCATCTCGGAATCGGACCGCCTGGACGGGGTAATCGGCCGCTTCCTAGACTTTTCCCGCGAAGGGCGCCTGCGCCTGTCCCGCCGCCGCTTGGGGACGCTTCTCCGTGAAGTCGCCACCCTGGCCCGGCGAGGCGACGCCGAAAAGGGCTGCCGGATTGAAGTGAATGTTCAGGACGACCCGGAAGTCCTCTGCGACACGGATCGCCTCAAGGAAGTTTTCCTGAACCTCGCCCTGAACGCCGTCCAGGCGGTGGCGAACCGGGGGGGCTGGGTGGGGATTACCCTGCACGAACAAGCCCGGGGCGGTCAGGAAGGGGTTGAAGTGGAAGTGGCGGACAATGGCCCGGGTTTGTCCGACGCCGCCCTGGCCGACATGTTCAAACCCTTTTTCACCGAAAAACCCGGCGGAACCGGCCTGGGCCTGCCCTTGTCGCGAAAACAGGCGATGCTGCACGGCGGCGACCTCGAAGCGGCAAACCGCCCGGAAGGCGGGGCCTTGTTCCGGGTCTGGCTGCCGCTGGACGGCGGCAGGGCGACGAACGACGCGAAATTGCAGCAAACGAGAAGAATGACGGATACCATGCCAAGAGGGGTTTGACGACATGACCGTAGACGCCGGCATACCAGCTAAAGAACCCGGCCCGCCCGCGGCGGCGGGCCGCATCCTCTTTGTGGACGACGACCCCAGCCTGCGGACGGTGGTCGCCATCGCCCTGACCAAGGACGGACACCAGGTCGATTTGGCCTGTTCCGGCGAGGAGGCCCTGGCGAGGTTCGCCGGCGAAAATTACGACCTGGTGATTCAGGACGTGCGCATGCCGGGGATGCACGGGCTGGAACTTCTGGAGCGGCTGCGGCTGGAGAATCCCCTGGTTCCGGTGGTGGTGATGACGGCGTATTCCACCTGGGACATTGCGGTGGAGGCGATGCGGCTGGGGGCGTTCGACTATTTGAAGAAGCCTTTCGACAACGATGTCCTCCGGAATCTTTCCCGGCGGGCGATTGCCCACGGCCGGGTCACGGGGCGGGACGAGGTACCCAGCCGCCTGGTGGGAACCAGCCCGGCCATGCAGGAGATTCAGGCCATGGTCCGCCGGGTGGCCCGTAACGATTCGACGGTCCTCCTGGAGGGCGAGAGCGGCAGCGGGAAGGAACTGGTGGCGGCGCTCCTGCATGCGCAGTCGTCAAGGCACGAGGGGCCGTTTGTGGCGGTGAATTGCGGCGGGTTTTCGGAAACGTTATTGGAGAGCGAGCTTTTCGGCCATGTGAAGGGGGCGTTCACCGGCGCGGTGGCGGACAAGCGGGGTTTGTTGGAACTGGGGGACGGCGGGACGTTCTTCCTGGATGAACTCGGCGAAATGTCCCTGACCACCCAGGTGCGGCTCCTGCGGGTTCTGGAGACGCGTTCGTTCTATCCGGTCGGCGGGACGACGCCGGCGAGGACCGATGTCCGGTTCATCGCCGCGACCAACCGCAATCTCCAGGAAATGGTGGCGTCGGGGGCGTTCCGCGAGGATTTGTATTACCGGCTGAACGTGATTCCCATCCGGGTGCCGTCGTTGAGGGAGAGGCGGGAGGACATACCCCTCCTGGCGGGATATTTTCTGTCCCTCTACTCGGAGCGCTTCGGCAAAAAGTTGAGCGGCTTCGACGTCGCCGCCATGGACGCGATGCTGTCCTATGCCTGGCCGGGGAATGTCCGGGAATTGCAAAATGCGGTGCAGCGCTCGGTTTTGCTGACCGAAGGGGAGACGGTGGGCTTCAGGGAAGTTTTCCCTTCCTGGACGGCGGTCGGCGGCGCCGCGGGCAGCGGGGGCGACACCGAGTCGCCGCCGCGCATATCCCTTGCGGGAGGGGTGAGGAACCCGCCGCGGAGACTGGAATCCGGCGGCGGAACCGCCTGGGAATCCGCCGGGTCCTTCGCGGCAGATTCGGCCGGTGGCGACAAGGATATAGGCGGGGCTTATTTCCCGGTGGAGATTGGCGAGAATTTCGATTTGGAAAAACACCTGGAGGAAATTGAGGCGGAGTATATCCGTCAGGCCTTGGCCCGGACCGGCCACAATCTTACCCAGGCGGCGGAACTGTTGGGGATAACCTTCCGCAGCATTCGTTACAAGGTGAAGAAGTTGAAGTTATGACGGGCGCATTTCAACGCTGTTACGTCAATCCGCATCCTGTTACCCTGGACATCACCCCACACGTCGGCGGTAACGTCGAGGCAAGGGAACGGCGGCTACGAACCCTGTTACGCCGGACTCCTCCCCACCCGTCGGCGGTAACGTCGAGGCAAGGGAATGGCGGCTACGAACCCTGTTACGCCGGACTCCCCCCACTCGTCATTCCGGCGCTATAAACATTGAACCGGGGGGAAGCGTAACTCGCCGGAATCCAGGCCGATAAACCGTCGCTAGGCGGTTCCACTAAATGCCCTGGCAGTTTCAGAACTTACACATAAGACAAGGAGCAAACGCCACTGTAGCGGTCGTCTATTGGCCTGGATTCCGGCGAGTTGCGCCTCACCCCGGTTCAATGTTTATGGCGCCGGAATGACGAGTGGGGTGTGGTTCGGCGTGACAGCGTTAGGAGATTTGCGGTGCAACCTTAAGCAAGTGAATACCCACCCCAGGCGATTGGCGACCGCTACAGCGGCGTTTGCCCCTTGTCTTACGGATGTGTCGGTTCCGACGCTGATCGGGTGTTTGGTGGAA
>JAVBRG010000040.1:0-6786 GCA_031548195.1 Planctomycetota bacterium | reverse complement strand
GCGTTTGTCACGCTTGAGAATTACGGTTTTTGAACCGCTTTTTATTGTGATGCTTTTGATCACATAACCGCGTGTTTTATATAGTGATTTTACGCCTTGTACCCGCATCAACATACCCCCAACTATTTTAGGCTTAAAAAGTAGCTAAAATAGCGGGTTTTTAATGTTTTTACTCAATTTCTAACCAGCCAAAATTGGAAAGCGCCCAAACAGTTCGCCCTGCTTATCCGTGCGTCTCTTGCCCATAGACATAGTCGAAAATCTCCAAAGAATGCAGCTCGCAGTGAAATTTGTTACTACTGTGATCTTAACATTTTTGAGAGACCTGAAAATTGAGAAAATGATGGGGGGGACTTTATTTACGGGCTGCTAAAATCGCCGAATGGCAAATTTATAAAAGGGCAGTTTTAAAAAAGGCTGCTTTTTGAAGTGCCCTGTGGCGATTTACAGGTCAATCGCCACCAGGCAAAACTTCACTCTCATCACCCTTCCTTCCCCTCCCCTTCCTCCTCGGCCAGGTCCTCCATCGCCGCCGCCACTTCCGCATAACTCTTCGGCTTCAGGGCCGGGAACAACACCACTTCGCGAATGCTCGGCATCCCGGTAAGAAGCATGACCAGGCGGTCGATGCCGATACCCATGCCGCCGGCCGGCGGCATGCCGACCTCGAGGGCGGAGACGTAATCCTCGTCCACTTCGTTGCAACAGGCTTCGTCGCCGCCATCCTTGACCTGATCCTCGAAACGGGCGCGCTGCTCCCGGGGGTCGTTCAATTCGCTGAAAGCGTTCGCCAGTTCGAAGCCGGCGACGATGACTTCAAAACGGTCCGACAAGGTCGGGTCCTGGGCGTTTCGCTTGCAGAGGGGGTTCAGGCTGGCGGGATGATGGGTGACGAAGGTCGGATTCACCAGAGTCGGTTCGACGCACTCGTCCATCACCTCCTTGATGAGGTAATCGTGGGACAGGTTCTTCACTTTCTCGCGGTCGACGCCGGCCTTGACCAGGCGCTCCCGCATGCTGTCGTCATTGTCCGGATCCGCGCCGGCGACCTCGCGAATCAGGTCGGTGATCCGCCGCCGGGGCCAGGGCATGGCGACGTCAATCTCCCGGCCGTCGTACATGATCTTGGTGGTGCCGAGAAGTTTCTCGGCGGCACCGGAGACGATTTCCTCGACGATGCGCATCATGTCGGTGTAATCGGCGTAGGCTTCGTAGAGCTCGATCATGGTGAATTCGGGGTTGTGGGAGGTGTCGATGCCTTCGTTCCGGAAGGAGCGGTTGATTTCGAAGACCCGGTCGAGACCGCCGACCAGCAGGCGCTTCAAATAGGTTTCGGGGCTGATGCGGAGGTACAGGTCGACCCCGAGGGCATTATGATGGGTGATGAAGGGGCGGGCCGCGGCGCCGCCGTAGACGGCCTGGAGCATGGGCGTTTCGACCTCGAGATAGCCGTGCGCCTCCAGGTAGGAACGGATGTAACCGATGATGCGAGTGCGGAGGATGAAGCGTTCCCGCGAGTCCTCGTTCGCGACCAGGTCCAGGTAGCGGCGGCGGAAGCGGATTTCGACGTCGCGGAGTCCCTTGAATTTGGCCGGCAGCGGTTCCAGGGACTTCGACAAAAACTTGAAGGAATCGGCGAAAATGGTCACTTCGCCGGTGCGACTCTTGAGGAGGCGGCCGGTGACGGCGAGGAAGTCGCCGATGTCCAGGTTCTTCACCAGTTCGAAGGATTCGCCCAGGCGCTTCTGCAGGAGGTTCGCCTGGATTTTGCCGCTGCGGTCGCGGAGGTCCAGCCAGCAGGACTTCCCCATGTTCCGCATGGCGGTGACCCGGCCGGCGGCGGTGACCAGGGGGGCGGTCTCGGGATCGTCCTGATGTTCCGGACAGTTTTTCGCGATGTCCGCGATGGGGCCGGAGGTGACGGTTTTGGAACCGTAGGGGTCGATACCGGCCGACTGGAGGGTTTGGAGCTTGGCGAGGCGTTCGTCGCGGATACGATTGGCGGCCATGATTTTTTCCTTGTTTTTTGTGGAACCGTAATTTTGGGTAACCGTAATATTGAAGGAAATCGAGCAAACCGCCGCTCGATTTCCTTCAATGGGTTTGCTGCTTATCTTTGCTTCACCTAAAAACAATTGTCTCCAGTATATCCTTGTCTCCTTCGCTGGCAAGGTTTTTAGCGCCGGGCGGCAGCAAGCGCCAGCCGATAAAATTTCAGATGGATCAAAGTTCCCCGCCGTTTCGACCGATATCACGGGAAGGTGTATTCACCCAGGGGGACAAACATGAATTGTCGAAAATTCGCCGCCGTTTCCTTCGCCGCCGCCCTGGCCCTGGCCGTCGGAGGCTGCGCGCCGGACGATTCGCAAGCCGACGGCGGCCGCCGCACCCGCGCCCCTGCCCGGCCCAGCTTCTCCTTCGGGAGAAAAAACGACGCCGTCGCCCAAAAGAACAGCGACAAAAACCGCCAGCAGGCCAATCACGAACTAGGCAACCTCAGCCCCGAAACCAGCATGGAACGTGACCTCAAACGCCTTCGCGCCAGCGAAACGGCCCAGCTGAAGCGGGTCGAGGAGCTGCGCGGCAACATCGACCAGCGCTCCGACCTGATCCGCCGCGAAGAGGAAAAACTCGCCGACCTGCAAAAACGCATCGAGGACTACGACGTCGCCCTCCAGCGCTACGACATGGCCGCCCGCGCCCGGCCGCCCCGAGAATTCGGCGGCGAAACGGCGGTCGTGCCCGAGGAGATGTTCCAGGACCGCCCGGTATACAGTTCGCGTTCCGCCGCCTTGAACGACTCCTACGCAGCCGGGACAAATGTCGGCTCCGCCCCTGCCGCCGGCCCGGCCGATTACCACGACCGCATGCGCCAGCTCCCCCCCCGGGACATCTACGCCGCGGCGCCGCCGGCCGACTATCCGCGCACCCCGTTCCAAAGCGGGGAAATCCTGCCCCCGAGAAACGAATTCCAGCCGCCCGTGAACGTCACCACCCGGGAACTGCCGCCGGCGGCGGCCGGCACGGGGGGTGAAACGCTCCTTTACCGTTCCGGCGAAGCGCCGCAGGTCGTCAACACCGCGAGCTACCGCATCGGAGACGCGGGTCTGACCCCCACGAACGCTCCGCCGACGGTGGCCAAGACCGCTCCGGCCGGCAAACCTTTCGCCGGCGCCCCGGTCGGCCGGGCCAATCAACCGCTGAATGCCCGCGTCGGCCCAGGCCCCTCCTCCATCCCGGTCAATCCCGACGAGGAATGGCAGCCCGACGTCAACCTCTTTTCGAAATCGAAGGCCGCCCCGGCGGTTCAGCCCTACCCGGGTTTGGGCAATCATAATGCCGGGGCGAATTCGGCGGGCAACCCTTCCCAGGGTTCGCAAACCGGCCATAAACCTCTCGGCGAATACGAGCAGACGGAGGAAGTCTGGCCGAAGAACCCCGCACCGGTCAGGGTTACCCTTCCGGCCAAAAGCGTGAAGCCGGTCGCCGTCCCGCCGGCCAAACCGACCCCGGCGGCAGAGCCGAATTTCGAGGACGAGGTGTTTACGCCGGACCTGTTTTTGTCGCGGCGCTAGGGTTCACAGGCATGACAACGCGCCGGGCGGGCATTTTTCGGTTGCGTCCCACCCCCTGTAAACATTATTATGGGGGGTGATTGTCAAAACGCCAAATTTCACACTGGATAGGTTGTCGTCCTTTTTACCGTCTTTGTTTCGCCCGCCAACATGAAAGACAGAAAACCATGCCTGACTCTCCGTCCAAGATTCTCGCGGAACTCATTCAAGAAGAAAACATCCTGGTCGACCTCCCCTCCGAAGAACATTCCGCCGTGGTCAAGTCCCTGGTCGCCAACATGGTCTCGACCGACCTCGTCGCCAAGGCGAACACCTCCACCGTCAGCCGGCTTCTGAACGAGCGGGAAGCCCTGGGCTCCACCGCCATCGGCGGCGGCGTGGCGATTCCCCACGCCCGCATCGGTTTTTCCGACGAACCTTTGATGGCCTTCGCCCTTCTGAAGGACGGCGCCGGCTTCAATTCGCTGGACGGCGGATCGGTGCATTTCGTTTTCATGGTTCTGACCCCGAAGGACGACGACGACGCGCACCGTGGCGTCCTCAGGGCCATCACCTATTTTGTCAAGCAGCCGATTCACCTCAAAGCCCTGGCCGGCTGCAAAACCCCCGCCGACGTCAAGAGCGTTTTCCTCGACTACGCCTGAACGACGCGGGACATCCGGCGGCGGCGACAGCCGAGGTTGATGGATGCCTTGCCGCTTTTTCACCGCCATTTCCGGCAATCGGCGGCCGGAATGTGTTTTATTTTTAAGCGTCCGAGCGGATCGGGCGCTATTTTTTTTATTCGGCTCGCGCGGGCCGGTGCAACGCGAGGAACGCAACCATGGGGCAGATGTTCACCCTATTTCTCATTCTGGTCGCCCTGTTTTTAATCATCCACAAGATGCGCCAGTCCAGCGCCGAATCCGACCGCCGGTCGGAGGCGGAGGAACGGGAAAAACGCCAGTTGCTGGAGAAGGACATTCTTAACCGCCTGGGGCGGATTCGCGAAAAGCAGTCGGACGTCGAACTGGCCAAGGACGCCGTCAAGAAGGATCCCAAACGGGCGGCGAAGGTGGTCTCGAACATGATCAAGGACAAGGACACGGTCAGAAAGGGAAAGGACACCACGAAGAGGTGATCGGCATGCAGGCGGAGGAACGACTGATACTCCTGGTGGACGACCACGACGCCACCCGGGAGACGCTTACCGAACTGATTCGCGACCTCGGCCACCAGGTGCTGGCGGCGGCGAACCAGGGGTCGGCGCTGAAATTCGTGGAGGAGCGGGAGTTCGACCTGGTGCTCACCGATTTGAAGCTGCCGGACGGCTCCGGGCTGGAGGTGATGCGCCGGCTTAAGCAGCTGCACCCCGAGACGCCAGTGGTGATGATAACCGGCCACGCCACCATCGACAACGCGGTCGAGGCGACCCGGATGGGCGCCTACGAGTACCTGACCAAACCCGTCGACCTGAACCGTCTGCGGATTGTCATCTCGAACGCCCTGTACCTGTCGAAATTGGAGCGTCGGGTCGGCCGGGCCGGCGCCCTGGAGGCGATTGTCGGGCATTCGCCCCAAATCACCCGGGTGAAGGAATTGATCAAGCAAATCGCCGCCACCAACGTCACGGTGCTGGTTCAGGGCGAAAGCGGCACGGGCAAGGAGATGGCGGCGAACGCGGTCCAGGCCTTGTCGACCCGGAAGAACCAGGCATTCGTCAAGGTGAATGTGGCGGTTTTGTCGCGGGAGCTGGTGGAGTCGGAATTGTTCGGCCACGAGAAGGGGGCGTTTTCGGGGGCGGTGCGGCAGAGGAAGGGCCGGTTCGAACTGGCGGACGGCGGGACGCTTTTTTTGGACGAGATCGGCGAGATGCCTTTGGAATCCCAGGTGAAGCTCCTGCGGGTCCTGCAGGAGCACGAATTCGAGCGGGTGGGGGGGACGGAAACGCTCCCGGTGGACATCCGGCTGATTTGCGCGACCAATTTGGACCTGAAGAAGCGGGTCGAGGAAGGCCTGTTTCGGGAAGACCTGTATTTCCGCATCAATGTGGTGCGGATTCGCATGCCGGCCCTGCGGGAGCGGCCGGAGGACATCCCGCTTCTGGCCGAACATTTTCGGCAAAAATATTGTTCCCGCTACAATATGGAGCGTTCTTTCGCCCCCGCCGCGCTGGCCGCCTTCCGAAGCTATGCCTGGCCGGGGAATGTCCGGGAACTGGAAAACGCCGTCGAGGGGGCGGTGGTCCGGAGTGTCGGCAGGGAAATCGGTCTCGACTGTCTGCCGGAGGAAGTCGGGGGAGTGGCGCCGACGGAGGGGGAAGCGGGCTGCGGGGCGGCGTCCGGCGGCGGAGACTTGCGGCCGGGCCTGCTCCTTGCGGACATCGAGCGGGAGTATATCCTTTCCGAACTGGCGCGGCTGGGGGGGAACAAGAGCGGCGTCGCGAAGAGTTTGGGAATTGGCTTGAAGACCCTGTACCGCAAACTGGATAGTTACGGCCCGGCGGATGAGGAAGAGGCTTGACGACAGGACGGACTTTGACGTAGCGTTGACACCTGCATAGGAGCGGATATGAAAGATCCCGATGAACTGCGTTTTCCTGAAAACCTGAAATACGCGAAGGATCACGAATGGATTTCCCCGGCGCGTCCCTACCGGGTGGGGGTGTCCGACTTCGCCCAGGACCAGCTCGGCGACATCACTTTTGTGGAACTGCCTGAAGTGGGGAAGGCGCTGGGTATTGGCGACGAATTCGGCTCGCTCGAATCGGTGAAATCGGTCAGCAGCCTGTACAGCCCGGTGGCCGGGAAAGTGGTCAAGGTGAATGCGGCGCTGGCGGACGACCCGGGCCTGGTGAACCGCGAACCTTACGACGGCGGCTGGATTATCGAACTGGAACCGGCGGACGCGGCGGGGTTCGGCCACCTTATGGACGGAAAGACTTATGCGCGGCAGGTGAAGGAATAACCGGACTTTTGCAGCGAGTTACGCTTCCCCCCGGTTCAATGTTTATGGCGCCGGAATGACGTGTGGGGTGGTTCAAGGCGTAACAGGATGCGGATTGACGTATACCGAACGTCTATTGGAATTGTGAAAAGTTCTATTTACCACAGAGCCACAGAGGGCACAGAGAACCACATTATTATTGGTTGCTAACTGGACTTTTGCAAAACCACCATTCAAACAGGCGCATCTCAACTCGGTTACGGGCACCTCTAAAAATTGCTATTTT
>JAVBRG010000136.1:0-4253 GCA_031548195.1 Planctomycetota bacterium | reverse complement strand
CGCCGTCGGCGACCCCGCCGTCGTGGGCGGCATCGCCGCCGCCAAGGCCGCCGGCAAACACATCGACTTCATCGGCTTCGACGGCAACCCCGAAGCCATCGACGCCATCAAGCAGGGCGGCATGTGGGTCGCCGATTCCTCGCAAAGCCCCGACGTCATCGGCCAGCAGGCGGTCGAAATGCTCGACAACAACTGGCACGGCAAACCGGTCATCAAGGCCATCGACATCCAGTGCAACATCATCGACAAGGCCTCCCTCGCAGGCAAGTAAGCGAAGTTTGGCAAAGTGACGATTGGACCGCCAATCGTCACTTTGCATAATCGTAGAAGGATCAGGAGAAGCAGCATGACCACGAACAGCACCCCCGGCACCCGGCGGGGACGGGGCTTTTTCACCCGTAACGCCATCGTCTTCGTAATGCTCGGCCTGGCGGTGGTGGTGTCCCTGATTGAACCCCGCTTCCTCAATCCCCAGAACCTCCTCAACGTCGGCATGCAAATTTCCATCAACGGCGTGCTGGCCGTGGGCATGACCTGGGTCATCCTCACCGGCGGCATCGATCTTTCCATCGGCTCCACCGTCGCCATCTCGGGCCTCCTCGCCTCGATGTTCGTGGTCAAATATCCCATGACCAGCCCGGTCGCCGCCACCCTGGCGAGCCTCGGGATCGCCCTGGCGGTGGGCCTGGCCTGCGGCCTCTTTAACGGCATCGTCGTCACCAAATTCCGCGTCACCCCCTTCATCACCACCCTCGCGAACCTCAGTATCATCCGCGGCGTCTGCTTCCTCCTGACTGACAGCCGCCCCATCTTCGGCATTTCCGACAACGTCACCTGGATCGGCCAAGGCCACATCGGCCCCGTGCCGGTGGCGGTCGTCATCCTCCTCATCGCCGTCGCCCTCGCCGCCCTGGTCCTCGGGAAAACCCCCTTCGGCCGCTACGTCTACGCCGTCGGCGGCAACGACGAAGTCGCCCGCCTCTCCGGCATTTCCACGACCCGCATCAAAATCTGCGTCTACGTCATCTCCGGCGTCCTCGCGTCGCTGGGCGGCTACATCTACATGTCCCGCCTCCAGTCCGGCCAACCCAACGCCGGCGTCGGCTACGAGCTCCAGGCCATCGCCGCCACCGTCGTCGGCGGCACCAGCCTCTCCGGCGGCGTCGGGACGGTGTGGGGAACCTTCTTCGGCGCCCTGATTATCGGCATTCTCAATAACGGCATGAGCCTGATGCAGGTCTCCTCCTACTGGCAAAACGTCTTCACCGGCGTCGTCATCCTCGCCGCCGTCGCCTTCAACGAATACCTCACCGCACGGTCCGAGCGGTCCTGATTAACCCAAGGGCTTCACATGACGCAAACCTCCCGCGAACTGGTCTGGTCCACCTTGCGTTTTCAATCCCCCCCCCGCCTCCCGAGGCAAGTGTGGACCCTCCCCTGGGCCACCGAACGCTACCCCGAGGTCATGCGGCTCCTGGCCGAACGCTGGCCGGACGACTTCGCCTACCCGGTCGACGTGACCCTCCCCTCGAAGAAGCGCCGGGGACATTTCTACGACGCCGGCCGTTACGTCGACGAATGGGGCTGCATGTTCAACAATCTCGAACGCGGGGTCATCGGCGAAGCGAAGGAGGCGCTGATCCCCGACCTGAGCGACTGGCGCCGGCTCGAAGCGCCGGAAGAGATGCTTCCGACCGGATTGGCGGCCAGTGAAGCGCGCGACCGGGTGAACCGTTCCTGCGCCGAGTCGGACCTGTTCCTGTTCTGCCACGCCCTGCCGCGTCCGTGGGAGCGTTACCAATGGCTTCGCACCACCGAGGAGGCGATGATGGACATCATGGACCCGGGGCCGGAGGTCCGGGGCATGTTACGGCGGATTCACGAATTTTACCTCCGCGAGTTCGAGTTCTGGGCCTCGACCGACGTCGACGGCATGTTTTTCATGGACGATTGGGGAACGCAGAATCAGCTCCTGATTCCGCCGGCGGTGTGGCGGGATTTGTTCAAGCCCCTTTACAAGGATTATTGCGACATCGCCAAAGCCCGCGGCAAGGCGGTCTTCATGCACTCGGACGGCCACACCCTGGAGATTTACCCCGACATCATCGAAATCGGCGTCGACGCCTTCAATTCACAAGTGTTCTGCATGGGCCTGGACAAGGTCGCGGCGCTGGCGAAAGGGAAAATCACCCTGTGGGGAGAAATCGACCGGCAGTGGATTATGTCCTCCCCCGACCCGGAAGTCGGGCGAAAAGCGGTGCGGGATTACGCGAAACATTTGTACGACCCCCGTGGCGGAGTGATAATCGAATTCGAGTTTGGCGCCGGCTCGACCCCGGTGCAGCCGCCCGCGATCATGTCCGAGTGGGATGCGGTGCAGCGCGAGGCCGGGAAATGCCAGGATGCCGCCTCGACCCAGGCCGGACGCGGCGGCTTTACTCCACGGGAACAGCGGGGGATGAAATAACGGTGGAAAATTTTCTTCTGGAAATGCGTGACATCGACAAATCCTTCTACGGCATCAAGGTGCTGGAGCGGGTGACCTTCTCGGTGCGGCGGGGCGAGGTGCATGTCCTGGTCGGCGAGAACGGGGCGGGTAAATCGACCTTGATGAAAATCCTCTCCGGCGCCTACAGCAAGGACGCGGGACAGATTGTCTGGGAAGGCCGCCCCCTGGACATCGACGGTCCCCTGGCCTCGCAGCGGGCCGGGATCAGCATCATGTACCAGGAGTTCAACCTGCTGCCGGAGATGACGGTGGCGGAGAACATGTTCCTCGGCCGCGAGCCCAGGCGCTGGGGGGGGCTGTTCGTCGACGAGGCGCGGCGGGAGCGGGACACCCGCGCGTGGCTCGCGAAAGTGAAGGTGACGGCCTTCCACCCGGACGACCGGATTCGCGATTTGACCGTGGCGGAGGGGCAGTTCGTGTCGGTGGCGCAGGCTTTGTCACAGGGGGCGCGGCTGATTGTCATGGACGAGCCCACGGCCAGCCTGACCCGGCGGGAGACGGAGACCCTCTTCGAACTCATCCGCGACCTGAAGCGTCAGGGCATTTCCACGGTTTTCATTTCCCACCACCTGGACGAACTGTTTGAAATCGGCGACCGGATCACCGTTCTGCGTGACGGCCGGGCCATCCAGACCCTGGACGTTCCGGCGACCAACAAGGGGGAGATAATCTCCCTGATGGTCGGGCGCGAATTGAAGGACGAATTTCCGCCCCGGCAGGCCCGGCTGGGCGAGGCGGTTTTGGAGGTGGCGGGTTTGTCGCGGCAGGGGGTTTTGTCGGACATATCATTCAGCTTGCGGCGGGGCGAGATTCTCGGGGTGGCGGGGCTGGTGGGGGCGGGCCGGACCGAAATGATCCGTTGCATTTTCGGGGCCGATCCCAAAAGCGCCGGCGAGGTGAGGCTGTTCGGCAAGGCCGTGACCATCGAGTCCCCCCGGGACAGCATTCGCCACCGTTTGGGCCTGCTCCCCGAGGAGCGCAAGCGCCAGGGCGTCCTTCTCGACCAATCGGTGCGGGCGAACATCACTTTGGCGAACCTGGGCAAAGTGACCCGGCGGGGGCTAATCGACGGCTGGGGCGAGCGGAGCGCGTCGGACCGGCTGATCCGCGATTTGCAGGTCAAGACCGCGAGCGCCGAGACGCCGATCAAGAATCTTTCCGGCGGCAACCAGCAGAAGGCGATTATCGCCAAGTGGCTTTTCAGCGACGCCGACATCCTCATTTTCGACGAACCGACCCGTGGCATCGACGTCGGGGCGAAGTACGAGGTCTACAAGTTGATGTGCGAACTGACCGCCGCTGGTAAATCCATTATCATGGTGTCGTCGGATCTACCGGAAATCATCGGCATGTCGGACCGGGTTTTGGTGATGCACCAGGGCCGGATCAGCGGCGAGTTCGATCGGTCGAAGGAACCCCTGACCCAGGAAAAAATCATGGCCGCCGCGACCGGCGAGCCGCTTTGCGTGTATTAACTGAACTTTTGCAAGGTGGCGAATTAACCGCCAATCGCCACCTTGCAAAAATCATTTTTGCCCGAATTTCAAGGGTTTTTGATTTTCCAAAATCGCCATTCGGCGGTTTGAATGGGGCGCATCTCAAATTTGTGTAAACATAACTTTTTGTCCTGTCACATCGGACCTAATCCCACACGTCATTCCGGCGTCGCAAGCGTTCAACCGGGGTGAGGCGTAACTCGCCGGAATCCAGGCCGATAGACAATTGCTACAGTGGCGTTTACTCC